>CAYTGS010000167.1:0-4158 GCA_964437435.1 uncultured Roseburia sp.
CTCCTTGCCCTATCTATCGAATGTATAATTCTCTCTATTCCTTCATAATCGAAATGTCTTGCCGCATTGGCAATATCCGTCATTTCCTCCTTAAAAATAATATGGCTTTTATCCCCAAATGTACCTACCGCCTTGTATAGAAGTACATCCCTAAACCATATGAAACATAAATCCAAATAATCGTTTGTATCAAACTTTTCTTCCGAAATTTTCTTAACATGAGCTGCAATCTGATTAATCTCCATGTCGCATATATTCTTCATGGTATCAATAACCGAAGATTTCATATGGTCAAAATCCTCATTTGACGAAAGGGCAATAGCACGTCCCACATTTCCCCTTGCAAAAGACGCACAAATCGACGCTCTGTAATCGGGAATTTCCACCTTTCTCATAAGATAATTTTTGATAACATCATCAGCTACCGGCTTAGTCTCAAGCACGACACAACGGCTGAGAATAGTCTGTAACATGGCTTCAACCCTGGTAGTCAAGAGCATTATAACGGCATACTCCGGCGGCTCCTCCAAAGTTTTTAACAGTGCGTTCTGTGCCTGTACGTTCATCTTTTCAGCCTCATCCACAATATAAATCTTCTTAGGACCGCTGTAGGGCTTGATTGCTATATCACCATTTATCTGTTGTCTTATATTGTCTACCGATATAACATTCGGCTTGTCATGCTCCACATATATTATATCAGGGTGGTTTCTGTTTAACGCCTGCCTGCACGAACGGCACTGGTTACATGGCTTGACACCATCCGCAGCCTCGCACTGCAAAGCCCTTGCAAAAATATCAGCCACCATCATTTTTCCAGACAGCTTCTCTCCCTGTATCATGTATGCGTGTGAAATTTTATTATATTTGAGGGCGTTTTTCAGGTTATCCGTCAATTGTCCTAATCCCACTATATCATTCCAATTTGTATCTGCCATTGAAGCAAAACCTCCATTACGCAAAGATATCAAGCAAAAGACCTTTTATCTCATCAACCTTGGCAAGAATTGAAATAGAATCACATTCCTCACTCACAAGCTGCTGTGCAAGCTCGTCAAGTTTTTCGTCCACAAGCCTTATAATTCCATAAACCCTGTGTCGTCCCCTTCTGTCGAGAAAATTTTCCCTTGAAAACTTATGGGAACGGTTTACGATTTCATTCATAAACTCCTTAATTAATGTGCGGTATCTTTTCATGTCCCGAATATCCGTCCGCTTTACAAGCTTATCACCCTGCATGACGATTTCCTCCATTAAAAGATTCAAACGCTCTGCAAGTCCAGCCTCCTCAATATTGCTGGCAAGCATGAATTTAAATGTGTCATCACTTGGCGTTGTACTCTGCGTAGGCTGTACTGGCGCAGATGACTGTACCTCATTTACTTTGAAATCCATTTTTATATCCTCCTGCTAAAAAGATAGAATATAGCTGCAAATTTCATTTAAGCAATCCCTAAGACAATAATTATCAAAATATTTTTTAATACCTGCATTTTCCAGATTTTCCGGAGAAAAATCTGATGTATCAGCCAAATAACGTCTGCACAGCTCCTCATATTTAGGCTCAGATTGTTTTTTTTCACGCCTCAAAGCCCTTGTGAGACGTTCTCCATCATCAAGGCTAATATATATAGGGATTACCTTATCCTCTCCAAAGTAATCCCTTGTATTCACATATGACTGTAGCGTGCCAATTATAAGATAGTCGTTATTCTCTAAATCAATTTGGTTGTCCTTCACAGTGAAATAATACCATACACCATACACCGTATCATAAGAACGACTCTCAATAATTTTATTGTCAGCCCTAAGCCTGTTCATACCATCAATATCAGTGAAATGATACTCTACTCCATCATTTTCACCGCTGCGGATAGGGCGTGTTGTATATGGCACAATTCTCTTTAAATGAAGTGACCGGTTTTGGATTAATCTTTTATAGATTGTATCCTTACCGGACGAACTTTTTCCCATGATGTAAAAAATTCTTCCCATTTCTTCCTCTTGAAAAATAATTAGTAATTAAAAATGCCTCTATCAAACCTCTACAGCACGAATAGTATTTGTCCTGCCGGGGACACCAAGAGGAACTCCAGCCGTAAGAACAACCCTGTCACCTTTCTCGATAAGCCCTGCCGCAAGACTAGCCTTTATAGCCTCATCAAAAAGCTTTTCAGCATCGTCCTCCTTTGCGATAAGAAGAGGAACAACGCCAAAGAGAAGCGACATTTGGCGGTAAACCGTCTCGTCAACAGTACAACCGATAATAATACGTCCAGGCTGGTACTTTGAGATAATAGCCGCTGTAGCGCCCGACATTGTGACAGTGATAATAGCCTTTGCGTTTAAATCCATCGCCGTTGTACAGCAGGCGTGGCTTATAGCGGTATTAATCTCCTCGTTGTTCTCCCAGTTATGGTTTCTCTTTCTAAGACGGGCATCATACCCTATATCCTGCTCTGTGCGAAGGGCAATCCTACTCATAGTCTTGACCGACTCAACAGGGTAAGCGCCTGCCGCACTCTCTCCGCTAAGCATAATAGCGGAAGTGCCGTCATAAATGGCATTTGCTACGTCCGTAGTCTCCGCCCTTGTAGGTCTTGGGTTTTTCATCATCGAATCAAGCATCTGGGTTGCGGTTATAACTATCTTACCCGCAGCAAGCGCCTTTTTAATCATTTTCTTTTGGAGAATTGGTACTTCCTCCATAGGGATTTCCACGCCCATGTCACCTCTAGCCACCATTATTCCGTCGGAAACCTCTAATATATCATCGAGATTATCTATTCCCTGCATATTCTCGATTTTTGAGATAATCCTCATTTTTCCGTTATTAGCTTCAATAAGCTTTCTAACGGCAATGACATCATCCGCACACCGTACAAAGGAGAGTGCTACAAAGTCGTACTCCATCTTGATTCCAAATAATATATCGTCCTTGTCAACGTCGCTTAGATATGGCATTGAAAGCTGTGCCCCTGGGACATTTATTCCCTTATGGTTGGAAACATATCCGCCGTTTATGACTTCACACACTATATCCGTGCCGTCTATTGATTTGACCCTAAGTTCGATAAGTCCATCGTCTATTAGTATGGTCTTTCCAATACTCACGTCATTTTTTAAATTTTTATAGGTGATAGATGCCCTATCCTTTGTACCTAGTATTTCCTCGGTTGTAAGTCTGAAAGTACTGCCTGCCTCTAGGTATACCTTTCCGCCCTCAAAATCCCTAAGCCTTATCTCTGGTCCTTTCGTATCCTGCATTGTCGCAAGGGGCAAGCCCAACTCACGAGCTACCTTTTTTGCCCTTTCTAATTTCGCCTGGTGCTCTGCGTGGTCGCCGTGTGAAAAATTAAATCTTGCCACGTTCATTCCAGCAAGCAACAATTCCTTTAACTTATCCTCACTCTCGGATACTGGTCCTATGGTACAAATAATCTTAGTCTTTCTCATTGAATAATCTAGTCCTTTCAAATCTTGTTATAATATTATGATATCTTTAGATTGTGGAGCGTTCCCTTATGGAGGTGGATTGTCTCCATCGTAGAGCAGTACTTGTCAGCCATCGTGACTATCCAGGCTTCCCTGCACATAGGGGGAACCAAGGTCAAAGGCCACATATGCTTTACGATTATATCAGCCTGCCTGACCGTAATATAGTACTCCTTTTTAGCGTTTTTGAGCGCACGTCCTGGGTGGTAAAATCCATGGAGTCTGTGGGAATTTTCCTTATCACTGATATGCCAATCATAGAGGAAGTAATCGTGAAGAAGCGCTCCCCTTACTAAATCTTTAGTGCCGCACTGGATATTGAATTTATCCTTGATATAAAGACTGGTCTTTGCAACGTTGATACAATGCTCATATACAGACATATTTCCATGTTGTATATGGTTTTTTGTGCTCTGAAAATTATCTGATTCCAGAATATCTTTTGCATATTTCATTAATTCATACTCATACATTAATAACCATGCCTTTCTCTTTCTCATAACCTACAAACTTTGAATCATTATAATACTACAAGATGTATCTTATCACAGATTAAGTCAAAAAGCTATTAAATTTTAAATCATCATTTATCGAGTCTGCTTTAAATATAAAAAGGCACAATCCCAATATAGGGAGAGTGCCTTTGATTGTTTTGGATAATAT
>CAYTGS010000168.1:0-4156 GCA_964437435.1 uncultured Roseburia sp.
AATGGGCTATTATTTCAATATTTTGACTAGCAATTAATTCTTATTAGTATTATAATAAGCCTTAACTATACGAAGGGGTAATCATTGCATATGATTTCTTGTTTAAAAAATAAAAGGGTTCTATTTATAACAACAAAAAACACTGACTATATCAGAAACACCCAGGAAATTAATATCATAAAGAAAAATGCTTCAAGCTATACAATTATAGGCTCACCTAATAAAAGCTATATTATAAGGCTTATTTCCGTATATTTTAGCCTGATATTTACAAAGGCTTCCGATTATGACGTTATATTCATAGGCTTTGCGCCCCAGCTTATAATCCCACTATTTGGGCATAAGTTCAGCAATACCTTTATAATAGAGGATTTCTTTATATCAATGTATGACACCCTTTGCTTTGACAGGAAGAAATTCACCCCAAACGGATTTATAGGGGGATTTCTTCACAAAATAGATGAGAATACTTTAAAAAAAGCAAATATTATAATCTGCGATACAAATGTGCATGGTGATTATTTTGCTGATGAATTTAATGCAGACAGGACACATATTCATACGCTTTATTTAAAAGCAGATACACAGATTTATCATCCCATGAATATTTCAAAACCGTCAAAGTATAAAAATCAATACATAGTCTGCTATTTTGGAAGCGTACTTCCGTTGCAGGGTATTGACGTAATTCTAAAAGCCTTTAAATTGCTGCAAAACAATTCTCAAATTATGTTAATATGTATTGGACCTGTTAAATCAAAGATACAGCTCAAAAATATTGAATATATTGACTGGCTACCACCAAAAAAGCTTGCAAAATACATAGCCTTTTCCGACCTTTGCCTTGCAGGACATTTTAACTCCAATATAGAAAAGGCTAAGCGCACAATCCCCGGTAAAGCATATATATACAGGGCAATGGAAAAGCCCATGATTTTAGGTGACAATCCTGCAAATCATGAGCTGTTTAGCGAAAGCGAAATGATTACATTCGTTGAAATGGGAAACCCCAAGGCCTTAGCTAATGCTATCTTAGACCGTTTTGAGCTATATGAAGCAGCCAGACACCAAAGCTAAATTTAAAACGTCCCATAAGTATCATAACCTTAAGCTTCCACTCTGCATTTTTTAATCTGACCTTTTTAAACGCTCCTACATAGGGTTCCGTTTCCATAACTTTTTTCACAAGAGCCGTCTTAGCACAAAGGCTCTTTTCATTTTGGGGATTAAAGAAGCACAATCTACAGCATATGCTAAACGACTTAATTATACGGCAATAATACGCCTGTTTAAACATTTCATCAGACAATTTATTATTCTTGCCCATATAAACATAAATATATTTCCAAACCTCCATATCCTGACTTACCCTGTCAGGTCTGTAGCTGTTCGTTATGGAAGCCCCAACATAGCGGTAATGGTAAATTTTATTCTTATAATATGCAACCCTTTTTGCAATCCCAAAGGCTTCCATATTAAATACCATATCGTCAAGAACTCTTAGCTTTGAAACAAATTTAAGACCATTATCTATTACAAACCGTCTCCTGTATACCTTATCCCACAAAGCTGCAAGCGGTACCTTTGTATGTCGATCGCACATTGGAAAGTAAAGCATCCCCCTCTGCAAGCCATCTAAATCCTGTCTATCATAAAATATATCGTTATTTTCAAAATGCTCCCAATTCTCCTCAGCATTAACTGTATTCCTGTAGGCATCAAACAGCAAAATGTCCGCCTCATAATTAGCAGATACACACTCACATATAATGTCAACCGCCCCACAAGCCAGCCAATCATCAGAGTCCATAAAATAAAGCCATTCACCCAAGGCATTATCCATACCGATATTCCTAGCAACGGCAACACCTGCGTTTTCTTTATGTATAACCTTTATGTAAGGATATTTAGCTGCATACATATCAGCCTTTTCACCAGAACTGTCTAATGAGCCGTCATCAACAACAATTACCTCAACATCACCCCTATTTAAATTGCAAGCAACACTCTCCAAGCACTTTTCTATATATTGCTCCACATTATACACAGGAATAATAATTGACAGTAATATATTAGATAATATTATCTTATCATCTTCCATAATCACATCCCCAATGCTTTTTCCCAATAATCTATATTTTGCAGCTTACTGAAATTATCAAAATACGCTTTCCTACTACCTCCATATTTAAAAAATATAAGATAAAGGGATTTTATATACATGGCGATACAGACAAAAATTTGTATAAATGAAAATCCAAGTTCAAGTCCTTTACCGCTTTCCCTATCAAACAAAATCCGCTTCCTACTCCATTTAAGTTTTTTAGGATGCGTGCCCATATAAAAGGCATTCCTCCCTATCTCATAATTTTTAAGCCTGTTCGTCACATCATATAATTGATAACCCATGCCCTGTATAAGCTTGTGATATGAAGCCCCGTCAAGCTCCAAAAGCCATTCCGGCCCCTTGCAAAAATCCTCAATTGCCATAAGAATAAGCTTCATATCCTTATATCTAAACCTTAAAAGCGCCGCCCCAAAGTTGACAAGAATTTTCTTACAAAGCATAAGCTTGCTATAATTAGGACAATATCTTGCATTGACTATTAAAAGGTTTCTGAGATTATAATACTCATTCGAGGAGACACGGATTGTATCAGCAACAGGGTGCCAAATAGCAATTCCATTCATCGTCAGTATGTGCTTAGCATTTCTAAGGCTGTACTCTACATCATCCTCATGTATGAATAGAGGTATAGGAAGATTGTCCCTTTTTAAAACAGAGGCAGGCACACAACAGTACCACCATGCTGCATAGTCCCTCTGAAATTCCAACTCATTAAAGACTATGTTCTCAAAATTTCTTAAGTCGAGATTTCTATTCACAAAGCTACATTTCCCCATATTCCATAAAGCACCGTTTTCATGCTGGATATATGGCTTATCCAGCGAAAGCATTGCCCCTGCAATAAAAGAATTCTTATATTCATCCTTTAAAAGCTTCAAAAGCCTATACGTCCTTAAAACTGCCTCCGGCTCTATACGCACATCATCATCCATAAAAATTACATTGGTAATTAAGTCACTCTCCCTACATTTACCAATCTCAATAAGCCCTCTTGCAAAGCCTCCAGCTCCGCCTACGTTTGGATTGTGACACACATGGATATTTGCATCCGATATCGCAGCACAGTCTAGCGTGCTTCCATTGTCAGTTACAAATACCTTAAGCCTGCCATAAAGCGGTGATGAAGGTTCGTTAAGAAACTTTTCCTCCAAAAGCCTGATGTTTCTCATTAAAAACTGCTCACGCTTATAAGTGCAAATATTAAGTGCAATTGCAATGTTTCTCTCCGGTTTTGATGAAACAGCATCATAAACAGCACTGTAAAGCCTCGCTTTATCGCAGAGTGCCATCAGGCGATAATAGACAACGCCACTATATAATGGCTCAATCTGATACGTATACTCTGATTTTTTATCCATATCCGACTTTAATCCCACGCTTGCAAGCGTCCTGACAGTGCATACTTCTCCCCCATAATCAGCATAAAACACTTCAAGCTTAAAATCACCGGAATAGCTTATTTTCAATTGAATACCCTCAATGTCACAATAAGAGAACCATTTTCCGACAGAGCATGAATTAAAATATGTATCTGTTTCAAGAATAGCCCCATTGTCAAATTCCAATGCGTTATTCGTAATAAGCCTAACACCACCTGTATATCTAGTATACAGATTATCTTTGATATCGCATATTAAACCTTGAATAATCATATGCATTGTGAAATCGCCCCCACTACCTTAGTCACAGCCCATACCGCCACAAAGTTTGCCACAACGGTCATAAGCCATAAAAATACATCTTCCTTCTGACTGTCACTCTACTAGCCATAAGTTCATTAAGCACAAAACAAAAACCTGATATAAAGCTTCATTATCATATGTCTTTGACAACTTCATACTTTATACCAGGTTATATAATTCTTTATTCAATTACATGTATTTATTCATTATCCGCTATCGGTACCAGCTCATCCAAGAGCTTGTTTTGGAAATCCTTATCCTCTGTTGAACGTTTAAGGTCTTCATACCTATTGCTATTGATTAAAATAGTGTTAAGACCATTAATTCTATCAGTTACTTCTTTTGT
>CAYTGS010000169.1:0-4155 GCA_964437435.1 uncultured Roseburia sp.
TTTTTTCACATACTCTCCCCCGCAGCCCTCTAATTACAATATCCTAGAGGGCTATTTGCGTGGGAAAATCTAAAATTTAAAATTATACCTACTCCAACAATATGAAACCAGCCCTAAAGCCAGTATTTTCAAGGTGCGTGGGTAAATTACCCTTTTACAACATTACAATACTTCTTATAGAAGGTAATGCCATACATTTTATATCATAAAATATCACATGATATAAGCTTAGTCAACAACAGTCTGTTTCATCTTCTCAAGCTTGCACAATCCCATCTGTAATGTCTGTCCTTGGTATCTTGTACATTTTATTATGTGTGGTGACACGCCATACTCATTATCTTTATAGTGCTTATGGTTTCTAGGAACTTTTGTCTTTTCTAATACCTTTTGTGTAAGGCGTATTTTGTCCTTATCATCCTTATAAAGTGAATTTAGCACTGTTTTTGACACAAATCCAGAGCCTCCGCCTAGATATAGATAATTTGTCTTAGGTGCAGGTATTCCATTAAATTTCTTTTGGAATCCAATATAATAATTTTCTATCACCTTTTTAATTGCATCAACCACCACATTGCTGTTAATTTTGCATACGGACGTATCAATGGTGATTGTAAAATGTATCTCCACATTTGGTTTTATACATTCCCTCAATATGGGCAGTGTTTTCTCTGTGCCGTCAACGTGGCGTTCCACCTTTTGGCACAGCACCAAATCATCTACGCTCAATGGTTCGCTGTCGCTTACTATAAAGCCCTGCATTATATCATTTACCACATCTGACGGCTTTTCTTCATTTCTTTTAAGGGTTCGGTATTTGATGGCTTCTATGTTTCCTATATTTCTTTTCAAAAATGTATTCTTGTTGATACGCTTTATATCCTCGTCTTTTGTTATCTCTCTTTCCAAGTCTGTCTTATCACGAGTATATTTATCTGGATTATCAATTATATCCTGACACAGCAAAATTGTCCTGAACATTCCTTTTAAGGACGAGCCCGGTATATAAGGCTGTCCGTATGGGTTTTTGACACATTCCAGCATTTGTATCGTACGACCTTTTTCTATAACGGCATCTCCACAGTCAAGCTCATATTTTATAGTAGATTTTAATTCACTGCTCACAATCTGCTGGCTTCTAAGCCATGCTGTCAAATCATGCCTACCATCTGTAAGCATAAATTCTTCAAACATGTTTACTTTTCCCTTTTTCTTCATCAGCATATATAATTTCTGCATGTCGGGGACTGCCACTTTGTCACGTCCTAGGAACATGTATTCTTTCTTACCTATTTCCATGCCACTGCCTACGAATACAGGTCCGACAGTCCGTATTACAACATCATATTGTTTCAAAAAGTTATCCATTTGTAGACCTCCATTCAGTAATCAGGCTTTTAATAACATTGGCTTTGCATATCGGTATACTGGATGCGTCCCTATGTTATCTGACACGTCATATATACCCCCATTAAACCTATTATGTATACAAGCTCCCGCTTTCAATACATACAAATCCTTTTTCCTCATTTGGTTTTCAGAATAGGTATCAGAGCTCACAAATCCACTTCTCCTACAGAGCAGATACTGTGCATTGTTAAGTACTGTCTCCAACTCATCATCCCTTGGAAGTGAAACAGATAGCGTCATATATCTGTCACTTTCTGCATCTAACCTTTCCGCAATCGCCTGTGGCATTTTACCGTTTATAAGTTCAAATCGTCCCATTCCTGATGTTCTCTCACCGCCAATACCAGCATATGACAAATTCGTCAGAAGTTGCTCTGTAAATTCCAATACTTCATTATTTTCATAGCCCAATATGATGTACAGTCCGTTTCCGTCATTAAAATAATATGTTGCAACCCTATAGGGGCGGGTCTGCTCCTCTCCCCTTATGGAAGCTGATACTTTAATATCAAAGCGTCCCAAATCTTCATTCAGGTTTGGTGCATTTAAGACATCATAATCGCCGTTTAGGTAATCGGTCAGTTTATCAGCTTCGATGAATTTTAATTTCTTATATGCTTTCTTGACGGACGAATCACCCTTATCATTATCTTTTTCTATACGGCACATTGGCTTTGGGAGAAAATATATGTCCTTCATATAAGGCATTGCGTCTGAAATCAGCAGTTTGTCATTAGACGCATACTGATAAAACATATCCAACTGCTCTTTTCCTAATTTGTACGCCTCTATACACAGTGCTGAAAATAATGTATCGGCACAGAATGTATATTCAGAGTTATCCAATGAATTTTTCCCAAAATGGACTGCACCAGCAAACTTAAACTTATAGATTTTGTAATCCATCTATAACCACCACCATTCTTTAGAAGTTTAGGAGTTCATTGCATTTTTTCATAATCGTTTCATCAACCTGTCCCACTACAACATCTGCCTTTAAATTTTCAAATGCAATCTTTCCGTAACCTCTTGAACCGCTACCACCTATATAGTCATATTCCAAAAGCTTTAAGCCTTCTGCCAATATTCCGATATCCTCTATGACTTCATCTTCCTTCTCGACCTCATATACCATGTCGAGTTCAAATTTCGAGCCTCTTATGGCACGTTCTATCTGTCTAGGATTTGCAACTGCTGTAACCCTGTTTATCGTGTTTTCAAATTTAACCTCCGTCAGGCTTTGCAATCCCTGTTCCCTTAGTTCATCTTCATTTTTCATAATCATATCTGATATTATCACACGGCTTCGCTTTACATTATCCTTTTTTGCACACCCAAAAAGCCTTAAAAGGCACTCTGCATCATCATCAGGCTTTTTAGCTAAATCCTCATTATATTCTTTAGCGAGAAGCGACCTCATTTTGCCTTTAAATGAGCTGCCCGGTATCATGGGAAGGTTCGTCCTTACATCCTTTATTATAGGGGAGTCCACAGCTCCTATTGCTGCAAATGCCGATGAACCGCCTATGTGCATACCTGTCTTTACTTCTATATCACCTGAAATCTGTATTTTTGCGTACATAACCATACCTCCTTAATTATCTTTTCCACCATTATATTTGTGGAAAGCCACTAATGCCTCCATGTATCTATTAAACAATATGTAATTTTTCTTGCTGCCAGCTATTTCTTTTAGTATCTGCAATATTCCTGCCTGTTCGACAAAGCTTTTAACAGCCGGTTCCCTGCCTGACTCATATAAGAAACGCACCCGCAAATACTCTATTCTTGCACATATTTCCTCGCTTAGCTTATCATCATTGCTGCTCATAATTTCGTTGTAAATGTCTGATGTCATTGCTAGAAGGTTTCTAAGCTTTGTTGTAGTTACAAGTGGTATGGTCTTACCCTTTTTATCCTTCATATCTTTGAGCCTTAATATTACCTTTTCAGCTTCATCAACGTAGTTTTGGTCATTTATTTTCATCTGACATATCCTCCTCTATGCGTGTCATGTATGCGTACATGTTCATTGCTGTTTTTAGTTGTCTGCTATCATCATCATTCAAGTACCACCTGTACATTTTTTCCGAAAACACTTTATAATTTTCCTTTTGCTCTGGTGGTGCATCCTTATCAGGCTCTAGGCGTGCCAATAGATATACATATCTTGCAAAATATATCTTCTCTTTTCTATTCCTGATTAACTCCAGCAAATGATACATGAAGTTCTTTCCCCTATCATCCGATACCCCGAAAAATTGGCACAAGGCATTGTACTTTTCATCGACCACATACTGTTCAAACTCATTCCAGTTATATGTGGCATCGTTTATTTTCCTTCCATTCAAAGAATGGTATTCACCGTCAGGGAAAATTGTAACTGCATTCTTGCCATCAAGCTTCTTAGACGCATCCTCCAACTCGGCAACCTCCCTTGCGATTTCACTTATGGGGTAGCCAGGTTGGTACACGCCTATTCCTGCGGACAAGGTTAATGTGCCTTGGGTAAATTTTTCAAAACTCCTGCGGATATCAACTGCTGCCTCTATAATCTCATTCCATGCACCGACTATGAATATGTCATCACCGCCCGAATAGCAAATGGTGACATTTCTTGGGGTGGGTATATTGCCATTTATGGTATATTCAGGATTTTCCAACATCTTGTTTATATGGAATTTGAAAAACAATGAGAGCTGTCTTGACAATGTGGCTGTCCTTGATAATGTCACGTATCTGTTG
>CAYTGS010000170.1:0-4128 GCA_964437435.1 uncultured Roseburia sp.
TTAGGGGGAGCCACAGCAGCTCCCCTAATTTTACTTGTTTCAAACATTTCACTTCAGCCCACTTGCTCCATTGATAACCGATACTCCATATAAAAACATTATATCAGCATTACTAAAATCCACATAATCACCAATCAAATCAGAGCTTATATACCTTAAATCAATCAAGGTAATTTCCCTGTATGCCTCCAATAGCAGCGGAGCAAGACTGCTTGTGTAGGAGTCACGGAATATTACAAGGCGACGGTCTGTTCGTGCCTTGGGGCTTTCTATTATTTCAAGAGCTGATGAACCTCCTAGAAATATGTCGTACTTGTCAAAGCTTAAATCACCCTCTAATTTATCCAACTGATATACGGGCTTTAGTACGGCGTTTGCGTCATCCGCCATTGTTACTACCCCGCCGTTTATATTATCCTCAATATTCCAAACATGCGCTGAATTTATAATATCATTCGTAAGATAGATGATTTCATCAGGCTCCATGGGGAGGGCTGACTGACCATAATACACTCCGTAGAAATCGCTTATTTCATTGTAGGTATAATTATCCTTTGATAAATTCGTAAAACCGCCTACTCCCAAAATATCTGAAATCTTTTTAGTGGTTTTAAATAAATTTTCCTGTTTCCAATGGGCGTCTGTCCTGTAGTAATCATCAACTGTAAGGTCTGATATCAAATCAATATTTATAAAATTTTCGTCATTTATATATTCATTTAATTTATTTCCTATATCACTATACTCTATATACGGATAACCTAAATCCTCCGCAAGAAACATATTTTTATCGGGAATTGCACCATAAAACACCATGCTGTCCGGAAAATACATAGCTCTTAGTGTTGTCATTTTATCGGCAAGGCGTTTAACCGAACTTTCCTTCAAGGGATATTCAAGCTTCGAGGCATGTCCTTTCGCCACATATATATCATTATTTTGTTTTTGCTGTAATATTCCGTAGGCAAAGTATGCCTTTATCCGCCTTAAGCCATCTCTAAATGGAAAATGGTCTAAAAGATATTCTTCCGTTTTTTCCATAAAGCTTTCGTTTAAAACACCCTCAATGGTAAGCTCTGGCTTTTTCGCAAGATGCCTTCTCTCAGATTTTGACACGGTATGCTTTGGGGCTATGACAAAAGCCATTATCATTGCTATTATAAAAGCTGC
The DNA here is from genome assembly GCA_964437435.1 of uncultured Roseburia sp. Lineage (GTDB taxonomy): Bacteria > Bacillota > Clostridia > Lachnospirales > Lachnospiraceae > COE1. The sequence goes on from CAYTGS010000170.1 coordinate 1,171, forward strand.
AAAACAGTATAAAATTATACGTTTTATAAAGCTGTCCTTTTTCATTTATTACCTCCACAAGCTAAAACCTAAAATACAAAAACGGATTAAAGGAGCCGTCTATAATATATGCGGTACATATGATAAGCATTGCTAAAACATACAATGCGGTAGCTGATTTGATTATAATTATTCCCAGCTTTGACTTTACTTTTAAGGTCAGAAAATTCCAGACAGCAGTTGGAATTGGTGTAGCCCCGATAATTCCAATAGCAAGTATTCCAAGCCTGTTTCTTAGGATAAATGAGACTGTAAGCAGACTGTCACTGCCCAAATTTTCTCCAAATTTAAAAAGGCTTTCAATATCATTCCATGCCATATTTAAGTTATCCGCATTAAATATCAAAAAGCTCACCATTATAACTACCACAACGTAAATATGCCCCAAAAAGGCTTTTATTTTTTTTGTTGTCATAATTTTTCCCACAAGTTTTTCAATTACAAGAAATACTGCAAAATAAAGCCCCCACAATATGAAGTTCCAGCCTGCCCCATGCCACAATCCGGTAAAAAACCAGACTATAAGAATATTAAAAATCCATCTGAGCAGGTTTACCCTGTTCCCACCCATTGGAATGTATACATAATCCCTAAACCATGTCCCGAGGGTGATATGCCACCGTCTCCAAAATTCGCTCACGCTTTTTGCAATAAAGGGGTATCTGAAATTTTCAGGAAAATCAAAGCCCAGCATTGCGCCTAAACCGATAGCCATATCTGAATAACCCGAGAAGTCAAAATAAATTTGTAATGACACTGCCACTGCATAAGCCCATGATAATATAACCGTCCTCTGACTAAGGGCTGCCGCCTCCACCACAAATTCACCTATCACGTTTGCTATAAGCACCTTTTTCCCTAATCCTATGGCAAATCGTGTAATTCCCCTGTCAAAATTTTCATGAATTTTTGACTTATCAATTCCACCCACAAGCGTCTTTTCTATATCTGCATATCTCACAATAGGTCCAGCTACAAGCTGGGGAAAAAGCGTCACATATGCCGCATATGTTATGAAATTTCTCTGTCGTTTCACCCTGCCATAATATACATCTATACAATAGCTAGTAATCTGAAATGTGTAAAAAGATATTCCAATTGGAAGCGTGTCGGAAAACTTATAATAAAACATTGTACCAAAGGGTAAAAGAACAGACAGAATATAAAATATTCTGCCTGCTTTCCTGTTATTATAAGTATTTATAAATATATCAGTAAGCCATGTAAGTACAAAGGATAATAAAATCTGTACAAGCATTAAAACAACATATACTGGCTCGCCCCATGCATAAAACAACACAGACATGACAAACAGGACAAAATTCCTGCTTTTATCCGGCACAAAATAATATAAAAAAATGGTTAATGGCAGGAAAAAATATAAAAATGTTATACTTGAAAACAGCATTTTATATGTCCTCTTTTATTGATTTATAATGGGTTTGTCTTTTCAACCGTGTCTGAAACACTCATGTTTCTTGTCTTAGCTGAATTAATGGCATTTTCCATTACCGTATCAACCGTTTCAGGTGCTCCCATAACGAAAAACACATCATTTCCAAGAATTACCGCACTCTGCTTTTCGGCTGTGACACATACCCATTTTGAGGGATTTACGTTTTCCATTATTTCATCCCTTATAACCTTTGCATCAGCATTGTCATTTGTTCTCACATAAATTGCACTGTAGGCAACTGATGACATCATAGGCTCCGATAAATAAATGCCCTCGATACCGTCAAGGTCTACAAGCCCTGTGTGGTACTCAATTGTGTCTGCGTCATCCACGCCAAGCTCGTTTGTCATAAGGCTTGCGGGGAGCATATCAGAAGATACCGCCCCATAAACCTCATCTATAAATGCGTTTACATCATCACCACTTTCAAGATGAACCATGCCTGTCACATCCGCATTTTCCTCCTCGGTGATAACCTCATCAGAGCTTCTATTCGTATCTGTACCGCAACCGGCAAGCATTGTCATTGAAATGGTCAATGCCGCTGCTGCAATAAAAATTTTAGTAAAAATCTTTTTCTTCATTTTGAGTTCCTCTCTTTTCCCTTTTTATACTAGTATATTCCCCTAAATTCACACTAATATACATATATTAATTTTCAAAAAACTCTATTATTCCTCGGTCGTAAGCACAGGAAGCATGAACTTCTCGCAGTAACGCTCTGCCCTCTCCCAGATAATTACGTCAGGATTATATTTTTCATACATGCTATATTCAAATTTATCAGGGTGTTCCCAATAAACCTCCTTATAATATCCCTTTGACACTGCGGACAAAAATCCTCCAAAGGAATCCCCCACAAACAATAACACCTGGTCATGATACTGCTCAGGGTCTGCCGAGTCCTTTTCAAACACATAAACGGTATCAATCGGATATTTATCTGAAATTCCTGCCATATTTACCAAATCACCCGCATAATCAGTTGCGTCAGTTCTAAAGCTTACTGAATCAAGGCTTCTGCTTGTTGTTCCATATGCTTTCTCAAACAAGGTCTGTAATGCCACAAAAGAGCCTTTCTGATTACAGTGCGAGTCAGTATTATAGTAAATCTGTGTCTCCTTTTTTGCCTCAATCAGCTCATCCTTTGGATATACAAATACAACATCCGTATTCTCAGCGATATAGTTTTCAAGCTGCTCTCCCCTTGAAAGTGTATCTACCCTTGCGATTGTATCAGGCATATTCTCCTCGTATATAATCTCTTTGTTAGGCATACACATTGCATAGAACTCTATGCCCCTGTCGTTTAAATACTGCTTTGTCTCTGTGAGGTTATCAGCGATTGCCTGTAATTCCTCGTCAGTAAAGTGATTAATTCCCATATAGTCCCATAGCGGATGACCGTCAAGCTCTGTCTTGTAGAAAAACATATTGTTTTTCCCTTGAAGTGTCTGGGTTGA
>CAYTGS010000171.1:0-4118 GCA_964437435.1 uncultured Roseburia sp.
GCTTCCGTAGCGCAGTTGGTAGCGCAACTGATTCGTAATCAGTAGGTCGAGGGTTCAAGTCCCTTCGGGAGCTGTAACACAAATTGGGTTTATAACAAAAAGCTTGAATTGTTATAAGCCTCTTTTTATGTATATTATACATTAATTCATTTCTAGGAGGAAAACAAAATGATAAGAATTGGTATAATGGGATATGGTAATCTTGGAAAGGGTATTGAGTGCGCTATTAAGCAGAATGATGACATGGAGCTTGTGGCAGTCTTTACACGCCGTAATCCTGAGACAGTTAAGATACTTACTAAGGGAGTTAAGGTTTACCCTGCTGCTGACGCAATTAAAATGAAGGATGACATAGATGTTCTTATCCTATGCGGTGGAAGCGCAACTGATTTACCAGAGCAGACAAAGGAGTATGCGAAGTATTTTAATGTTGTGGATAGCTTTGATACACACGCAAGAATACCAGAGCATTTCGCAAATGTCGATAAGTCGGCAAAGGATAATGGAAATATAGCGATTATTTCAGTAGGCTGGGATCCAGGAATGTTCTCATTAAACCGTTTGTATGCTAATGCAATTCTTCCAAATGGAAATGATTATACATTTTGGGGAAAGGGCGTAAGCCAGGGACATTCAGATGCGATTAGACGTGTTGAGGGTGTGGCAGATGGAAAACAGTATACAATTCCTGTAGAGTCAGCATTAGAGGCAGTTAGGAATGGTGAAAATCCAGAGCTTACAACACGTCAGAAGCACACAAGGGAGTGCTTTGTAGTGCCTAAGGAGGGTGCCGACTTAGCTAAAATTGAAAGTGACATTAAAAATATGCCTAATTACTTCTCTGATTATGATACAACGGTTCATTTTATCACACAGGAGGAGCTTAACAGGAATCATAGCGGTATTCCTCATGGCGGATTTGTAATCAGAAGCGGAAAGACAGGCTGGAATGAGGAAAATAGCCATATAATCGAGTACAATTTAAAGCTTGATTCAAATCCTGAGTTTACTGCGTCGGTCATTGTTGCATACGCTAGGGCAGCTTTCAGGATGAGGTCAGAGGGAATGACAGGCTGCAAGACTGTATTTGATATTGCGCCAGCTTACCTTAGCAGCTTAAGCGGTGAAGAATTAAGGGCTCATATGTTATGATAAGAAATCAAGAATTAGAAAAGATATTAGAAACAATTGATTTAAGGAATGATGCTCCCACAGAGGAGCCTATGCGTCAGTATTATTTTATAAAGAAAGCACGTGAGATAGTAAATGCCGAGAGTGAAAAGCTCGGCAGAAGGCTTACCGCAGACGGAGAGACCTTTGGCTGTCAGATGAATGCAAAGGACAGTGAGAAGCTTATTGGAATTCTTGAAAACATAGGCTTTGAAATGATTTATGATGAGTCCGCTGATTTTGTATTTTATAATACGTGTACAGTCCGTGACAATGCCAATCAGAGGGTTTATGGTCATCTAGGTCTTATTAATGGCATGAAGAAGAAAAATCCCCATAAAAAGGTAGCGCTTTGTGGCTGTATGATGCAGGAGCCTTCTGTTATTGAGAAAATTCAGAAAAGCTATTCATTTGTTGACCTTATTTTTGGCACACATAATATCTATAAGTTTGCAGAGCTGATTGTGGCAATGTACAGTTCTAATGCTATGATTATAGATATTTGGAAGGATACTGACAAAATCGTTGAGGATTTGCCCACTGAAAGAAAGTATTCTTTCAAATCGGGGGTTAATATTATGTACGGTTGCAATAATTTTTGCAGTTATTGTATAGTCCCTTATGTGCGTGGACGTGAGAGAAGCCGCAATCCCAAGGATATTATCAGGGAGATTGAGAAGCTGGTGTCAGAGGGTGTGATTGAGGTCATGCTATTGGGACAAAATGTTAACTCATATGGGAAAAATCTTGATGAGCCAATGAGCTTTGCAGAGCTTTTAAGGGAGGTTGAAAGGATTGAGGGGTTAGAGCGTATCAGGTTTATGACCTCCCATCCAAAGGATTTGTCGGATGATTTAATCGAAGTGATGAAAAACTCAAAGAAAATATGCCGCCATCTTCATTTGCCTTTGCAGGCAGGTTCAACGAGAATACTTACAGCAATGAACAGACGCTATACAAAGGAGCAGTATCTTGAGCTTGCAAGGAAAATAAGGCGTGAGATACCAGATATTTCCCTTACGACAGATTTAATCGTAGGTTTTCCAGGGGAGACTGCGGAGGATGTAAATGAGACTATTGAGGTCGTAAAGGAAGTTCAGTACGACAATGCTTTCACATTTATATATTCAAAGCGTACAGGCACACCAGCAGCATCAATGCCAAATCCTACAAGTGACGAGGAAATCAAGGAGAACTTTGACAGACTTTTAAAGGTTGTTCAGGAGACTGCAAGGGAAAGAGTGGGACGACTAACAGGCGAAATACACAGCGCACTTGTGGAAGAAATAAATGAGCATGACAGCTTGCTTGTATCGGGAAGACTTTCCAATAATACTATAGTTCATTTCCCTGGAGATGCGTCTTTGATTGGAAAGATTGTTGATGTCAGACTTGTGGAAGCACATGGATTTTATTACATTGGTGAAATGGTGTAACGTCAGAGGAGGACATAAAAATTATGGAAAAACTTAAACCGAAGCTTTTTTCGGTAATGAAAACATATACAAAGGAACAGTTTATTAAGGACGTTGTAGCCGGAATTATTGTTGCAATTATTGCACTTCCACTGTCAATCGCCCTTGCCCTTGCGTCAGGGGTAGGCCCTGAACAGGGTATTTATACAGCGATTGTTGCGGGATTTCTTATTTCATTTTTTGGTGGCTCTAGGGTACAGATAGCAGGTCCGACTGCGGCATTTGCTACCATAGTGGCAGGAATTGTCGCTGAAAAGGGTATGGACGGTCTTATACTTGCAACGGTGCTTGCTGGTATTATCCTTATTGTCATGGGATTTTTGAGACTTGGAAATCTCATTAAATACATTCCTTATACGATTACAACCGGATTTACCGCAGGTATTGCAGTTACGATAGCAATTGGTCAGATTAAGGATTTTTTAGGTCTTACATATCCGGCAGGAACAGTTACTATAGAGACAATGGAAAAGGCAGAGGCGGTTATTAAGAATATTTCGACAATAAATGTACAGGCACTTATAGTAGGTGTAGTTTGCCTTGCAATTCTAATAATATGGCCTTATATAAATAAGGTTGTACCCGGCTCCCTTATAGCTGTACTTGTGGGAATACTGATGGTAAAACTTCTGCATATGGATGTCAATACAATCGGAGATTTATACGAAATCAGCAATAAATTACCAAGCTTTCACCTGCCAAGTTTTACTTTGAGCGATATTGGTGGAATACTTCCTAATGCCTTTACAATAGCAATATTGGCTGCAATCGAATCCCTTTTGTCATGCGTTGTTGCCGACAGTATGATTAATTCAAAGCACCGTTCAAACATGGAGCTTATTGCTCAGGGTATCGGTAATGTTGGCTCTGCACTTTTTGGAGGTATTCCTGCCACTGGTGCGATTGCCAGAACGGCTGCAAATGTAAAAAACGGAGGACGTACACCTATCGCAGGAATGGTTCATTCGATAACGCTTGTTCTCATACTTGTAGTGCTCATGCCGTATGCGGCGCTTATTCCTATGCCATGCATCGCAGCGATACTCTTTATGGTTGCCTATAATATGTGTGGCTGGAGGTCGTTTGTAAATATATGCAAGTCTGCGCCTAAGAGTGATATCATTGTACTTGTGACAACGTTTGTGCTCACTGTAGTATTTGACCTTGTGGTTGCAATCGAGGTTGGTATATTACTTGCGGCAATTCTTTTCATGAAGAGGATGAGCGATGTTACAGAGGTAGAGGGTTGGAAATATGTTGATGATGAGGATGACCCTGACAGTATTTCACTTAGGGTTGTTCCGGAGCATACCCTTGTATATGAGATTTCCGGACCAATGTTTTTTGCGGCTGCTGACAAAATTCTTAAGATTGCAGTACACGAGGATACAAAGTGTCTTATTCTTAGAATGAGAAGTGTAAGCGCAATTGACGCTACCGCAATGCATTCACTTGAGGAGCTTTATACTAAAT
>CAYTGS010000172.1:0-4102 GCA_964437435.1 uncultured Roseburia sp.
CAGTTGCACACTACTACGCCGCTGCATTCTTTAATCCAGAGGTTGACTGCATTATCGATATCGGCGGTCAGGACATGAAATGTATTAAAATAAAGAACCAGACTGTTGACTCTGTTCAGTTAAACGAGGCATGTTCATCAGGCTGTGGTTCATTTATAGAAACCTTTGCAAAGTCACTAAACTACAGCGTACAGGATTTTGCACATGCTGCGCTTTTTGCCAAACATCCCATTGACCTTGGCACACGCTGTACGGTATTTATGAACTCAAAGGTTAAGCAGGCTCAAAAGGAAGGTGCCGAGGTTTCAGATATCTCTGCCGGACTTGCCTACTCTGTTATAAAGAATGCCTTATTTAAAGTAATCAAGGTTTCCGACGCAAGCGAGCTTGGCAAAAATATTGTGGTTCAGGGTGGAACCTTCTACAATGACGCAGTTCTTAGAAGCTTTGAAAAGATTGCAGGCTGCGAGGTTATAAGACCTGACATTGCCGGTATTATGGGAGCGTTTGGTGCCGCCCTTATCGCAAGGGAGCGATACAACATGGCTCCGTCAGAGACCACAATGCTTACAATTGACCAGATTAACGCATTAGAGTTTAATACATCACTTGTAAAATGCAAGGGATGCACGAACTCATGCCGTCTTACAGTGAATAAATTTTCTGACGGAAGAAGCTATATATCCGGAAACCGCTGTGAGCGTGGTCTTGGAAAAGAGAAAAAAGAAAATAAAGTTCCAAACCTTTTTGATTATAAGCTTAAGAGAATATTCTCATATGAGCCGCTTTCAGATGCAGAGGCTATAAGGGGAACTGTCGGTATTCCAAGAGTACTGAATATGTACGAAAATTATCCTTTCTGGTTCACATTCTTTACAAAGCTTGGATATAAGGTAGTACTCTCCCCACTCTCTAATAGGAAGATTTATGAATTGGGTATAGAGTCAATTCCAAGCGAATCAGAATGTTACCCTGCAAAGCTTGCACACGGTCATGTTGAATGGCTGATTAAACAGAATGTTGACTTTATCTTCTATCCTGCACTGTTTTACGAAAGAAATGAGTTTGACGATGCCAACAACCATTACAACTGTCCTATCGTAACATCATACTCTGAAAATATTAAAAATAACGTTGAAGCAATCGGACGTGGCGATGTCAAATTCAAAAATCCGTTTATGTCCTTTAGGGAGCCAGCTCTTATATTGCAATCCCTTGTAAAAGAATTTCCTGAAATTCCAGAGGCAGAGCTCAAGGACGCTGTATATGCAGCTTGGACTGAGCTTGACAATGTGCGCCACGATATGTACAAAAAAGGTGAGGAAGTTATCAAATATATTGAGGAAAACCATTCAAGGGCAATCGTCCTTGCCGGTCGTCCATACCATATTGACCCTGAAATCAATCACGGTATTCCTGAGCTTATAAACTCTTATGGAATAGCCGTTTTAACCGAAGACTCTGTTTCACACCTTGCAAAGCCAGAAAGACCACTTATCGTATCAGACCAGTGGATGTACCACTCTAGGCTTTATGCAGCCGCAAGCTTTGTTAAGACACGTGACGATATAGACCTGATACAGCTTAACTCTTTTGGCTGTGGACTTGATGCTGTTACAACCGACCAGGTTAACGATATATTGTCAGGCTCAGGTAAAATTTATACTTGTCTTAAAATTGATGAGGTTAATAACCTCGGTGCTGCAAGAATACGTATTCGTTCGCTTTTATCAGCTATACGTGTGCGTGAACAGCGTCATACTACAAGGACAATCAATTCAAGCGAAATGCACAGGGCAATCTTCACAAAGGAAATGAGGAAAAATTATACTATTCTCTGCCCCCAGATGTCACCTATACATTTCGACTTGTTGGAGCCTACATTCAGAAGGTGTGGTTATAACCTTGTAGTCCTAAATAACGACAATAGAAGCTCTGTTGACATGGGACTTAAATATGTCAATAATGACGCTTGTTATCCCTCACTTCTAGTTGTGGGACAGATTATGGACGCAGTGCTTTCAGGTCAGTATGACACTGACAAGCTTGCAGTTGTAATGACACAGACAGGCGGTGGATGCCGTGCCACCAACTATATCGGCTTTATAAGGCGAGCTCTCGCAAAGGCAGGTTATGAGCATATTCCCGTTATCTCAATCAACCTCTCAAAGTTGGAGAGCAATCCTGGCTTTAAGCTTACACCGATGCTTTTACTTAGAGCCATATATGCTGTAAACTTCGGTGACATATTCATGCGCTGTGTATACAGAATACGCCCTTATGAGGCTACACCTGGTTCAGTAAACGAGGTACACCAAAAATGGATTAAGAAATGCTGCGATTTCTTAGGACGCAGGTATTTATCATACAATACATACAAGAAAATGTGTAGGGAAATGATTGAGGAATTTGACAATATACCCATTCTTGACATCAAAAAGCCAAGAGTTGGTGTCGTCGGTGAAATCCTCGTCAAGTTCTCTCCTACAGCCAACAACAGGCTTGTAGAGCTATTAGAACATGAGGGAGCCGAAGCTGTAGTTCCAGACCTTATGGACTTTATGTACTACTGCTTCTACAACCAGCTTTACAAGGCTGAAAACCTAGGTACAAGCAAGAAAGCCGCTGATATTAGCCGATTTGGAATAAAGGCTATACAGCTTCTTAGAAAGCCTATGAATGAAGCTTTTGAAGCAAGCAGTCATTTCATACCTACTGCCGATATATATGAAACAGCCAAAAATGCAGAGGAAATCGTATCTATCGGAAACCAAACAGGTGAAGGTTGGTTCCTTACAGGCGAAATGCTAGAGCTTATCCATACGAATACACCTAATATTGTATGTACACAGCCGTTTGGCTGTCTCCCTAACCACGTTGTAGGTAAGGGTGTTATAAAGGAGCTTAGAAAGCGTCATCCTGAAGCTAATATCGTTGCCATTGACTATGATCCGGGAGCTTCAGAGGTCAACCAGCTTAACCGCATTAAGCTTATGCTCTCTACTGCACAGAAAAACCTTAATAAAAATATTGAAAAAACCATCGAATCAGAAGAAAAGATACAGAAGAAAACTGTTTCACAACATTCTCACAAAAAAATATCAAGCCAGCAGTCGTCAGATGCTAACGATATGCCAGCATAAAAAATCAGCGGGTTATTTGTTAACCCGCTGATTTTCATTTTTATAATTATTTTTCCAAGCCCTGAATTTTCTTTTTGCAGTGTTGTATTCTTTGTTCTCAACAGTTAAAACATGAATTTCGTTAGTTGCAAGCTTTTTACCCAACTCCCTAACCACATATTCTTCAATATTTTCCTGTTTTACCTCACTCTCATCCGCTGTCAGTGAAATCAATGCCTTATTCAGCGATTCCTTTTCACTCTTGATATTGGACCTACATTTAATCAAAATTTCTCCCGTCCCCCATCCGGTTGCTTCATACGTAACGGTACCTAATTCAATCAAACGGTCAATCGTTTCCTCTACACTTTCTGATTTCATAGGTCTATCCTCCAATCATTATGTCAAATCAACTCAAGTAAATACCTACATACCTTATATAAAGTAATATAGCACAACACAGGTGCTTTTTGCAATATAAAGGGGCAAAATTATCAACTTAATATGTAAACAAGCCTCTATGCAAAACCATTATAAATCGCAGTTATTTACAGTTCTAGGGAATGGTATTACATCTCTTATGTTACCCATACCTGTAAGGTACATTACACAGCGCTCAAAGCCTAGCCCGAAACCTGCATGTCTTGCGCTTCCGTAGCGTCTAAGGTCAAGATAGAAATCATAATCCTCCGGCTTAAGGTTACATTCCTTCATTCTCTGCTCCAATATCTCAAGCTTATCCTCCCTTTGACTTCCACCGATAATCTCTCCAATACCTGGAACTAAACAGTCCATAGCTGCAACCGTCTTTCCATCCTCATTGAGCTTCATATAGAATGCCTTGATTTCCTTTGGATAATCAGTAACGAATACAGGACGACCAAATACCTTTTCTGTAAGATATCTTTCATGCTCTGTCTGCAAGTCACAGCCCCATGAAACCTTATATTCAAATTCATCATTGTGCTTTTCAAGCTCTG
>CAYTGS010000173.1:0-4096 GCA_964437435.1 uncultured Roseburia sp.
TGTGATGTTAAGCAGACCATCAGACTCAGGACATACGCCATTTGGTGATATATTCGTGAGCGAAAGTCCTGACCTTGTATATTGGGGCAAGCACAGGCACGTTATGGGTAAAGGAAATGAATGGTGGGAGTCGCTCAAAATCGGTGGAGGTGCAGCGCCTATTGAGACTAGCGAGGGCTGGCTTCTTTTCTATCACGGGGTATCCGGAACCTGTAACGGATATGTTTATTCAATCGGTGGAGCGATACTTGATATTGATAATCCTTCTATCGTGAAATACCGTTGTGAGAATTTCCTGCTTACACCGGAAGAATGGTTTGAGGAGAGGGGATTTGTTCCCAATGTATGCTTCCCTTGCGCTACAATCCACGATTCCGAGACTGGAAGAATTGCAATTTATTATGGCGCCGCTGACAGCTATGTGGGACTTGCATTTACTGAGCTTGATGAGATTGTGGATTATATCAAGTCTAACAGTAAGGTGGTTCAAAGCGACACGGAGATTGGAAGAAGATAAGGGCAACTATGATGATAGAGACAAGTATAAAGGATATTAAGAATATAAAAATACATGGCAGGACGACATCTAACCGTGAGCCGCTTATATTGTTTTGGACTGCGAGTGGTTTTGAGTGCAACGTGAGCGGCAGCGAGCTTTGGGTTGAGGTTGAGGTTGGCTTTGACGTTTGCGAGCCTTGGTTTAGCTATACGGTGAACGGTGACTGGGTAGGAAGACAGATGCTCCAAAAGGGCAGATATTGGATTTGCCTGTTTAGGGGAATGACGGCTGAAAATGTGAAAAATGTCAGGTTCTATAAGGATTTGCAGGCTATGAGCAATGATGCGGATAATCTCATAAAAATTCATGCACTGCGCCATGACGGTGAGTTTTATCCTGTGGAGGATAAAAAGCTAAAAATTGAGTTTATCGGTGACAGTATTACGTCGGGCGAGGGACTTTTTGGAGCTAAGACTGATTGGGATTGGATTCCAATGTGCTTTTCAAGCTTGAAAAATTATGCATATTTTACATCAACAAAGCTTGGCGCAGAGTATAGAGTGTTCTCTCAAAGCGGCTGGGGTGTTCACTGTGGATGGGATAATAATTTGAATAGTGCATTGCCTAAATACTATAGGGAGATATGCAGTCTTGCCTTAGGTGATGAAATAAAAAGGCTTGGTGCGCATGAGCCTAATGATTTTAAAGCATGGCAGCCTGATTTTATAATAGTTAACCTTGGCACAAATGATGCGGGAGCATTCGACAGTCCGGAATGGACTGATGAAGCCACGAAGATAACTTATAAACAGCGCAAAAATCCGGACGGCACATATAACAGGGATGATGTCAGGGCATTTCAAAAAGATTTAAAGGGATTTTTATATACGTTGCGTGAATGTAATAAAAATGCTAATATCATATGGTGCTATGGAATGATAGGAACTAATTTGCAGCTTCCTATATGTGAGGCAATCTCGGAATATATTTCAGAGACGGATGATAATAAGGTGAGCTACCTGCAATTACCCGCAACGGACGATACAAACGTGGGAGCCAGGGAGCACCCGGGGGAGCTTTGCCATAGGCAGGCGGCAGATGTAATAGCAAAGTATATAACAAAAATAACAGAGGGCTAAGGTATGTTTAGTAAGGATTTCGTGTGGGGTGTTGCAAGCAGTGCCTACCAGATAGAGGGCAGAGATATAAATGACGGTGCAGGCGAGTGCATATGGGATGTGTTTGCCCGAAACGGTGGCACGTTTGAAGGTCAAAACGGTGATATAGCCTGTGACCATATCCACAGGTATAAGGAAGACTTTGCCATGATGAGGCTTTTGGGAATAAAGGCGTACCGCTTTTCGATAAGCTGGTCACGCATTATGCCTGAGGGCGTTGGAAGGGTGAATGATACGGCAATTAAATTGTATCGTGATATGATTATGTGCATGAAGGAAAACGGCATAGAACCATATATAACAATGTATCACTGGGAGCTGCCGCAGGCATTACAGGACAGAGGCGGTTGGCAGAACAGGGATATTGCGGAATGGTTTGGCGAATATGCAAAGGTTGTTGCGGAGAATTTTACCGACATTGCAAAATATGTAATCACGTTAAATGAGCCTCAATGCTTTGTGGGAATAGGTCATTTAAGCGGTTTTCATGCACCGGGTTTAAAGCTGTCACCCGATAAGGTATTTATGGTTGCGCACAATGCGTTAAGGGCGCATGGAACGGCTGTAAAAAATCTTAGAAAATATGCAAAGCAGCCCATTAAAATCGGATATGCGCCAACCTGTGGTGTGGCTTATCCATACAGCGAGGGCAAAGAGGATATTGAGGCGGCAAGGAGCGTGTATTTTGGATTTGACCAGCCGATAGATAACTGGACATGGAATGTTTCATGGTTTATGGACCCGGTGGTTTTTGGCAATTATCCAAAGGAGGGCTTGGAAAAATTCAAAGAATTTATACCTGAATTTTCCAAGGAGGACATGGAGCTTATAAACCAGCCTCTTGATTTTATCGGTCAAAATATTTATAACGGATACGTCATCAAAATGGGAAAAGATAATAAGCCCGAGTATGTTGACCGTCCGTATGGTTACCCAAAGACTGCTACCAACTGGCCTGTAACGCCCGAATGTCTTTATTGGGGTGCAAGGTTTATATATGAAAGATATAAACTGCCTTTGTTTATAACGGAAAATGGAATGGGCTGCCATGACCAAATATCGGCAGACGGACGAGTACATGATTCTAACCGAGTTGATTTTCTCGATAAATATATATCACAGCTTCAAAGGGCGTGTGATGAGGGTATTGACGTAAGGGGATATTTCCTGTGGACGTTTCTTGATAATTTTGAGTGGGATAAAGGCTACAATGAACGTTTTGGAACGGTTTATGTAGATTTTGCCACGCAAAAAAGGATTGCCAAGGATTCAGCCTATTGGTATCAGAAAGTAATAGAGACAAACGGAGAAATACTTAGCGTAAATAATGGCGGCAAAAAGGAAATTTTGTACTTAAATCCTGTATTTAAACAGATGATATGGGGCGGTGACAGGTTAAAGACAGATTGGGGATATGACATTCCCGGAGATAATACAGGGGAATGTTGGGGAGTAAGTGCCCATTCAAACGGCGACTGTACCATTAAAGACGGTACATATGGTGGACAAAAGCTGAGCTGGCTGTGGAAAAACCATCCGGAACTATTCGGAAATGTGGATAGTGATGTATTCCCGCTTCTCGTGAAGATTATTGACGCAAAAGCTGACTTAAGTATACAGGTTCATCCGGATGATAGCTATGCTTCGGTAAATGAAAACGGTTCGCTTGGAAAGACAGAATGTTGGTATATACTTGACGCTGCGGATAATGCAACCCTTGTAATCGGTCATAATGCCAAAGACAAAGCGGAGCTTGACGATATGGTTAGAAACGGCAGATGGAGTGACTTTATCAGGGAAGTACCTGTGAAAAAGGGAGACTTTATCCAGATAGAGCCGGGCACTGTTCACGCCATAAAGGGAGGAATTGAAATCCTCGAAACGCAGCAAAACTGTGATATAACCTATAGGGTTTATGACTATGACAGACTTCAAAACGGAAAGCCACGTACGCTTCATATCGACAAGAGCTTGGATGTAATCACAGTACCGGCAAAACCGGCAGATGAAAGCGTTATAAGTGTATTGGATTGTACGAAAAACTCATTAAATAAACTTATAGAATGTAAGTATTATAAGGTATGGAAGCTTGATATAGACGCAAATATCTCCTTTGAACAGACAAATCCTTTTATGATAATGAGTGTTATATCAGGAAACGGACTTATAAACGGTCAGTTTATCAAAAAAGGCGACCACTTTATCCTGCCATATGGTTATGGAAACGTGGATATTCAGGGAAAACTTGAAATTATTGCATCGACGGTGTAAAGTGATAAAATAATAGTTGCAATAAAACGATATATTTAATGGGGGTACGAAACATGAGCAATTATAAAGCATCACAGGACAGATACAATACAATGGAGTACCGCAGATGCGGGAAAAGCGGCTTAAAGCTTCCGGTAGTAAGCTTTGG
>CAYTGS010000174.1:0-4066 GCA_964437435.1 uncultured Roseburia sp.
AGCACTCGTCAAGAGCGAGTGCTAATAATTTTTATAAACATTATATAAACTAATTATAAACTAAAAATTATGCCACAACCTATTTGACTATCAGCAACTTATCTCCCGGCTTTATCTCATCCTCTGTTAAATTGTTCATATCCTTAATACGCTGTACGCTTACATAATATTTCTTTCCAATCTGCCATAGACTGTCGCCTGGGTTTACATAGTATATTGCAAAGCCCGGAATTTTCTCAATTACATCCGCATTTATCGGGAGCAGATTTAGCTCGCTTATAATTTTCTCATCATTTGAATTATACATAATAAGCTTTAAATTAAGTGTTCCTCGCCACTCAATTAAAGAGCTGTCCTTGATACTTACAGACTGATGCTCCACCGTGAGATAAAGCGAATATTCCTCAATATTTACCTCGTCATTTTGCTGAAGCTCCCTCGATATTTCAAACGGCACCGTCTCGCTTATATTATAAATGCCACCTTTATCATCCCCCGATGAGGCATATAAAATCTGAAGCTCTATATCACCCTTAAACATTAGCTTTCCGTCACTAAATTCCGATTCAGAAAGCATTGCCTTTGCGTCACTATGGCATATCTGCATAAATTTAGGAGCTGATTCGTCCAATTGCAATGTTTTAGACAGCTTTTCCTCTATATTAAATTCCGCAAAAATATTTTTGAATTTATTATCCTCCAATTTTGCGTCCGCCTCACAGCTCACCCCATATACATCCGATACAACCTGTGTACTCTGTCTGTCATAAAGTTTAATCTCAAGCTCCACCGTCATTTCTATATTTATTATACGTGCCTCTCCGTCCGAATCATCATGTACAGTTATCTCCTCATGCCCTATGTCATATTCCACATCAGCAATCATTCCATCATGGCAGCCACTACAGTCTATATTTGCACTAAACGGTAATTCCGTCTCATACCAGTTGATATTTCCGGTTTCCTCCTCCTTATATACTATAAATACTACAAAATCACCGTTTACTGTCAGTTTTTCATCTGACGGTCTGAAATTCATCCTGACCAAGTCCACATTTTTCCACAAGGCAACATCTATCTGAGCCATTCCCGCCGGAAGCTTTGTCTCCTCACTTACACGCACCAAATCCTTTTTTTGCACAAGCGTTTCAAGGTAATCAATATTCTTTTTCCTATATTCAAGCTGTTGCGCCATATCGTCATCAGATGAAATCTCAATTCCAGTACAAATCTGTCTTGACACACTCTCCTCAACCCTCGGTTCTATGGTAATAACCGACCTAATGCTTAATTTTCTCGAATTTATGAGCTGTATTTTCATATCATCAAGGCTGGTTCTGCATATAACCCTGTCCTGTCCGATGATTTCCTCCTGCCTGTCTAAATATATTTCTTCCATAAACGGTATTTCCCCGTCCATTCCTGCAAGGGTTTCCTCATTATCCAATGCCTGATACAGCAGTTTATAACACAGCTTTCCCTTTACCCATATCTTGTTCATTCCCGTCTTAATCTCATCTACTTTTATTCTTCCATTGTTGTAAATAACCTTTGAAACATCAGGCTTTGTATCTGACACATTGATGTCAGTCTCCAAAGGCACCTGAAGCACGGTTTTCGTTTTCACCCTTTGGGTATGTATACTTTTCTTTAACAGCTCCATATATGACCTCCAAAAATTCATTAAACCATTTATAGCTACTTAATTATATGAAGCATATGACCTCATTAGAACGCAACAAATGTCAACTATAATAACATACCCTAAATCATTTACACAAAATAAAAAGTGCCACATGGCACTCTTTATTTTCACTATTTTACACTTCCAATAATATCCGAAAGGTTCTCGATATTGTACTGCCTCATATAATCCTCAATACCCTTTACGGCTTCGGCTGTTGTATACGGATTTACAAAGTTCATCGCTCCAACCGCAACACCCGTTGCACCCGCAAGCATAAACTCAATCACATCCTCGGCATTAGATACGCCACCCATCCCGATAATAGGAATTTTCACGGTGTTTGCAACCTGATATACCATGCGCACTGCGACAGGCTTAATGGCAGGTCCGGACAGTCCTCCCGTCCTGTTGGCAAGGGCAAACGTCCTCTTATGGATATCAATCTTCATTCCCGTTATCGTATTTATGAGGGATAAAGCGTCGCTTCCTGCCGCCTCTGCCGCCCTTGCCATTTCCGTTATATCTGTCACATTTGGGGAAAGCTTCATGATAATAGGCTGTTTAGCCTTTGCCTTAATCTCCTTTGTAATATCATAAAGGCATTTTGGATTTTGCCCGAAAGCAATTCCACCATGCTGTACGTTAGGACAAGAAACATTAATCTCCAACATATCCACAGGCTGTTCTCCAAGCTTTTCCACAACCTCAACATAATCAGCAACGCTTCGTCCACAAACGTTAACGATTATTTTAGTATCAAACTGCTTTAAAAATGGAATATCCCTCTCAATAAACACATCAATTCCGGGATTTTGGAGACCAATTGCATTCAACATTCCACCATATGTTTCACATACCCTCGGTGTAGGATTTCCCTCCCATGGAATATTTGCAACCCCCTTAGTAACTACTGCACCAAGACAGTTTAAATCCACAAACTCTGAATATTCCATGCCTGAACCGAATGTTCCCGATGCGGTCATTACCGGATTTTTGAACTCAACCCCTGCAATATTTATCTTTGTATTCAACATCTATATACCCTCCATTAAATCTCCACATCTTCCGCTGGATATACCGGTCCGTCGGTACATATCCTCGCATTGTTAACATGTGAATGGTGGTCAATTTCCTTAGTCTTTACCACACAGCCAAGGCACGCACCAACACCGCAAGCCATTCTTTCCTCAAGTGATATATATGCCTCCATATTCTTCTCGGCAGCAAAAGCCTTAATTGCTCGGAGCATAGGCATGGGACCACAAGCAAATATTATATTCCCTTCAAGCCCTTCATCTTTGATAACATTCATGACATTTCCCTTTACTCCTGCGCTTCCGTCCTCGGTGGCAATGTGAACCTGTCCGTATTTTGCCAAATCATCAGCTAGGAAAAGCTCATTGTTTCTATAGCCCGCTATTATGTCAACCGATATAGTCTCCGCCTTAACCGCTATCTCCTTTGCAAGCTGGAGCATGGGCGGTATTCCTATTCCACCGCCCATGAGAAATACACGTTTCCCTTGGGCTTTTTCAACCGGAAACCCGTTTCCGAGAGTTCCCAATATATCTATTTTGTGACCTTCACCATATGTCGAAAATTCTGCTGTTCCTTTACCTGCCACCCTGTATACAATACGAAGCTTGTTATTAGCCTTATCAACCTCACATATACTTATAGGACGAGGTAGAAGTGTTGACTTATCCTGTGGATAAATGCTTATAAACTGACCTGCTTTTGCCTGCAAAGCCAACCCTGTATCAATCCACATATCATAAATTCCTGTCGCTAACTGCCTCTGTGAATACACAAACGCAGTCTCTTTTCTCTTATTTTCCAAAGCTTGTACCTCCGTTCACGTTAAAGCTGTTTTACTGATATTCTATCACATACGGGTTTTTGTGTAAATCAAGAAAAAGCCATTTTGAAGTAATATTACTATAACCGCTTCAAAATGACTTTTTATTATTCTACATTTAATGTAATCCTAGGACCACCCATTGCTGTCTGTATTATGTTTTCAATTTCACCGTATGGATTATTCACTTTCCATACTCCAATCTCATACTTTCCACTTTCCGTAGGTGCTGTAAACTCTATTTCCCCATATAATACTTTCCCCGGCTCTCCCTTAAACAAGAGAAAATCCTTTCCATTTATCTTTGTCTGTTTCTCACCTACATTAACCCACATAACCGACTCACCACTTTCAGTAAATCCACCTATATGATAGTACAGTTTAATTTTTTCACCCGGACTTACATTAATATTTTCCTTTACAAGCTTCCTATTGCCACTATCATCCGTTGTGAGTATTACAGTACCGTATTCATCATCATACTCTGTCATTTCCGTTTCATATTGCGCTTCACATTCTGC
>CAYTGS010000175.1:0-4052 GCA_964437435.1 uncultured Roseburia sp.
TTGCCTGTTCAGAGGTTAATCCTGAAATTCGTTCAAGTTCCTGTACTCGTTCCTCGTTGAGCCTTGCAACTACACTTTTCTGTTTTGCAAGTTCTTCCTCACGTGCGACAAGACTAGCTTCTTTCTTTTCTATAGATTCAGCCTTTTTGTCAATGCTTTCTTCTTTCTGCTGTACCCTTCTCTCGTAACGCTGAGCTTCAGCCCTACGTTCCTTGATTTCCTTGTCGAGTTCATTTTTGGTTTTAATGGATTCTTCCTTTATCTCCAAAAGTCCCTCTCGCTTTTTAGCCTCGGCAGTCTTAAGAGCTTCATCAACAATCTCTCTAGCCTTGTTCTCAGCATTTCCAATTGTAGCTTCTACATTTTTCTTGTAGTTTGAAAATGCGAAAAAGCAACCCGCTACACATACTATAATAATAACTATTGCTTCTATTACGTAGTATAGCATATACAGGAGCACCTCCTTATTAATTTTTCATTGTGCAACACTCTAATTTTACCCTTTAATTGCATTTATGTCAATACAAACATGGGACAAGTTGATTAAGTTTATAAAAATATCACTCAACAGCTTTATATATCAGATCTAGTGAAAAGCCTTTTCGGTATAAAAAACCTATAATTTTTTGCTTTTCTTCATATGTACTATTATTTTTGTCGTAATGCTTCTTTTCGATAAAGTGCTCTATCAGTTCAGCTTGTGATTTAATATCATTATTCTTTTCACATTCACCGAATGCAGCATCCATATCTTCGCTCGATATTCCCTTACGAACAAGAACATTTTTTATCTGTTTGACGCTTTTAGTATTTCCAGCATACTTAATATATGAAACCGCATATCTTATATCATCTATATACCCATATGATGCAACGTACTCTAATGCAATATCTATAACACTCCTGGGATATCCGCCCTGTATAAGCTTATCCTGCAACATATACCTTGTATAATCACGGCTTTTAAGAAGATTCATACATCTAAGCTTTGCCCTCTTTACCAATATATCATTTATGATTGTATCATAGGTTTCCGAGGGCAATTCACAGTCTACCCTAATATTGTACGTTCTAAGCTCACTCTTATATAAGGGAAATGATTCGCCATCATCGGTACTGACCTTTACCTTTGTTTTTGATATTTCTTCTATATCAGTTATAA
Organism: uncultured Roseburia sp.; assembly: GCA_964437435.1. GTDB lineage: Bacteria > Bacillota > Clostridia > Lachnospirales > Lachnospiraceae > COE1. The sequence goes on from CAYTGS010000175.1 coordinate 1,163, forward strand.
GCATATTACTCTGTTACTTCCTCAGCCTTGGAAGCTTTAGCTGTACTTTTCTTCGTATCAGCTTCTTTGGATTCCACCTGCTCTACTCCCTGCAATCCATAATGAACACGTACCTTGTTCTCGATTTCCTTGCATACATCAGGGTTATCCTTTAAATACTGCTTTGCATTCTCACGTCCCTGACCAATCTTATTTCCTTCATATGCATACCATGCACCACTCTTAACCACAATGTTAACACCTGCCGCAAGGTCAAGTATATCGCCCTCTGAAGATATACCCTCGCCAAACATAATATCAAATTCAGCTTCTTTAAATGGAGGTGCAATCTTGTTTTTAACAACCTTAACTCTTGTCCTGTTACCTGTTACCTCACCACTCTGCTTAAGAGACTCTATTCTCCTAACGTCAAGACGTACAGATGAATAAAACTTAAGGGCACGTCCACCTGTGGTAGTCTCTGGATTTCCAAACATTACTCCGACCTTTTCACGGAGCTGGTTAATGAACACTACAGTACAGTTGGACTTGCTGATAACTGCAGTAAGTTTACGGAGAGCCTGTGACATGAGCCTTGCCTGAAGTCCCACATGGGCATCTCCCATTTCTCCATCGATTTCAGCCTTTGGCACAAGGGCTGCAACAGAATCGACTACAACTATATCAATGGCTCCTGAACGAACCATTGTCTCAGTAATCTCAAGAGCCTGCTCACCATTGTCAGGCTGTGAAATATAAAGATTATCGACATCAACGCCGATATTTTTCGCATATACAGGGTCAAGGGCATGCTCTGCATCGATAAAGCCCGCTATTCCCCCACGTTTCTGAACCTCCGCTATCATGTGTAGCGTAACAGTAGTCTTACCTGATGATTCAGGTCCGTATATCTCTATAATACGTCCCTTAGGAAGTCCGCCGAGTCCTAATGCTATATCAAGGCTTAAAGAGCCGGTAGGTATAGTCTCCACATTCATCTGGGCTGACGGGTCGCCAAGCTTCATGACGGCTCCTTTACCATATTGTCTCTCTATCTGTGAAAGTGCCGCATCAAGTGCCTTTAATTTTTCTTCTCTTTCCATATTTTCCTCCGATTTGAATTGTTTCGAGTATCAAGAACAAATGTTTAGTATATGTATACTATAAAACATTCGTTCGTAATTGTCAATACTCAATTTTATTTTTTACTGCTGTTTAACATTACCATATTATCATATGGCAAAACAAGTGCGAGTTTTTACATTTCAGCAAATATACGTTCTTTTATTCTCGTACACACAAAGAGACGGGCACATAAAATGCCCGCCTCCAAAATTTTCATTTTAATATCCATGCCTTTCACACTATATATCTCCGTCAAAAATAACACCCTTATTTTTAATGAGATAATCCACAAGCGATACAACGGTTAAAATCACCGCTATCCACATGATAATCTGTGTAAGAGCTGAAAGTGCACTTATATTTGCAATCATAAGGCACACCATAATCATCTGGAAAGTTGTCTTAAACTTTCCCCAATAGCTTGCAGCTATTACGACTCGATTATCGGCGGCGATAAGTCGAAATCCGCTTATTATGAACTCCCTGCTTATAATTATAATTACTATCCATGCAGGTATTCTTCCAAGCTCAATAAGACATATAAGCGCCGAACACACTAAAAGCTTATCTGCAAGAGGGTCCATAAATTTCCCAAAATTTGTTACCAAGTTATATTTCCTAGCTATCTTTCCGTCAAGCAGGTCTGTGAGGCTTGCCACTATAAAAATAACAAGTGCAATATAATCCGAATATGCAGAAATAGCCTCAATTTCATGACCTCCCAGCAGTAAAACAACAAACGGTATTATAAGTATCACCCTAAAAAGAGTAAGTTTATTCGGTAAGTTCATCTTCAATCTCTCCTATCAAGTCATATTCATATGAGCCTGTAATCTTAACCTTAACGAAGTCTCCCGTCATAAGCTCTCTGCCAGTCTGAACGAAAACAAAGCCGTCAACATTAGGCGCATCCTTGTAGCTTCGGGCAACATACGCATGTTCATCAGGCACCTTGCCCTCAACCATGACATACATTGAGGCTCCTATCATATCCTCTGCCTTTTCAAATGCAATTTCCTGCTGTAATTCCATAATATCAGCCTGCCTGTCAAGCTTTACATCTTCGTCAATCTGATTTTCAAATGTGGCTGCCGGAGTATCCTCCTCTGCAGAATATGTAAACACTCCCAGTCTGTCAAATTCCATTTCATCCACAAATTCAAGCAGTGATTCATGGTCTTCCTGAGTCTCCCCCGGAAAACCTGTGATAAGCGTTGTCCTAAGACATATATCGGGGATTTTGCTTCTAAGCTTGTTAATCATATCGACCAACTCCGCCCTGTTAGTGCGTCTTCCCATACGCTTTAAAATGTTATCAGAGGCATGTTGAATAGGAATATCAAGATAATTGCATACCTTTTTCTCGGTTTTTATCGTCTCGATAAGCTCATCCGTTATCTCCTCCGGATAACAGTATAATATTCTCACCCAATATAAGCCCTCAATCTCGCAAAGCTTATGTAGAAGCTCCGGCAAGGACTTTTTACCATATAAATCCAAACCATAAAGGGTAGTTTCCTGAGCAACAAGGATAATCTCCTTTGCACCAAACTCCACAAGGCTTCTAGCTTCTTTTATAAGGCTCTCCATTGGTATACTTCTGTAATTACCCCTTACCTTTGGAATTATGCAATAGCTGCAACGTTTGTCACAGCCCTCCGCAATTTTAAGGTAAGCATAGTGACCGCCTGTAGTAACAATTCGCTTCTTATTATATACAGGCGCTCTGTTTATATCCTCAATATGATTGCCCTTACTACCATTGAACACTTCATCAAGGGCATCC
>CAYTGS010000176.1:0-4010 GCA_964437435.1 uncultured Roseburia sp.
ACTTGCTGACCTACGCATCAGCATAAGTGTCAGATTTTTAAGGTGTCAGCCCACCCATTTGAACATCTCTTGTTCAATACTATTATATTCGATTATTGCGTTTGCATCAACAAATATATTTGCAACTTACTCTATTTAATACTTATATATTATTTATAATTTCGATAAGCTCATCAATAATTTTATCAACCTCAAGACTACCATCAATAACGTAATCCGAAGATGGTAAAATATCTTTTAGCATTTGTATGTATGCTATTCTTGAATATTTCAGATACCCTTCCAAACTATTCCTTATTTCATCGCCTGTGGAATTTTCCATATCTCTTAGTATATATCTTGCTAAAGCAATATCCAAAGGAGTGTCAATAAAAACAGCGGTATCAATATAATTTTTTATCGTCTGATGACAATATGCAAATGGATAATCCAATATTAAATAATCATATTTCCCGCTTTTATTGATTGCAATAATGTCATCTTCCAGAGGTTTTAAATTCCAAAAGTTATAATTTGCACCGTCAAGAACCCATTTATAAAAATCGTCCACCTCTCCCTCAAAGGAGTAATCATCAAAATGCAATGATTTTGCATTTATAAGCCGTTGTTTTAATGCATTAACAATTGTTGTTTTTCCGCCTGCCGTTACAGCCGCAATTGCAATTATTTTCATTTTACCTCATAACTTTGAATTTAAATATTATTTACTTGCATAATTATTTGTGCAAGCCCAATGCACTTTTAGCTAATTCATCTGCCAATTCATTATACGTATCGCCTGTATGCGCTTTAACCTTTACAAAATTAACCGATACCTTATCTTTTATACTATTGTAGTACTTCTTATAGTCCTTTGTTCCTTCCTGTTTTGCCTTCCAAGCTCCATTGCACCATGAGGCAATACCCTCATAATCATAAAAAATATCAACACTTTGTATTCCATTTTCAACACAAAATCTCATAGCCCTTTTAGCACCTTCAATTTCACCTGCCACGTTATGCATTTTTGCCATTTCAGCATTATTGAATTTTTCTGCAAAATGTTCTTCAACGCCAGCATAAAATATAACAACTCCGTATGCATACTCATTTGTATCAGAATTATACGAACCATCAACATAAGCAACAGCTTCCGACTCCGAGTAAATTCTTTCCCCGCTATCATTGTTAACCTTTATTCCCGCATTTTCTCCTTTCAAAAACAATTCCGCTTCCTCTTTTGTATTGAAGCTCTTATATAATGCACCAGAAAATCCATTTACATTCTGTTTGCACTCCTGCCACGTCATATAAATCCCTGGAACAATTCCTTTTTTCACGGCATAAAACTTTTGACTATTTTTGCCCATATTCCCCTCCATTATTTATATCTGTAAATATGCTCAAAAGCATTTTTATACCATGTTAATTCCCCACCGCATATTCCAATGACATCATAGCGTGTCGGTGTAAATTCACCCATTCCGTGGGTTAACCTGTAATAATCGGCTACCATGCATATTGTTTTTTGCTTATTAAAGGTCACAGCCTCCGCAGGAGCACCCTTTGAATTGTCCCTGCGGTATTTTACCTCGAAAAATACCGTATATTCTCCGTCCTTTCCGATAAGGTCAATTTCACCCTTTCGGTTTCTATAATTTTGTTCCAATATGCATACACCGTTTTTCATTAAATAATCTGCGGCTATCTGCTCATATTCAGCACCTTTTTTGCGGGTATTCATATCTGTTTCCCCCAACCTACTTCACACTACTATCCTGATGAGCCTTCACCTTTGCCTTAATCTTATCCATTCCATCCACAAATATGAGGATTTCCGCAACAACCTCATAAAGCTCAGGCGGTATCATATCACCAATCTGCAATTTTGAAAGCGTGTCGGCAAGCTTATCATCCTTGTGTATTGGCACGTCAGCCTGTTTTGCCTGCTCTATAATTTTCTCCGCAAGCGCACCCTTACCAATGGCAACAACCCTAGGTGCATTATCACTTGGGTCATATTCAAGGGCTACAGCCTGTTTTACTTTTTTGTTTTTATCCTCTGCCATTCCTAATCCCTACCTTATTAAGCCCTAGTGTCAAACGTTTGGTAGCCTATCACTGCACTTTGCCCCGACACCTGTTCCTCAATGCGCTCTAGTACTGTCTTATCCTCATCCTTTTCAAGCAGCATTGCGTTACACTGATATCCTTTCTTTGAGAGGCGTTTTATAAGCTCCTCCTTATGTTCCTCCACAAGCGGTATAACATCCTCATCAAGATAAAACTTTGTCGTAACCTGATTTTTGTCAGTCTGCAATGCAATACTTACATCAAGCGAGCCAAGGTTATCCATATCAAGGTGCAGGAATGCGGTGAGCATACCGTCTTTCCTAGCCAAATTTTTCTTGTTTGTATAAACATACAAATCACCATGAGCCTGTGAATCGTTGAACTTTAACGGAAGCTGTACATAGTTCATCATATGGTTTACCTGATTCATAAACTCAATATTTTCACTCATGTTTGATGCCGCCTTTGCCTGTACAGTACTAGCGTCCTGGCCAGACTCGTTTATCGCCTCATTTATCATTTTAGTAAGCTTTGCCGTTTCCTTTGCAAGCTTTTCATAAAATTCCTCAACCTTGCCCTCCGTGGCTATATCATTAGGTGTAAGCGTCCAACGATTTTGAAATTCACTTTTTACCATTGCCTTAAAGGGCTCGGACTTAAATATTTCAGCCTTCTGTTCAGTTGAAAGCTTTTCACCCACATTGCTGTCATTTAAAAGCTGTTTTACATCCTTTATATCCAATTTTCCGTCACTTATGTATTTAATAATTTTTTCAGGAATTTCAGAAACACTCCCCTTACTTAATTCCTTCATTGCAGACGTTACATTCCTATCAGCTTCATCATTTTGTGTAACGTTTGTATTTGAATTAACAGCATTGTCTTTATTTTCAGTTGTAATATTTTTAATGTCCGTGGTTGTACTTGTATTATTATCTGTACTCTTTATGGTATCGTTAGCCGTACCATTTGCCGTGTCTGGCTTTTGCTCCGTATTAAGACTAACATCCGCTTGGTTTTGAGTTTTTCCATCTAGCTCAATATTAGGCTCTGCATTTTCCAAAGCGATATTTTTATCCGCCACAGAAAGCGTTTTATTGTCATCCTCCGACAACAGCTCGACAACCTGCTCCATAAACTTACCGGCAACTGCAACACCGCCCGTACCCTGACCGTTTTCTTGCGAAATACCTTCATATAGCTTTAATACCTCGTCAGCCGTTTCATTTACACCATCAATCAGCTTATGCTGCATATTTTCATAATTTTGGAGTTGGTTTAAATTTCCCTCATTTACAGGAACCTTTAATTTATTAAGCTCTATTATTTCCGATATATCAGCCTGTGGGTTTTGAAGCGCAAGCCTGTTATATGTCATAAGCGTATTTTTGTCTATTGACATTCCGTTTTGGAGAAGGTTGGAGACAAGATTAAGGTTTCTGCTGTTTACAGCTATATTTGCAGCACGCAAAGCAGCCTCTCCCACACGCATCATCTGGGCATTGTTATCATACAGTGGTTTTAATACAATTTTATTATCCTTGTTTGACTGTACCTGAAGATTTAAAACCTGTCCTAGGGCAATCTGCACATCTCGCTCGAGCCTTGCCGACATATATTGTCCGTTTGTAAGCAGTATCTGTACATCTTCACCGTTGACTGACGCAATTTCCCCTTTAAAGGTATCGCCTGCCTGCAACTGGGTAACGTCAACCCCCTGACTTGAATTTGAGCTTGTATTTCCTGTAACACTTACATTTCCAGTATATCCCTGCTGACCAAAATGTATTCCCGAATAGCCATCCATTTTATCCCTCGATTCTTACTATAAAATTATAATAAATATACAAAATTTCCTATAAAACTTCTTCTGTGGATTGGTGTTGGACCATATTTTTTCAACGCCTCAATATGTACCGCTGCACCATATCCCTTATTGTCTGCAAAATGATACTCAG
>CAYTGS010000177.1:0-4000 GCA_964437435.1 uncultured Roseburia sp.
AGAATAGAGGACAGCCTGCTTGGACAAAAAGTTGTAAAAGCATTTACAAACGAGGAGCTTGAAACTGAAAAATTTGAGCATGGCAATCAGGAATTTCTTAACATAAAGACATACACATATATGCTTATGGGAATATTTAACACTTCCACAAGGGTATTTGACGGTCTCATGTATCTCACAATAATAATTGGCGGGGGATTTTTCCTCATGGACGGAAAGATACTTCCTGGTGATATGGTAGCATATGTTATGTATGTATCAACACTTATTGCCACAATCAGAAAAATTATCGAGTTTGCTGAACAGTTCCAAAGAGGTATCACAGGAATTGAGAGGTTTCTTCAGATAATGGATGCGGATATTGAAATATTTGATGAGCCTGACGCAGTAGAGTTAATTTCGCCAAAGGGGGAAATTGTATTTAAAGACGTAAGCTTTGAATATCCAGATGACCATAACAAGGTATTTACAAATTTGAATTTGAATATTCATGCGGGGGAAAAGCTGGCAATTGTTGGACCGTCAGGTGGAGGTAAGACTACGCTATGTAACCTTATTCCAAGGTTTTATGATGTGTCAGGCGGGACGATTACCATTGACGGAACAGATATAAAGCATTTTACCTTAAAGAGCTTAAGACAGAACATTGGAATAGTCCAGCAGGATGTGTACCTTTTCTCGGGTACTGTTTATGAAAATATATCCTATGGAAAACCTGGAGCAACCCATGAGGAAGTAATAGAGGCTGCAAAGCGTGCAGGTGCCGATGAATTTATTCAGGGTTTAAAGGATAAATATGATACATACGTGGGAGAGCGAGGAGTAAAGCTGTCAGGAGGGCAGAAACAGCGTATAAGCATAGCACGTGTATTTCTTAAAAATCCGCCCATTATTATTCTTGATGAGGCAACATCAGCTCTTGACAACGAGAGCGAATATGCAGTTGCAAAGTCATTAAATGAGCTTGCAAAAGGACGTACAACCCTTACAATAGCACACCGCCTGTCAAGTATCAAAAATTCAGACAGGATTTTGGTACTCACCGATGACGGTATAGTGGAGGAAGGAAATCATGATGAACTTATGGCTCAAAACGGAATATATCATCAATTTTATGTAATGGCAAATGAAGTGAAATAAGTAGAAGTGAAATTAGTAATATCTTGAACTTGACAGTTTATTTTTTCAAAAAATCCACATACTACTTTTAAAATTTATACGAGGTAGTGTTGTGATGAAGAAAAAATATTTAACATTTTTATATATTTTTCTAGGTATTGCTATTATTCTATTTGGATTTGCAGTGTATGCATATTATAAAAATTCAGTACCGGGAACGATAAGCGTTAAGGCAGGGACAAGTCAGGAGATAAACCTGAATATTCCGGCATCTGGGGTTATAGGGGCAGATTCCGACAATGTGGTGGCGCTTAACCAGCCACTTACAATAATTGCCGGTGAAAATACAAGCTCATACCAAATGAGCCTTAAGCTCTTTGGGGTTGTTCCACTCAAAAACGTTGACATACAGGTTATAGAAAATACAAGCCTTATTCCTGTGGGACAGCCAATTGGTATATATGTGAAGACACAGGGCGTACTTGTGGTAGATACTGGCAGCTTTTTGGGTACAAACGGTGACAGAAATGCTCCGTCGGACGAGCTGCTGTATTCGGGCGATTATCTGACTGCAATGGACGGTGTGGCAATAACTGACAAAAAGCAGATAAAACAATATGTGGAAAACGGAAACGGTTCGGAGATTACATTTCAGGTGTCAAGACAGGAGGAGCTTATTCAGGTAAAAATAAAGCCCCAAATGGATGAAAACGGCACTTATAAAATGGGGGCATGGCTTAGGGACAGCGCCCAGGGAATAGGGACTATGACATATATAGACTCTGCGAACCATTTCGGCGCATTGGGACATGGCATAAATGACATGGATACAGGGGAGCTTTTAAAGCTTGGCACAGGTCTTTTATATCATACTGATATCGTGGCAGTAAGGCGGGGTGAGAAAGGCTCTCCGGGGGAGCTTACAGGAGTTATCGAGTACAGTCCGGAGCAGGTGTCGGGAATAATTGCCAGCAATACTTCAAAGGGCATATACGGGGTGGCAAATGCTGAGCTTTTATATGAATATACCCAAAATGAGCCTATTCCCATAGCACTTAAACAGGAGGTTACTACGGGAAAAGCCCAGATATTTTGTAAAATTGACGGTATTGCAAAATATTATGATATTGAGATTACCAAAATTTCAACATCTAATACAACGGCGCTAAACCGCCAGCTTTCGATAAAGGTTACTGACGAGGAATTGATTTCACTGACCGGAGGGATTGTGCAGGGAATGAGCGGAGCGCCGATTATCCAAAACGGAAAATTTGTCGGTGCCGTAACCCACGTCCTAGTTCAGGACAGCACAAAGGGGTATGGCATTTTTATTGAGGATATGATTGGAAATTATTGACGTGGAAACTAAAGAATGATACACTTTATAAGGTTAGTAAAACCTAACTGATTGGAGCGTTAAAGATATGAATTATAAAAGATTAGAGAAAAATATAAGTGATGTAATAAAGGAGGAACAGGTAAAGCTTGGATATAGAAGCGAGGCAATCAGGCTGTATTATCCATTACAGTCCCTAAACAGGTTTTTGGAAACGGATTATGACATCAGCGGAATGTACAATGCCTTGGACGGATTTACTAAGCTGGTACGGGATAAATTTGGAAAAGTTGAAATATCAAACAAAGACGAAAGATTTTGTTTCCTGCTTCCCAAAGAAGCGTCGGAATATATTAATGAAAATACCGAAAAGACAGGCTTTATTTATGATTTTATCAGCGCTGTATCAAGGCATGGAGCCACAATTGAGGATGTAATAGCACAGTTTAAGAAATATTCGGATAAGGTTCATGTGGAAAGGGTGACTCATGGAGAGTTTGATTATCTTGTTTATTTTGAGGACGGAGAGCCTGATGATTTTAGGTATTGCCTTACAGACGAGGGCTGCCATATAATTTACCACCGTTTTACATTGGAGGATTATAAGGATTTTGGATTTTAGATATACTTGACACTGTTACTTCTAAAAGTTATAATGTTTAAGTAATAAGAGATGAACGTTACTAGAACTCGTATTCTTGGAGATTACGAGTTCATTTTTTTAACAGGGTATTTGAGTTTGGTTATATAAGGAGATAATAAGTATGGATTATGATGTGATTATTGTGGGAGCAGGTCCCGGTGGTATTTTTTCAGCGTATGAGCTTGCACAGAAAAGCTCCAAATTAAAGATTGCCGTTTTTGAGACAGGATTTTCACTTGAAAATAGGAAATGCCCGATTGACGGAAAAAACGTAAAATCATGTGTTAAGTGCAAGACCTGTGCCATTATGAATGGTTTTGGCGGTGCAGGTGCGTTTTCTGACGGAAAATATAATATTACCAATGATTTCGGCGGTACACTGCATGAACATATAGGACGTGCGCAGGCTATCGAGCTTATGAAGCACGTAGACCAGATTAATGTTTCACATGGCGGTGAGGGGACACGTATGTTCTCCACGGCAGGGACGAGGTTTAAGAAGATATGTATTCAGAATAAATTAAGACTTCTTGATGCGTCAGTGCGTCATTTGGGAACGGACATTAATTATATAGTTTTGGGAAATTTATATGATGAACTTAAGGACAGGGTTGATTTCTTTTTTAACACGCCTGTTGATAGGATTGAAATAATAGCCGGCGGTTATCGTGTTTTCCATGGTGAGGAGAGTAATGATTGTAAAAAATGTATAATTTCCGTAGGACGAAGCGGAAGTAAGTGGATGGAAAAGGTATGTGAGGATTTGGATATTCCAACCAAGTCAAACCGTGTGGATATCGGTGTCCGTGTAGAGCTTCCTGCGGTTGTATTCTCACACCTTACTGACGAGCTTTATGAGAGCAAGATTGTATACCGTACAGAGAAATTTGAGGATAATGTGC
>CAYTGS010000178.1:0-3992 GCA_964437435.1 uncultured Roseburia sp.
AATTTGGAAGAAAGGTAGTGGTAGAGGGACGAAGCATGGTCAATATTATTGAGACGGCTTCTAATCTCAACCGTATAAGTATACCGGACAATACGCTTATAGATATAGACAGGTTAAAAAATTATCCGAAGGATAAGACTGTAATTATCACTACAGGTAGCCAGGGTGAAAGTATGGCAGCCCTTAGCCGTATGGCAAACGGAATGCACAAGAAAATTTCAATTGGAAAAGGCGATACTGTAATATTTTCATCAAGCCCTATTCCTGGAAACGAAAAGGCTGTTACAAATGTTATAAATGAGCTTTTCAAGAAAGGTGCAGATGTGGTATTCCAGGATACACATGTATCGGGTCATGCCTGTCAGGAGGAAATCAAACTTATTTATACCCTCACAAAGCCTAAATACTCAATTCCTGTGCATGGTGAATACAAGCATTTAAAGGCACAGGCAAAGATTGCTATGGATTTGGGTATAGATAAAGATGATGTGTTTATACTACAGTCTGGAGACGTTCTCTCATTGGATGGTGACGGTGCGGGTATAACCGGAAAGGTTCCTGTAGGAGCGGTTCTAGTGGATGGTCTAGGAGTGGGCGATGTCGGAAATGTGGTACTTCGTGACCGACAGCACCTTGCGGAAGATGGAATACTTATAGTGGTTCTTTCACTGGATGGGGCATCTGGGGAGCTTCTTGCCGGACCGGACATTGTATCAAGGGGATTTGTATACGTGAAGGAATCAGATGAGCTTTTGGATGAAGCGAGAAGCATTATTGAGAAGGCTGTAATTACATGTCTTAAGAAAAATATCACAGACTGGGGCAAGATTAAAGGAACAATCAAGGATACATTAAGCGATTATGTATGGAAGAAGACAAAGAGACGTCCGATGATTTTACCTATAATAATGGAAATATAACATTTAAGTTGGAGGTTTGGAATGAACGCAAAAGAGTTCCTTGGAGCGGTATCGGCTGCAATTATAAAGATAGCGGTTGCAGCGTTAGTGATAATAGTGGTATTTCGCCTTGCGGTATATTCATATAATTTTGGATTTCAGGTATTTGCAGATGTACCTGTAAGCAGTGGCGAGGGAAGGACTGTCAGCGTAATTGTAAGTGATGATTTAAGCGGAATGGATTTGGCTAATCTGCTTGAACAAAAAGGGCTTATAAATGATGCAAAAGTATTTTACGTTCAGCAGCGCCTCTCTGACAATGAAATAAAATCGGGAGTATATGAGCTGAGTACTGCCATGACGGCATCGGAAATGTTGAGTATTATGGGTAGTGAAAATCAGGAGGAGACGGAGCAGGATGGATGAGAGAATGTTGACATTTATACATTCCTTTGACAGCGAAAAGCCGTTGTATTTATGTGAGCTAGAGAAATATTCAAAGGAGACGGGCGTTCCTATTATCAGACCTCAGATGCAAAGCCTGTTAAGACTTCTTATTACATGGTCAAGACCGATGAAGATTTTGGAAGTAGGCACGGCAATCGGTTTTTCGGCTCTTTTAATGAGCGAATATGCACCAAAAGGGTGCCATATTACAACAATAGAGAAATATGACAAGCGTATTCCCCTTGCAAGGGAAAATTTCAGAAAAGCAGGGAAAGAGGATTTCATAACCCTTATAGAGGGGGATGCAGCCGAGATACTTTCAGCAATGAATGAGGACGGAATGTATGATATTATATTTATGGATGCAGCAAAGGGACAGTATATTAATTTCCTGCCCGATATTTTAAGACTTTTGTCCCCTAAGGGACTTATTGTATCTGATAATATTTTGCAGGAGGGGGAGCTGATTGAGTCAAAATATGCTGTGACAAGGCGCAATCGAACCATCCATAATAGAATGAGGGAATATCTGTATGCATTGACGCATAATGATGAATTGGAGACAACCATACTTCCCGTGGCAGACGGAGTGGCATTGTCTGCAAAGCGTTCCATATATAAGGAGAGTAGTAATGAGAAACAGTAAGAGAATAGGAAAACCGGAGCTTTTAGTTCCAGCAAGCTGTCTTGAGGTTTTAAAGACAGCCGTAATATTTGGGGCTGATGCCGTTTACATTGGCGGTGAAGCATTTGGACTTAGGGCAAAGGCGAAGAATTTCTCAAGTGATGACATGGCGGAGGGGATTAAATTCGCCCATGAACATGATGTAAAAGTTTATGTCACTGCAAATATCCTTGCCCATAATGCTGATTTAGAAGGTGCAAGGGAATATTTTAAGGAGCTTAAGGAAATAAAACCGGATGCGTTGATTATTTCAGACCCCGGAATGTTTATGATAGCAAAGGAAATATGTTCTGAGATAGAAATACACATTTCAACTCAGGCTAACAATACAAACTACCAGACATATCGGTTTTGGTGGCAGCAGGGAGCAAAGCGTGTTGTTTCAGCAAGGGAGCTTTCGCTAAAAGAGATAAGGGAGATAAGAGATAATATACCAGCCGAAATGGAAATAGAAAGCTTTATCCATGGGGCAATGTGTATCTCTTATTCCGGAAGATGTTTATTGTCAAATTATTTTACCGGAAGGGACTCCAACCAGGGAGCCTGTACCCACCCGTGCCGTTGGAAATATTCAGTGGTGGAGGAAAAACGTCCCGGTGAATACCTTCCTGTATACGAAAATGAGAGAGGTACATATATCTTTAATTCCAAGGATTTATGTATGATAGAGTACATTCCGGAGCTTGTAGAGTCGGGAATAGACAGTATGAAGATTGAGGGGCGTATGAAAACGGCTCTTTATGTTGCGTGTGTTGCAAGAACATATAGAAAGGCAATCGACGATTATTTTGAGTCAGAGGAAAAGTACAGGGAAAACCTTGACTGGTACAGGGCGGAAATTGCAAAATGTACCTACCGCCAGTTCACCACAGGTTTTTATTTTGGAAAACCCGATGAAAACACCCAGATATATGACTCCAACACTTACGTAAACGAATACGTATACCTTGGAATAATTGAAAACGTGGACGAAAAATGTCTTGCAAGGTTTGAACAGCGCAACAAGTTCTCTGTAGGGGACACCATAGAACTAATGAAGCCTGACGGCAGAAATATAACCGCCCAAGTCCTCAATATGTACAATGAGGATATGGAGCATGTGGAAAGCTGCCCCCACTCAAAACAGGTATTATATGTGGAGCTTTCAGAGCAGCCTGATATGTATGATATAATGCGTGTCGAGAACCAAAAAGCAACCAAATAACCACCAAACTGTCAAAATAACCAAATAGCCCCTGCTTTTTTATCTTTATATATGCAATATGGGTAAAAAGAAAAATTTTATTAAAAATTTTGTCATAAGGTCTTGATTTTTTCTAAAAGATATATTATCTTAAAAACAGCAAAGAAATCTATTCTTTGAATAACTTTATATATAAGTATCGTGAACGAGGGTGTTCCAAAAAGAATATTATCTTTTTTTGGAACATTTTTTTTATAAGTGTGAAGCATTATAACGCACGTTTCGTACGATATGTAAGAAAGAGAGGAGAATAAAATGAGCGAAGTATTAAACGTGGAAAAAATCTTTGGCGAGAAAGTATTTACGGTCGCTAAGATGAAGGAAAGACTTCCAAAGAAAGTGTTCCAGGAAGTAAAGAGAGTAATGGATAAAGGCGGCGAGCTTTCAATGGCAACGGCTGATGTTGTTGCAAAGGCAATGAAGGATTGGGCAGTAGAGAATGGTGCGACGCATTATACACACTGGTTCCAACCGCTTACAGGCATTACTGCTGAGAAGCATGACTCTTTCGTTTCTCATCCAGACGAGGAAGGCAGAATGTTAATGGAGTTTTCTGGCAAGGAGCTCATAAAGGGTGAGCCTGACGCATCATCATTCCCTTCAGGCGGACTCCGTGCTACTTTTGAGGCAAGGGGATATACAGCATGGGATATCACATCACCTGCATTCTTAAAGGAGTCAGGCTGCGGTACAATCCTTTGCATCCCTACAGCTTTCT
>CAYTGS010000179.1:0-3923 GCA_964437435.1 uncultured Roseburia sp.
TAAGTACTCTAACGCTAATATCCTTTCACAGGCAGGTCAGTCTATGCTTGCACAGTCTAACCAGTCTAACCAGGGTGTACTTAGCTTATTAGGCTAATAATTACTTGGCTAATCAAAGTAGATTGTAAAATCTTAAAAAGATCCGCAGGGGCGTATAGCCTCTGCGGATTTCTTGTATAGAAAAAAGATGGCGAGGATACATACTATGAATGAAACCAAAAAGGTTATCTATCAAAAGTTTAGAGTGATAGAAAAAGGGCATCTATATCCATATCCCCCCCTTTACCGCCAACCTGATACAGACTATATCTGCTTTACTGATGATAGAAGGGTTACGTCTAACCACTGGAAAGTCCAATATGTAGAGAGGCTAGATGAGGATAATATTTCCCCATATCTTGATAAGTATGATGCCAAATGGGAGCTTTATCAATCCCAAATTCAGATGGGGAATTTTCCAGAGGCTCTAGTTGATGGCGATATTATTAATATTCCGTCTTTGGATTCCTTACCCAATACAGAGTTTGACCTAAGAAATTTTATACCGACAGCGGATTCAGACGGAAACTATATATATCGTAAAAATCCCATTTATCAAGGCGGAAAGTATAACGGAAGAGAATTATTACTATCCATAGGTGTACCAGTTAGCAACCAGATAGATACGATTGACCGTTGTTTGTCACATATAAAGCCTTTATTGGATAATTTAGATTCGGAACTCATTGTAGTAGACACGGGAAGTACCGATGGGACTATTGAAGTTTGTAAAAGTTATGGTGCAAGGATATTAAATTGTCCTTGGTGCGATAATATGTCTGCTGTTAGGAACGAAGCGGTTTATAACGCCAAGGGAGAGTGGTATCTTTCTATAGATGATGACGAATGGTTTGAGAATGTGGACGATATTTTACATTTCTTTTTAAGCGGACATTATAAAGACTTTGACTGCGCTACATATATCCAGAGAAATTATAAGAATATGGAGGGTAATCTCTATAATGATTTCCATACTATTAGAATGATGCGGATTACACCAGACGTTCACTTTGAAGGGCGTATCCATGATGCGATAGAGTTTTCGGAATCAGTCAAACTATGTGCGATAAGGTCTTATGTCCACCATTACGGTTTTGCAAAGGATAGTACTGGGAGACTTAAGCGAAAGTTTGAACGTAATACGCCAATACTAATGTATGATGTATATGAGTATCCAGAAAATCCAAGGTATCTTTTCCAACTGGCAGATGGATATAAGGGAAAAGGAACATGGGATATAGAGATAGCCCTTTATCTGCAGGTGACGGCTATGGCTTTGGAGTCGGATAATAAAGAATTGGGGGCAAAATGTGTCTCTGAAATTTATGTAAGTCTACTTGATGCAAATGATGAAAGGCTGATTAAGTGGTCGGATTTTCTAGGGCAGTTATTTCCAACGAATATAGTTCAAAAGGCTGCAAATGCGTATTGCTTGGAAGTACTTTCGTTTAAATCGGAAAAGCCTGCCATTCAAATAGTGGAATATTACAATGATTATGTGTCATTTAGAAACGAATATATGGAAAATCGAAACAATACGCTTGCCCTTGCAAGCAATGTTGTGGCTTTGGTGGAACATGAATCATATAAGGTTATAGCGGATTCGATTGCATTTGGAAACCTGATTAAAGTCGGGGATGAAAAGAGGGCGTTAGAGGTTTTACGAGACATATCGCTAGATAATACAGACGATTTTCTTAACTTTATTTTATTAGAGGGCTTTGCTGCAACGGATGAGGTTTATGAAGCTTTATGTGGCAAGATAACTGCTATACAGTGGGAAGAATGGAGCAAGAATGTGCTGAGTGCCTGCGCTTGTAATATGTCTAAGGCAGATAGATATAATATTCAGGTTAAACGTTTGCCAGGAATATTGGCTAAGATTAGTGTTTCCTCTATATTGGATTGTTTAAAGGGGGATAAGGACGATAAGGCATTTGAAGCCCTTACTCGTTATGCTATGGACTTTGCGGTAAGGGAGGGAAACTTAATTAATTCCTCTATTCAGGAACTTGGCTTCTGCGCCACTATTTTAAAGGAAGCTTATGTCAAAAAACGTCAAAATAACAATGCAAAAGATTTGTTGTATCGATATATAGCCGTCATGGGAACCTTTGCAGAGAAATATTATAACTCTGATTATCTTATAGAGGTATCCCTAAATGTGATTCCACCAGATATACGAGCTGTATATAGGATGTATGTGGTTCTTGTCGATGGAAGAGCCACCAAGGAAAACGTCGAAATCCTAAAACAGGCACTTGCGATATTTCCGTCCTTCCATGAGGAAATACGGACTGTGTTAAAGGAACTAAGGTAAAATGTACAGCATATATCTGTTTTGCGACAACTTATATATGGGAGATTCACCTACACTGAGACGGGGCTGCTTGATAAAACCCATATCCACCTATTCACCAAATACGAGATACTTAAGATGTTTGAAAACGCAGGATATATTGTCGAAATAATGTTGTTTAACCAATTCCCAATATCCAACGAGGAACAGGAAATGGTTGATAAATTAAAAAATACTTTTCCAGATATAGAGGAACAAGGCATGAAGGCATTTCAATACCTAGTCTGTGCCAAAAAGAATTTTTGAATTAATTGTTGGACCATTGCTTATATTTATGACAACTGATATAATATATTAAAATTATGTTTCAAAGGAGACTGTTATGAAAAATTACAATATAATGACATCTTGTGATGACAATCTTGCCGACAAGGTTGCGGTTAGCATTACTTCTATGGTTAAAAGTCTTACGGGTTCACATATAGATTTCTACTTATTGGAAAGCAATGTATCTCAAAAAAATATTGATATGTTAAATGCCTTATGTAGGAAGCTAAACGGTGAAACGCAAATAGATTTCCATGATATAAAAGTCCCCGATTCTCCCATATATTCTGAATTGGCAAAATACGGTGGCGGTTGGAGTAATGAAGCGTATTACCCATTAGTCGCTCATTTATTGCTTCCTAAGGATATGGATAAGATTATGTATATAGATGCAGGGGATGTAATAATCATAGATGATATAGCACCTTTCTATGATTATGGATTTGACGGTAATAGTATTCTCGTGACTTGCGGAAGATATGTTGTTATGGACGATGGAGTGCACCTTAGGTTTTGCACGGAAGATGATTTAAGCGACCATGTAAATATGCTTCCTGGAATATTGCGAGGGTTGTTTAATTCGGGCTCTTATATGCTCAACTTGGATAAGATGAGAAAGGATGAGAGGACTCTAGAGGATTATCTGTTCCTTGCAAGGACTCTTAGGGATATAGTAGGCAGTGACAAGGAACAGGTATACTTTGGAGACCAAGGGTTGATGTCGGCAGCCTTTGTCGGTGATATACAGTATTATTCGGATGACTATTGCGGTATGACTGTCTTTTATATGCCGTACAATTTCTGCCTGTGGTATTATAACGATGATGATGTGAAAGCCCCATACAACACGCCCATTGTTCACTTTGCAGGAAGTAAATTTAAACCTTGGTTTGGTGAATATCCCGTTTGCATTGCCCGTTTCCAACCAGACACCTCGTTGTTACATTCCTTAAACGAGTTACAGGTGCGTCAGGTTGAGTATTACAATATGTGGTTTGAATATGCAAAAATAACAGATAAGATATTGGGTGAGGCGGGGTATTAGAAAAAGGTTTGAAATATAATTACCAAATTTATTTATTCCTATTAAGTATTCTTGGATATTGCCGATAAACATTATAGATGGAATTGACTTTAACTGTTAACATATAAATAAATGTATTGGAGGGATTAATATGTCAGATACAATGAGAATGACCGGATTGTATTCAGGTATGGATACGGAAACAATTATTCAATCTTTGGTAAGCACAAAGTC
>CAYTGS010000180.1:0-3921 GCA_964437435.1 uncultured Roseburia sp.
AAATTACCTATAACATATATACCCATGCCTTACAATCTCCCACCCATTAATTGTCAATACATTTAGGCAAAGCAAGGGTTCCGGTACGTGCCACCTCCACAATGCTTATTGATTTTAGCATGTCAAGCATTACCTTAATGCGCTCCGGCATATCACATATTTGGATTATCATGTTCGTATTTGACATATCAACTATATCAGCTTTCATAATCTCGCATATTTCCATAATATCACGTCTTGTACCCCTGTTGTACTTAACCTTTATAAGCATAAGCTCACGGCTGATGCTGTCCTTTTCATCAAATGTTTTAACCTTAATGACATCAAGCTTTTTATTAAGCTGTTTTTCTATCTGTTCAATTGTACGCTGGTTTCCCGAGCTTACGATTGTCATGCAGGAAACGTCCGGATCATCAGTTTCACCCACCGCCAGACTGTCAATATTAAAGCATCTTCTTGAGAAAAGCCCTGACACCTTGCAAAGTACACCAGCCCTGTTCTCAACTAATACCGAATATATTCTTTTCATTTTCATCCTCCATTTTAGCAAGACTTACTTAACCAAATCCATAGGGTCAATAAGACATTCCATAAGCATTGTATTGTCATCCTTCAAAAATTCCTTAATTTTCTCATTGACATTCGACATATTCTCAACCCTTATAAAAGGAATGTCATATGCTGCCGCAAGCTTTTCAAGGTTCGGTGTTCCGTCCTTAATATCAACAACCGAATAATTGTCCTTATAGGTATAATGCTGGTACTCACGCACCATTCCAAGGTAATTGTTCTTCATTACAATAATCTTAACAGGAATATGATGCTGCATAATCGTTGCAAGCTCCATCATCGACATTTGGAACGAACCATCACCGCATACCGCTATAACCTGCTTATCCATATTTCCACGCTTAGCCCCCATTGCCGCCGGAATTGAATACCCCATTGTGCCCATTCCGCCCGAGGTCAAAAATCTTCCGTCCTTTACAATATGATAATTACAGCTCCATATCTGGTTTTGTCCGACATCAGCTACATATATGGCATCGTCCTCCATCTCATTTGAGAGGATTGTAATAAATTCCGCAGGGTCAACATATTCAGGATTGGGATTTCTCTTTTGGAGCATTGTATCCCTGTAGCCTTCTAGCGTCTTAATCCACTCCTCATGCTCGCATGTAAATTCTTCCTTATCCAAATCCTCAAAAATATGCTTGGCATCGCCTACAAGCGGAATTGAAGGACCTACATTTTTTCCAATCTCGGCAGGGTCTACATCAATATGCACCAAAATCTTATTAGTTGTGATAAGGTCTGGCTGGCTGATTGCCCTGTCTGCCACTCTTGCACCCACCATAATCATAAGGTCTGACTCGTTCATAGCCCTGTTTGCATATGCTTTTCCATTGTTTCCAACCATTCCAAAATACATATTGTCAAAGGTTGGCATAACACCTATACCCATCATTGTGGAAACTACAGGTATTCTGTGTTTATGAGCAAATTCACGAAGCTCCATAACAGAATCACTCAAATGTACACCACCGCCTGCACATATAATAGGTCTTTTAGCCTTTTCAAGCTCCCTAACAACCTTTTTAATCTGTACAATATGTCCCTTGATTGTAGGCTTATATGCACGGATATTTACTTCTTCCGGATACTTGAAATTCTTAATATTTGCATTCTGGATATCAATCGGGACATCAATAAGGACAGGTCCCTTTCTTCCAGAATTGGCTATATAGAAAGCCTCCTTAAATATCCTTGGGATATCCTCAACATTTTTGACAAGGTAGCTGTATTTTACAAAGGACTCAACCGCACCCGTAATGTCAGCCTCCTGAAAAACGTCACTTCCAATAAGCTCGCTCTTAACCTGACCTGTAATACATACCAGCGGAATAGAATCAGCAAAAGCCGTTGCTATGCCCGTTATGAGGTTTGTGGCACCCGGACCGCTTGTTACCGCACATACTCCCACATGTCCCGTTACCCTTGCCTCTCCGCTTGCGGCATGAGCAGCATTTTGTTCTGTCCTAACTAATATAGATTTAATATCCGAATTGAGAATACTATTATAAAAAGGGCATATTGCAACCCCCGGATAACCATATACGGTAGTCACGCCCTCATTCTCCAGACATTTTACCATTGCGTCAGCGCCGATCATAATGTTCACACTTATCCTTTCAAAGTCATATGATATAAATTCTACAAAAATCATTATACAAAATCTTAAAACTTAAGTAAACCAAAAATTAATATTACTACCAATATTTTCAATTGATTTAAACTTCATATTATGTTAGAGTATATGTTGTGGTTATGAATTTTCATTAGCCATTACACGTTTAAAACAATAAAAGGATGAAATATTATGTTACATAAAAATTCAAAAATATTTTTAATTGCAGCACTTGGCACATTATCTCTTGCCGGCTGTGGCAAAAATAGCGATGAAGAAATAGAAATGGCGGCTTTTTCATCCTCCATTTCCGATTTTACAAGCTATATCAATGACGCAAACGAGAAAATCAACAGCCTTGATACTACCCAGAGCGATTCCAAGCTTGAATTGCTGAATATTCTTGATGATATGGATTCTGAATTTTCAAAGCTTACTGAAATAGATGTTCCCACCCAATATGCAAGTGTTAAGACATTTGCCGAAGGTGCCAGCAAGAATATGTCATCTGCCGTGTCCTACTATCATCTTGCATATGATACGGATATTTACGATGAAAATGATGCCGATGCGGCATATGAGCATTATACACGTGCAATGCTCGAAATTGAATGTATCGGATATGTCCTGTCCGGAGACGAGATACCAGAGGATTTGTTGGAAAATGCCGGAATACACGTTACAGTTTACGAGGGCTCTAATGATGAGAAAATATTAGACAAGTGGCTTTCAGATGACGAGGAAACGGAAACTGCAACGACCGTTGAATAAGTTAACAACTTAATAAAACAACCAAAAATGCTGTTCTTCCATAATTGGAAAAACAGCATTTTTTTATAATATTATGTATTATGCATTTGCTTTCTTTTTAGAAAGAGTCTGAACACCCTCAATTGCAAGGATAACTGCAAGTACTACAAGCAATATTGCAAGTACTGTCTGTGCATACGGACCCCAATCTGCACCACCTGCAGCTATGATACCAACCTGGTTCTTAACTGTTATGAGCAGTGAGCAGATAGTTACTATAAGCATGAATGTCATAGGGATTATAAACATCTTGTTGTTCTTTCCAACATTTCCAAGCCATGCAGCAACTGCCATAAGACCAAGTGCTGCAAGGAGCTGATTAGCCGCGCCAAATAATCCCCAAATCTTAGAATATCCTGTCATACCAAGTGCAATACCAAGTACAACTGTAAGGACTGTTGCAAAATAAGGATTTACAAGAATCTTCCTATAACCGTCCTTTACATCAGCTACAGTCTGTCCAGGCTCAAGCCAAAATTCCTGGAACATAAAACGTGCAAGACGTGTTGCAGTGTCAAGTGATGTTAAGCAGAATGCTGAATATGTAAGTACCAACAATGTGTACATAACATTGTACGAACCTGAAAGTCCAGGAATAGCTGCCACCATCTCTGCTATACCACCTGCAAATATGTCTGTAGCACCTGTTGTATGGCCTGTCTGTCTACCATATGCTATAGCACAAAGTGTAAGAACTGCAAGTACGCACTCAAGCAACATTCCACCATAAGCGATAGGCTTAGCATCTGTTTCCTTGTCAAGCTGCTTAGATGTAGTACCTGATGATACAAGTGAATGGAAACCTGAAATAGCTCCGCAAGCAACTGTAGTGAACAATACAGGGAACAAGTACTGTGTACCGTTTCCGTTATCTACAGCAAAGCCTGCAAATGCAGGGAATGTTGAGTCGATATTAGGATGAC
>CAYTGS010000181.1:0-3905 GCA_964437435.1 uncultured Roseburia sp.
ACAGGAAAATCAATACATTTTCAAAGGGGATGAAAAAGCAGCTTTACGTCATACTTGGAATATGCGCAAATACAAAGTATATGTTTTGTGACGAGACTTTTGACGGGCTTGACCCAGTTATGCGTCAGGCTGTAAAGAGTATATTTGCAGGAGAGCTTACAAGCAGGGATTTTACTCCTGTTATAGCGTCGCATAATCTTCGGGAGCTTGAGGATATATGTGATACAGTAGGTCTGCTCCATGAGGGAGGTGTGCTTCTCCAAAAGGACTTGGAGGAAATGAAACTTAATATACATAACGTACAGTGCGTATTTAAGACCGAGCAGGATGAGGAAAATGCTTTTTGCGGTCTTGAAATACTCAAGAATGAAAAACGGGGAATGTTGAATACAATTACTGTAAGGGGAAAGCAGGAGGAAATCATGGAAAGGATAAATTCAATGTCTCCTGTATTTGCGGAAATCCTTCCACTCACACTTGAAGAAATATTTATTAACGAAACGGAGGTAGTGGGCTATGATATCAAAAAGATTATTTTTTAAACTTATTCTTCAGGATATGAAGAAAAGAATATGGTGTCCGATAATTATATTTATATCATTTTTCCTTACCATGGAAGTACAGCTAATGGTTATGCTTGAAAATATTACGCAAAATCAGGCAGTCTATGGCTATGACACCCTTTCATATGTAAAGTATAATTTCTTTAATCAATCAAACACTTTGGATTTGATTGCAATATGTGTGGCAGCAGGAGTGTGTGCAATTAGCGGATTTTCCTATCTTCACTCAAAGACACAGATAGACACATACCACAGTATGCCCGTAGGGCGGTTTAAGCTTTTTGTTTCAAAGTATATTTCCGGAGCGTTGATGTTTATTGTTCCGTATGTGATACATATTTTAATCTGCCTTTGCATAGTTGCATTGAGAAATCTATACAGTGCTGACATTTTGAATAGGGCACTTATCTGTATAGGAATAAGGTTTGCTATTTTCATGATAATTTATGCTTCGTCAATAGTGGCGGTATGTCTTACTGGAAATAATATTATTATAAGCATTATCGGTGCTGTTGTATTGTCATGCTATAGTATGGTATTGGATACGCTGATTTCGTCATTATATAGTAATTTCTTAATAACATATACGTATTATGGATATAAGGAAATATGGGCATTTTCTCCATTTGCAATGATTTCAAAGCTATATTCCGTAGAATATGGATATTGGGATTATATATCTGGTGTGCAGGAATATAATATAAGCTATGTTCCCAAGATATTAATTGGGATAATTGTATATAGTGTGATAGCAGCTATACTGTATCAAAAGAGAGCATCTGAAAATGCTAATAAAGCAATTGCTTTTAAGTGGGCGGAACCTGTCATTAAGACAATGTGTGTTATACCTGCGTCATTTCTCTGCGGTATATTTTTCAGTGATATGGTTTCAAATGAAAATGCAGGGAATTGGTACATATTCGGGATGGTATTTGGGTATGTAATTGCGGCACTTTTGTTGGAAGTAATATTTAGAAATGATATAAAGGGAGTATTCAGGCATAAAAAGCAGTTTGTATTTAATGGAATATGTACAGCCCTTATATTTATTATCTTCAAGTATGATGTGCTGGGATATAATACATATATACCGAATGATGAACAAATTCAAAGTTGTGCGGTGTCTCTAGGCTTGTTTACTAGTTACAGTATGAATGTATTGCCGGATGGGGAATATTGGTATACGGATTCGATTTCTTATTCTATGCATAATATGGAATTAACAGATAATCAAAGCGTAATGGAGCTTGCAAGGAAAGCGTCAAAGGATAAGCTTTCGGGAAATGGGTATCAGCCCATAGTCATTGGGTATAAGCTCGTAAATGGAAAGATTGTATACCGTAAATATTGTGTAGATATATCTGATGAGGAAACATTAAAGCTGATTTCGGATATATTTAATGATTATAATTATAAATTAGGCTCTGCCAGTGTGTTAAATGAAAGCTTGGATGCTGAATATCAAAATGTCAGATGTCATGGACGTTATATATCTAAATCTATTGATTTGACCGACTCATTACAGTCAAAGCTTTTGGAGGCGTACCGGACGGATTATATGAAGCTTACGTTTGATACGGTTATTAATACCTGCCCGGTTGGAGAAATTGAACTTACGGGTGGTGAAGTGCATATGAAGAACATGAACGGATATAGGAATTCTACCACAGGAACCTTAATTATATATCCCCAATTTACAAACACAATTGAAATTATGAAGGAAAATGGATTTGATTTTAATTATGTGTTAAATGTGGATGAGGTACGGAATATGTCTGCGGCATATTTAGAGGTTGATAAAAATAGTGGTTATACATCTAACCGTTCGGATCTAAAGCAGATAATTGACCGTGAGCAGATACAGGAGATACTGGATAATATAATTTATTGCGAAGCATATTGGTCTGACAATTTATATATGGATAATTTTATTGAAAGTGAAGATGAAGATCATTTTACGATATATATAGAGACATATGATGATATTGGCATTGACATGGGATTTTATTTTAAAAAGGGATGTGTGCCCGAATTTATGAATAATTTGAAAAATTGAAAAAATTGTTAACAAATTATCATTCCTGTGATAAAATATTTCTATATTTATAAAAAATGATTTTATTTCAGGAGGAATTTATCATGGCAGGGAAGAAATGCGTAGCTTATGTTTCTACATATACAATGAACGACAAGTATGGAATTAAAATTTATGATGTTGATATGGAGAAGGGCAGATTTTCGGAGAAGGGTGCGGTAGAGATTACTAATTCATCATATGTTACCATTTCCCATAACAGAAAGTATCTGTATGCAATTACTGATTTTGGCGTGGAAAGTTTTAAAATTTTGCCTGACGGAGGCTTGGAGAGTATAAACAAGGCATCTACAAACGGAATGAGGGGATGTTACCTTTCGACTGATTACGAGGACAAGTTTTTGTTTTGTGCCGGATATCATGACGGAAAGATTACAGTGCTCCGCCTCGATAGAAAGACGGGTGCTGTTGGCGCTATAACGGATGAGGTATTCCACAAGGGGCTTGGAAGTATTGCGGAGAGAAGCTTCAGACCGCATATAAGCTGTGTTAAGATGACTAGGGATAACAAATATCTGTGTGCGGCGGATTTGGGTATTGATTATGTAAATGTATACAGGCTTGACCATGATAGGGGGGTTTTAAGACAGGTTGACATCATAAGATGTGATATTGAGTCAGCCCCACGTCATTTGAAATTTTCGGAGGACGGAAAATTCCTTTATATAATCAGCGAAATGAAAAACTGCATAGACGTGTATAAATACCATGAGGAAAATGATATGCCGTTTTTTGACCTTATACAGACGGTGCCAACTTCTGACAAATTTGAGGTTAAGGGTGTAGCGGCAAGTGCGCTTAATATTTCAGAGGACGGAAAATATATTCTTGCCTCAACAGCAGGTGAAAACAGTGTTACATTGTTTGAGATTAATCAGGAGACAGGGGAGCTTACACGTATTTTCTGCCTTCCTATAAGTGGCGAATATCCAAAGGATGCGGCGCTGTTTCCGGATAACAGGCACCTAGTAAGCCTTAACCATGAATCTGATACAATGACGTTCTTTACAGTTGACTATGAAAATAAGTGCATAATTATGAATGGAAAAGAGATTAGTGTTAAACAGGCAAATTGTATTATATTCCATGAACTGAAATAAAAAGACGGGATGTGATTTATCGCATCCCGTTTTAATGTTGGCTATTCATAAAACTTTTTGATTTTATCAACACGAGCAGTCATGTTTTGCAACAGCATATCAAGGATTGTAATTGCGGTCATTGCCTCCACTACGACAACAGCCCTT
>CAYTGS010000182.1:0-3887 GCA_964437435.1 uncultured Roseburia sp.
GCACTATCAATCGATGCATTCAACATATCTAAGTTCTGTTCAATGAATGTTCTTGGAAACTTTACGACTGACAATTTTTGATTTCGACATGCCAATATCATATATTGCTCATCGCAACTATCAATACCCTCAAATCTTTTATTCCTATATCCAAACCAGTACTTTTCTTTATCCCCCTGCGGATACATTTTGGACGATATTATACTGTATCCCTTTTTATTATCAGCGGTCTTGAATATACGATTTTTTCGCACACAAATAACATTGTCATCATTCACAGCCATTTCAACGCATATATTAAGTGCTGTCATCTCGTCAACAACACTATCATCTATTTTCTGAGTAACACTCACCTCAGGATATGGATAAATAGCGCATATTTTTTCAATCAACTCTTTCGTTCTGCACTCAATCTCTTCCAAGTTCCACTTGTCAATTTCCATAAGTTCCAAATTGAGCTTTAAATGTGCAGTTTCCTTTAACACTTCATTCTTGTAATCCCACATCAGGTTACTCATTTTGCTATTATCCGGCTTTGCCGCAAGCGTAAGATTACCTAATCTATTGAGATTTTCCATGTATGTTTCCATGTCGGTATCAAGTTCCTCCAACCATTCTTCTGTCGGAGTCTGCGGCATTAAATGCTCTATACTTAATCGGCTTAAATCAACCGGAGCCGGATTGTTATGTAATTCCAATCTGTCAAGAGCTATTCTAAGTGCTGGTCGTTTATAGACATTAGCATTCAGCAAAAGATCCATCATCTGTTTATCGGTAGGCATATAACTTCCACTTGTTGAGGCAGTATTTCCTACCATTTCCTGATTCAAGTGCTTTAAAATGTCTGTATACTCCCCATTACATTTTTCTATTACTCGTTTTAAAACAGTCGGAAACAACTTGGAAATATTTTGTGAATTCATATCACATAAGCTTCTCCGAATCATGTAAGAATTAATTGCACATATAAGCTTAGCCAACATCTCCGCATCTATTTTATTATCACGATATAATTTATAAAATTCCATAACTACAGCCATAGGTATATCTGAGTTAATTTTTCTAAAATCTACAACTGCGTCATATAAAGGCGGATTGATTTTATGTATATCTTCATTCATAAGAAGGTTAAATATCTTCGCATATTCCAAGAGTTCCTCAAATAATCCCTTTATATCAGTATTGTTTTCTTCAATCCATTTTACAAACTCACGGTAAACATTGTTTTTAGAGACTAGATTATATGTTTTTATAGCCAAATACATTCTAAAAAACATCTCCAATGTCTTGGAATCTGAAGATACATTTTCCTCCAGTTTCTTCCAATATTCCGCATAATACTTTTCTTGCACATCACTCTGTAAATCCATCAACAGATAATTTCTAATTAAATCTGCTGATGTAAGTTTTACGCCAGTTGCATTTATGCTTTCAAATATTTTTTGAGCATTATCTTCCTCCGAAATAGGGACACAAACCACATACAATTTATCTAATGCCATCAATATGGTATTTGCATCATATCCTTGTAACAATAATTCATTTAAACGGGTACTAATGTATTGATAATTAATTAAAACATTGGAATTTGTATCTGTAATATCTGACACCCTGTCCTCCACAATA
Organism: uncultured Roseburia sp.; assembly: GCA_964437435.1. Taxonomy (GTDB): domain Bacteria; phylum Bacillota; class Clostridia; order Lachnospirales; family Lachnospiraceae; genus COE1. The sequence goes on from CAYTGS010000182.1 coordinate 1,627, forward strand.
CATCTGTATACATCATCATCTGATACAAGTGGCTTAAGCTTATATTTTATCTTGTCATTATGATATGGATTTGTAAGATACTGTCCCTCCAATTGTTTTACCTTTTCAGTATCATTATTGTTTACCAGCATCTGCTTAATCGCATATATAATCAGGAAAGTTGTTGTCAACCGCTGCTGTCCGTCAATTATAGAAAATTCTCTAGAGCTAAAATCTATCGCCTTCTCTAAATAAATTATAATTCCCAAAAAGTGATTTTTGTAGTTTCCCTGTAGTACATTCTTTAAATCATCAAGATACTGTTTAACCTCTCGGTCTGCAGCCCATGTGTAATTTCTCTGATATACAGGTATAACAAACTGACACCCCAAACTACTTCCCAAAAGCTGTAATAATCCCGTTCTCTTTGGCTCGCTCAAAATAATCCTCCGTTCTGGATTTTCCTGCAATTATCTATTAAGATAGATTTTTCTTCACTATCTAATCCGCATCTTTTTCTTTATTTATGATTCTTTGATAATACTCCATCATTCTTTTAACCTCAGCCTGATATGATATATTGTCTGATTTTGCTTGTTCTACTAAGTTGTCATAAATTTCCATATCATCATTCGTAAAAACAATATTTATTTTTCTTTCTCTTTCTCCCGCAATGTGCTGATAATTTTCCGGATAAGCATAATAGCACGTTTGGCACATTGCAACGTCTTTTTTATTCCAATTAATACAATGCTCACATGCCCATGATTTATCTCTGTTTGCAGATGGAGATAAAAGCATAAAATAATCTGTGTTTAACATATCATCTGGATCTCCACCTATCTCATAGGGAACTCTGTGGTCTGGCTGCAATAATCTAGCTGGGTAATGCTCTCCATATAAGTTGCATTTTTCTCCGTATCTCTCGATCAGAGCTGTTTTTAACTTTTCAGTGAGCTGCGTTCGACCTGATGTCTTAGCTAGCTGATTAGCTTTCTTTGCTTCTTCCCAATCGCCAAATTTATAAGCAGCTATACTTTTCCCCGTACTGTCTTTAACTTTAAAAGTCTCCAATGGTATTCCTAGCTCTCTGACATCCCTAGCTGCTCTAGGTGCGTGTTCATATCCTCCATTTTTCAAATCCTCTGTACTACAAAATCCCTTATCCAAAATGGTATCAATTACAAACCTTGCACGCTTATTAGTCACATTATCCAAAACTTCCTTAAAATCCTCTGGTAAAGTCATATGTCCCTCCCTTTATGCAAAACACAACTCCATTTGCTTGAATTCATCTTGCATACATTTCAAATTTTTGCTTGTATATAACGATTCATAGGTTATCTCTTTTTTCCCATTAAGCGTTGCTTGTGCTGATAAACCTGCATTGATATATATATGATTTAATCCGAGTTTTTCTGGCAAACACCTACCTATTACCTTATCTCCGGTTCTTCCATCATAGCTTACAATATAATCTACGCCACGCTTATTCAGTTTTTCAAGTTCACCCACAAATTCGTCAAAGTCTACCCCTTGAATATATCTGTTATCTCTAGGATTATCCTTATTTGATGTTCCTTGATATGGTGGATCCATATACACAAGATCACCAGGTCTTGTCATCGCCAAAACTTCTTTGTAATCCATACAAGAAAATGTAGTCTTTTCTTTTAATAATTCTGAAATGCAAACAGCATTATGTGCAACTAATTCCGGCTTTGTTCCATATCTTCGTTTATCACACGATTGATTCATATCTCCATTTACATTATACCGCACCGCACCTTTTACCACGCGCGCCAATAAGAACAGCATTCTAGCCGAATCTCTCATACCTCCATTAAATTCATCTCTTATCTTATAAAAATAATCCACATTATTTTCTTCTTCGCAAAATTGTCCCTTCCATATCTCCGTATATTCACTTACCAATTTTGTCGGATTATTAACACATTCCTCCATCATTTTTATAAGAGGTTCATTAACATCATTAACCCAAAAATCATCGCACAAGTTTTCAGTTGCTGCTAATATAGATACTGCACATGTTCCTGAAAATGGTTCTACCAATCTATCCAATTTATCAGGGAAAAATCTTATGATTTCCGGTGCAATCATTCTTTTACTTCCTTGATATTGAACCAAATGAGGTACTTTCATAATCGTCTCCTACTTTCATATTGCATTTTTCTTCCATTTTATCAATCACTCTGCTTCATCAGGAACAATTTCCAATATATCCGAAATTTCACAGCCAAGTGCAACACATATTCTTAATA
>CAYTGS010000183.1:0-3869 GCA_964437435.1 uncultured Roseburia sp.
GAGCCCTTATAGGGCGAAAAACCAAACCACCGGCTAAGCCGGTGGTACTGATTGCTATAAACTTAATGCTGCAGTTTAATTAAGTAAATGTTAATAATTATTTTCTTGTGAAATTGTATATTTTCTGATATTATATATGATAAGATATGTAAACAAAGTGCGCATTATTGCTCATATTGGCAATTGTGAGCGCACATGACGTTTATATAATCACTAAAATATAGAAAGGGTGTTTTGAATGGGATTAAAGAGCGAAAATACTATTAGGGAATTTACTGAAAAATATTCACAGGTGTGTGTTGAGAATAATGCCATTGAGCCTGGGCTCTTTGATGAGTATGGAGTAAAGAGGGGACTGCGTGATAAGAATGGAAAAGGCGTTCTGGCAGGGCTTACAAATATTTCCCTGATTAAATCGTCGGAGGAAATTGACGGAAAGACTATTCCCTGTGAGGGACAGCTTTATTATAGAGGATATAATGTTTTTGACTTGGTAAGGGGATTTCAGGCTGACGGAAGGTATGGATTTGACGAGTGCGCATACTTGTTGCTGTTTGGAAAACTTCCGGATGTCAACCAACTTATGGAGTTCAAGAAGACTTTGGGGTACAGTATGACGCTTCCCACAAACTTTGTGAGGGATGTTATAATGAAGGCTCCAAGCCATGACATAATGAATTCATTGACTAAGAGCGTGTTGACGCTTGCTTCTTATGATGACAGCGTTGCGGATATGTCACTTAATAATGTGCTTAGACAGTGCCTTATGCTTATAAGCGTGTTCCCCATGCTCTCTGTATATGGATATCATGCGTATAACCATTATGAATGTGATGAAAGCCTTTATATCCACAGACCTGACCCTAAGCTTTCGACAGCCGAGAACATACTGAGGATGCTTCGACCGGATATGTCATACACACCTTTGGAGGCGAAGGTTCTTGATGCGGCTCTTGTGCTTCACATGGAGCATGGCGGTGGAAATAATTCGACATTCACAACGAGGGTTGTAACAAGTGCCGGTTCTGATACATATTCGGTAATAGCGGCTGCGTTATCTTCGCTAAAGGGTCCCAAGCATGGCGGTGCAAATATCAAGGTTGTACAGATGATGGAGGACTTGAGGAGAAATGTGGATGATGTGACAAACGAGGACGAGGTGCGCAATTATCTGTACAGACTTCTCAACAAAGAAGCATTTGACCGCAGTGGGCTAATATATGGTATGGGACATGCAGTTTATTCAATATCAGACCCAAGGGCAATCATATTTAAGTCATTTGTTGAAAAGCTGGCTGATGAGAAGAAGCGCCATAAGGATTTTGAACTGTATTCAATGATAGAGAAGCTTGCACCGGAGGTTATAGCTGAAAAATGTAGGATTTATAAGGGTGTAAGCGCAAACGTTGACTTTTACAGCGGATTTGTATACAGTATGCTTGATATTCCATTGGAGCTGTATACACCTATATTTGCAATAGCCCGTATCGTGGGCTGGAGTGCTCACCGCATGGAGGAGCTTATAAATGTTGATAAGATTATAAGACCTGCATATAAGAGTATATTGGAGTTTAAACCGTATGAGTCGTTAAAGGACAGGTCTACACCTAAAATCGACGGACATGAAGATAAGGTGATAGGTCTCCCTATGAATTAGCAAATATTTCAAAAAAATGTTGCATTTTATAAGGAATAGTGTTATTATGTTTATAGCTATATAGTACTAGAATAGAGAGTGGGCTTGCAAGTCCACTCTTTTTAATGGGGTGAATGAATGGCAAAAAAGGATTCGTATGAGGAGCGTGCGGAGGCACTGCTTAAGCCTATTGTTGAAGCAAACGGCTGTAATATTTATGATGTTGAGTATGTCAAGGAGGGCAGTGATTGGTATCTTAGGGCATACATTGACAAGGAGGGCGGAGTTAATATTATTGACTGCGAAAATGTAAGCCGGGCTTTTTCGGAAAAGCTTGATGAGGAGGATTTTATAAGTGATGCTTATATCCTAGAGGTATCAAGTCCGGGACTTGGTAGGGCTTTGAAAAAAGACAGACACTTGGAAAAAAGCCTGGGTGAGGAGGTTGAGGTTAAAACCTATAAGCCCATAAACAGGCAGAAGGAATTTACAGGTATCCTGAAATCATATGACAAGGATACGGTGACTATAGAAATAGAAAATAACTCAGAGACAGAGGATATGGTCTTTGCAAAATCTGATATAGCGATAATCAGACTTACACTGGACTTTTAACTTTAGGAGGGTAAAGGAAAAATGAATAAGGAATTAATGGAAGCACTTAACATATTGGAGAAAGAAAAGGAAATCAGCAAGGAAACTCTTTTTGAAGCGATTGAAAATTCCCTTCTCACAGCCTGCAAGAACCATTTTGGAAAGGCTGACAATGTTACAGTACAGATAGACAGGGATACATGTGATTTTATGGTTTATGCTACAAAGGAAATAGTAGCAACACCTGAAGAAGTTGGGGATAATGTTACACAGATTTGTATGGATGATGCCGTTCAGATTTCAAAGTCGGCAACTGTCGGGGAAACGATAAACGTAGAAATCAAGTCAAAGGAATTTGGACGTATTGCAACACAGAATGCCAAGAACGTTATTTTACAGAAAATCCGTGAGGAGGAAAGAAGCGTTGTTTACAACCAGTTTTTCGAGAAGGAGAAGGACGTTGTAACAGGTATTGTTCAGAGATATGTCGGAAAGAACATCAGCATTAACCTTGGAAAGGCTGATGCAATGCTGAACGAGGCAGAGCAGGTTAAAGGTGAGGAGTTTAAGCCTACCGAGCATATTAAGGTATATATCCTTGAGGTTAAGAATACACCGAAGGGACCAAGAATCCTTGTGAGCAGGACACACCCTGAGCTCGTAAAGAGACTTTTCGAGGCAGAGGTGACAGAGATTAAGGACGGAACGGTTGAGATTATGAGTATTGCCCGTGAGCCTGGAAGCCGTACAAAGATTGCCGTCAGGACTAATAACCCTAACGTTGATGCGGTCGGTGCCTGCGTAGGTATGAACGGCGCCCGTGTTAATGCAATCGTTGAGGAGCTCCGTGGCGAGAAGATAGATATCGTAAATTGGGACGAAAATCCTGGAAATTTTATACAGAATGCGCTTTCACCTGCTAAGATTGTTGCGGTGTTTGCCGACCCTGATGAGAAGACGGCAAAGGTTGTAGTTCCTGATTACCAGCTTTCGCTTGCAATCGGCAAGGAAGGACAGAATGCAAGGCTTGCAGCGAGACTTACAGGCTACAAGATTGATATTAAATCAGAGACACAGGCTAAGGATGCAGAGGGCTTTAGATACGAGGATTATATGTACGATGAGGACGGAGACGTTTACTATGAGGAAGAGTTAGACGAGGAGGCTTCTGATGAGGTTTCTGAGGAGATTGCAGATGAGGCTGTTGAGTCAGAGGAGACTGAATAATGGCAAAAAAGATTCCGTTGAGACAGTGTATAGGCTGTGGTGAGATGAAAGGCAAAAACGAAATGCTCAGGGTTTTGAGGACTGATGATGAACAGATTATTATTGATTCAACAGGTCGAAAAAACGGACGTGGTGCATATATTTGTCCTAATCCCGAATGTATGGCTAAGGCGAGAAAGTCAAGGGCGCTTGACAGAGCCTTTAAGCATACGGTCAGCGAGGATGTCTACGAAAGTCTGGCAAAGGAGATAGAGTTATTTGAATAAGATATATTCCATGCTTGGTCTTGCCATGAAGGCAGGAAAGGTAGCGAGTGGAGAGTTTGCCACTGACAAGGGTGTTAAGACGGGTAAAGCCTGTCTTGTAATCGTGTCAGAGGATGCATCGGATAATACGAAGAAAATGTTTTCCA
>CAYTGS010000184.1:0-3826 GCA_964437435.1 uncultured Roseburia sp.
TGATGATGACGAATCGCTTGATGATGTGTCATTTGAAGCTGTGCTTCCGCAGCCAGTCATAAGACCGGTTACAAGTGTAGTAGCCATTAAAAGGCTTACCATTTTCTTTTTCATGTTAAATCCTCCATTTTTAAAATTTATATAGTTATTATTACGTAACTCGTATTTAGTTGGGAGAATGCCCTTTATGGCATTCTCCGAGAAGTAATACTTCACTTCTTCTATTCCCCGGTAATACCGGTTCTGTCAACGCTCTCCACGAATTGCTTTTGGAGAACGAGGTACATTATAAGTAGCGGTAATATGCTAAGCATTGTTCCTGCCATTTTAATGGACTCATTTATATCCACCATTCCGCTTCCGGATACGCTTCTTGCAGTGTTGTAGCTGCTCTCAAAGTTCTTTAGCGATACTATAAGCGAGCTCCAATGATAAGCGTCAGAGTTGCTTGTAAAAGCTCCCACCACATAAAGCTGTGTCAAATATGACTCATTCCAATACCACACAATTGAGAACAGGAATACTACAAGGATTGCGGGTGCCGCCGAGGGAAGGGCTATTCTCATAAATATCTTGAAATGTCCTGCCCCGTCTATCTTTGCCGCCTCTATCAATACCTTTGGTATCTGGCGGAAGAAGTTATAAAAAATCAGTATGAATATCTGTGACTTTAATCCCTGTCCCAAAAGGGCTGGAACTATAAATGCCTTTAGTGAATTAATAAGTCCTAGGTTCGTATAAAAAACGTATGTCGGCATCATTGTTGCCTGTGGCGGAAGTATGAACGAGAACAATAAAAGCCCTATCATAATCTTCTTGCCCTTAAAATCGTACCTTGCAAAGCCGTAGCCCACTATCGAGCAGATGACCACGTTTATAAGTGTCGGAACACCGGCAATTACAACCGAATCCCTAAAGGTCTTCCAATAGTCCATTGACTTAAGAGCCTGTCTGTAGTTTTCAACATAGAGTTGACTTGGTATCCAGTTAATAGAGGTATCAAGCAGGTCATTTAGGTTCATAAAGCTCTTGCTTATCATATAAAGCACAGGATAGAGATATACAAAGCCTATACTTATTAGCAACAGGTATATCACAAAAAGCTTTCCCGCTCCCTCCGTGTCCTTTGAGCCAAATATAAATTTCTTTATTTTGTATCCGGACTGCTCCCTGTTTTCGGGACTAAGCGCTTTTTTTATCATGTTTTCTTTCACGCTTTGCTTTTTGCTTTGCGTATTGTCTTTCATGGCGCTCACCCCTCTTTCTAATCTTCTTCTCTAAGCGCTTCTCTCGCTTAAGCTCACGCTGGTACTTCTTTGCACGTCTCTCATATACATCCTTACGTCCCATTATAAGGACTGCAAACAGTGCAACGATTGCCGACTCGATTATTGAATAGAGCCAAGCCATTGCTGAAGCATAACCGTAACCACCTGTAGCAGAAAGCATTGTATCATAAATCAATACAATAAGCGAGTTCTGCTCGTTGTTTGACATAAAAATTATTGTATAAACAACGTTTAATAAAATCATCGGCTTAATGGTGGGAAGTGTGATTTTCCAAAAGCACTCCCATTTTGAACCGCCGTCCATCTTCGCCGCCTCATAAAGCGAGGTATCAATCTTCTGTAATGCCGCAAGGAATATCAATATCTGTACACCCGAATACCACAGCAATGTAATCATATTACTGAATACATTTGTGATGCTTGTGGCAAGGACGCTTGGAAGATATTCGTCCAAAAGCTGCTGTATCATTGTGACATTCATCATAGGTATGCTTGCCGCCTCCTGGTCTGATAGCTGCTGCATAACAGGTCCGCTTGCGATAATAATCGGCAGGAAGAATATCATTCTAAAGAGTCCCCTGCATGATATTTTCTCGTTTAACAGCATGGCAATTATAAGCGCAAATGCCACGATTACGGGTACTGAAATAAGTGTCTCCAACAAATAGCTTTCAAGTCCAATGATAAAATCAGGATCCGTCAAAAATATCTGGCTGTAATTATCAAAGCCCACAAACACTTTAGCCATTCCCTGTGGGAGAAGCTTTATTTTGTTAAGTGAATACTGGAAGGACTGTATCATTGGCCATAACACCAATGTCACAAGCCCTATAAGCCAAGGCAGTACGAAAAGATAGCCAACGGAATTTTCCCGCTTCTCAAGCTGACCGGGCTTAGTTTTTCTTTTTGCCATCTATCATACACCCCCTATCCTATCACATATGAAAGTGCATCCACTTCCACTCCGTCAGCCGACTGTGCCTCGTCTGAATAATTAATATAAAGCTTTACACCGTTATCATAGGTGACAATTATAATTCCTGTGTCCGTCACCTCATGATTTATAATTAGGCTTCCCGCCGTAAGGCTGTTAATATTTTTAAGTTCATCATAATAGCTCAAAATCTGACTTCTGTATACACTGTACTGTGAAGTATATACGTCGCTTGAATTAGTATAAATAAGGTCTGACGGATTTTCATATGTCAGGTAAAATGACGGATAAATTCCTGTCTCGACAAGTTTTAGGAAGTACTCCCTCTCATTTGCCTCAAAGTTGACATACTCACCGTACATCGGCATAATCCCCTTTAATGCGATTGACAAAAACGGCACACTCTGGTCTGTGTAGATATAATCAGAGTCCGATATCGGCATATCTATTATCGCACTAGTGTACTGCCAATAGCACTGAACCGGTGATTCAAGCATTAACTCAAGACTTTCGCCCGTCTCCTTAAGTGCCTGTTCATATAAATATTTCGATACGGCGCGTGTCTGCATTGTGTCACCCATTGTATATGTAAAGAGTGTATTTCCAATGTTTGAGACTGCCACCTTATTTATATTGTTTCTAGTAAAGCTCTTTGTGAGCTTCTCCATGTTTTCAATTGTCTTTTGGGGCGTCCAATATACAAAGGTATCATATACGTTCTGGTATGTGCTTTCCTGATAGAGCCTCTTATCCATCTTCTTAACCGTGTCAAAGGTGGTATTTGCCGTTTCGGGATTTGCCCTTACACCGTCCACATACAGGTAAAAGTCGATGTTTTTCTCATCACATTCCTCCATAAGCTTTGACAGCGCACGTTTACCGCCTATGTCGCTTTCAACATCATACGAGGTTACTGGCATATTGTAATAGCCTCCGTCCTGCCAGCCCTTATATATTGAAAGGATATCCGTTACCCCCTCTGTTTCAAGGTCATTATAAATTTCCTCTATATTGTCAACCGTTGTAACTGTATCATTCTTCTTCCAAAGCATCCAGTTCTCAACATCACTTCCGAGGAAATCAAGCCTTACCTTAAAATCCTCGTCCTCGTTTAATGAAAGCTCGCCTTTCTCCAATAGGTAATTCCTATAGCTTTTTGCAAGCCCTGCATAGTTGGCATTGTCACCGTCCACAAAGAAATAGCGTATACTGATATCGTATTTAATCCTGTCAGTTACCTTTGTAACTGAACCGCCGGAATTTGATGTCGGCTGAATATATGTGGTACATTTCCTAAATGCCGCTGTAACCCAGTTGTAATCAGAATATGCACCGTTTGGAGTGGCATAAATCGAAGCCTCCTCCTCACCGCTTTCTATAACAGCCAGATATCCCAACCCCTTTTCAGTATGAACCATGCCGTACACCGGCGCAAGGATTGTCTCTGCGTCATTATGTGTCTCATATTTGCTCCATAAAAGCGAAAGCACATATGACTCGCCAACTCCAACATCAGAACCATATACCTTCTGAACATATCCCGAGTCAAAGCGTCCCTCCTTGTCATCAAGATATATAAGCGCACCGTTTCCGTCAGGCACAA
>CAYTGS010000185.1:0-3782 GCA_964437435.1 uncultured Roseburia sp.
TAACACCCCTTGTATTTCTTACAACATACCATGCGTCATTATTATCCGCATCCATATGAAGAAGTACATAGCCTGGGAACATCTTCTTCTGGGAAGACTTCTCCACTCCGTTTTTAAGTTCCATGACATCTGTAAGGGGAACCCTTACTTCAAGGATTTCGTTTTCAAGATGTCTGTTTTCAATCGCCTTTTCAATATTGGCTTTTACCTTATTCTCATATCCCGAATAAGTATGAACCACATACCAACCCATGCCCAAACCGCTCTTATTGTCGCTTAGGGCAACACGGCTGTGGGGTTCCTCCTCAACAGGCTCTATGGCAACAGGTTCTTCCTTGATTAAATCCTCCAATGCCTCGTCCTGATTTTCATCAGATACAGGCTCCTCGTAAATAATCTCCGGTGAATACTGCTTAAACTCCTGCATATCATGGGTTATGAGCTTCTTGGCTACTGCCTTACGTTCCTTTTTTTCTTCCATACTTGTCTCACTCCTACATTCCGATACTTGTCAGGAAGTTAATACCGAACTGGATAATATAATCCAAAAAGGTAATCAAAAGTCCCACTACAACCGAAACACAAAGAACTGCTACAGACTGCTTAACAGTTTCCGTCTTGTCAGGCCATGTAATCTTATTGAATTCTGTCTTTACACTTTTCCAGAAGCTGCCTTTCTTAGCCTCTTTCTTAGCTGTATCTGCCATGTCGTGCCTCCTATGAATTCGATTGATTATTTTGTTTCCTTGTGCAGTGTATGAGTCTTGCAAAATCTACAATACTTCTTGATTTCCATTCTGTCAGGATGGGTTTTCTTCTCCTTAGTAGTATTGTAGTTACGCTGTTTGCACTCTGTACAAGCTAAAGTAATCTTTGTACGCATAATTCCACCTCCACTAGCGTTCTAATAAAAAATTGTTCTAATCAGGCAAATATAAAGGCATAAAAAAAAGACCTCTACATCTTGCTTTTCAAATATATCACACCATTAAATCCTAGTCAACCCCCATTTAACCGCTCTCAAAAAATTTCTTATTTTTTTGTAAATTTTAGTCTACAAAAATCTTGATTTTTAGTAGTTTTCGTGATATTTTTAGATTAAGCTATATACTTATACTTATTACAATAGCATAATTCTAACAGTATATATGCCTTGAGATTTTTATGAAGGGAGGGGCAGATATGCCGATTTCTTTGACTACACTGCAAATCTATGACCAATACCTGACTACATATCGAAGCAGAGACAACAGCGAAAACAGCAACAAAACCAATAAGAAAAAAGCACGTTTTGAAACCCATGAAACAAGCGAGCTCCAAAACGTATACAGCAGCATACAGTGGAAAAATCGCTTTGCTCCGCTTTACCTTACAGAACCAACACCGAAATCAATTGCTTATGCTGTACATTTAAAGGAAAGCGCCAACAACCTTAAACAGACTATAGATTCCCTAAGCGGAGACGACAATAATATATTCTCCATGAAATCCGCCTACAGCGACAACGACACGCTGGCAAGCGTCGAATATGTCACGGAGGATGCGCAACCCGATACACCATCGGATTTTGACCTTTCCATAGAAAACTTTGCAACACCCCAGGTAAATACAGGCAAATACCTTGACGAAGACGAGCCTGTATCACTTCCTGCTGACAGCTATTCATTTGACCTGCTTACTAATAAGCTTCATTATGAGCTTCAGTTTAATATTAATGAGGGAGAGACCAACAACGATTTGCAAAGCAAGCTTTCACGTCTGATAAACGACTCAGACATCGGTGTTTCCGCCAAAGTTGTGGAAAGCCACGGTCATAGTGCGTTGGAAATTACTTCCGACGCAATAGGAATGCCATACCAGGGTGGACGGCATTTTACAATTACTGACGAAAACACCAGCTTCCAAAAGGGAGTGGTAGATTATCTCGGATTGAATAAATCCATAAAGGAAGCCACCAATGCCGTATATACAATAAACGGAAACGAGGAAAGCTCATATTCAAACAGCTTTAACGTACATGGTGCTTACCATATTACGCTTCACCCCGAAAACGGCTACTTTGATAAGACTGCCACTGACAGCATTACCGCTCAGGCGGCGATAATAAGCCCTCTTTCAAATATACATATAGGGCTGTATCCGGCATCCGAATCGCTTTCCAACAATATTGAGACATTCGTGGACGGATATAACAATTTCCTTACAGGTGTAATGGAAACCGATGACGATTCCCTTACAAGGATATTGTCAAATGACATCAACAAGTTTCTAAATCTCCATAGTAAGAGCCTTGAAACCTACGGAATAAGCGTAAACGAGGATTCAACGCTGTCATACGAGAAATTGGACGATATACCTGACGCAAGTGCAATTATGGGTTTTGGTTCAAGGATGTTAAGAAAGCTTGATTCAATATCCATTGACCCTATGGAATACATAGACAGGCGTATATGCGCATATCCTAATCCTAATGCCACATATCCCAATCCATATGTGACAAGTATCTACAGTGGAATGTTATTTAACTCATACACATAATAAACAGCGGCTTTAAAACCGCTGTTTTATTATGTGTTTATTGGACCGGCTTCCACTCCTTAGCCATAATCTCGTATTCATATGCCTTTTTAAGGCTTTCCTCCCTGGTAAACAACCCTATTTCAATAAAATTCTCCTGCTTATGGCAATCGGCAAGCGCCATGTATGCCCTTGCGCCACTGCTTGCAGCATCTATCTCGCTTTCTGCTTCAAATCCAGCACTGTAAAACCACCTGTACGCCTCCCCATAGTCACCATTTACGGCAAAAAACTCACCAAGCTCCATGCACATTTCCGCATTGGCAATTGAAGCCTCCGGCATAAGTGAAACCTTAAGAATACCAATACCGTCATTGCAAATCCTGTATGTCTTCATAAGTACGGCAATAATCTGGCGACACATCACAGCATCGTTTTCCGCCGACTTTATATTTAGAAGGCTCATCAAATATTCAAGGGAATTTTCCAAATTATTATTATCCCCCGCCTTATAAAGCTCGCGTATATACATCATATTAAGCCTGTCAGACATTTTGCCCTTTTGTCTTATAAGCTTTTCAAATATCATTAAATCACGTGCGCCGTGTTTTCCCTGTGGCATATGTATTATCTCTATGTCACTATCGTAAACTACAGGGTTTAAATTTACAGTCTCATGAACAGGTTCTATCCACGTAAATTCCCTAAGTCGCTTAAACAATTTTGGTCTTAAATCCCTCTCGAAATTCTCTGTCGGATGCCCCTCCTGCTTCGTGACATATATCATCTGTACGATTTCAACCTCCGGCAACAATACCTCTTTTAGCTCAGCCAGCCGTCTCCTGTTCTCATCATCCAGAAATTCATCCGCATCAGCCGAATATATATAATCGCCGGTTGCCTTTGAAAACGCAAAATTTCTCGCAGCGGAAAAGTCATCATTCCACTCATAATCAAATACCTTATCCGTGTACAATGACGCAAGCCTTTTAGTATTATCAGTGGAGCCTGTATCCACAATTATTATTTCATCCATTATACCCTTAAGGGAGTCAAGGCACCTTTCGATTACCTTCCCCTCATTTTTCACTATCATGCAAAGACTAAATTTCATGTCATCAACCTCCATTTATTATATCGGTAATTTTAATGTTTGCCATAATAGCATTATACATTTTCAATTTATTTGTATATTTTTTATGTTTTTTCTCATAATTTGTATGATTTTATTAATTTTTGTGATATAATGAGCGTTAGCGAGCAGG
>CAYTGS010000186.1:0-3731 GCA_964437435.1 uncultured Roseburia sp.
TTCTCATCAATCACATTCAACTTCTTTCGAGAATAGGGTACGTGGCAAGCGTCGTAAAGGAAATATCCATTGTAGGATTTTTCACCCTGTCAAGCACCGATTTAACAAGTCTTCTGCCAAGCTCCTCTATGCGCACGTCAACGGTCACAATGTCACTTTTAAAGAAATCAGGCTCCAATGTGTTGTTAAATCCAGTAATTATCACCTTCTTGATTGCCTGTGGGTCTCTCTGCAAAATTGCGAGTGCAACATGCTTTGCCACATCATCATCCTCACATATTATTGCATCCGGAATATATGGCATACCATTTACCACTTCCTCCACCATTGCATAGCTGAAATTAGTATTATTAAGGGGACGTGTGTATTGGAAGTTCGGGTTCAACTGCATACCGCTTTGGTTACATGAGTTTAAAAAGCCGAGGTACCTTGCCTGAATCATACGTGAGCCTTCAGCAAATCCCACATATGCAAGACTTTTACAGCCCCGCTTTATTGTCACATAATCAGTAATGGCACTCATTGAATAAAATCCCTCAACGTTGATTACGTCTCCCAACTTAATATACTCCTGGGCATTGACCGGACTGTTAAAAAAGGTCATTGGGAGATTTGCCCTTGCAACGCCCTTGACAAACCTTATAGAAAAAACGCTTAAAAAAATAATTCCCTTAACATCATCAGCTATGTATCTCAGAGTATCCTCACCCTCCCTATCAGAATCATCAACCACGTGTAACTGCATACGGTATCCCTCATCATTTACCGCATTGCTTATACCGGCAAGCGCCCTAGTCCAAAAGATTGACTGCATATGGTTGAAAAGCACAAGTATAGTCCCCGTGTTTGTCCTGCGGTAAGTTTTCTTGACTTCTTCGAGGAGCTTTTCGTCAAGTTTAGAGTAGCCCATTTGCCATGCTTTTTGTACTACTGCCTGTCTCGTCTGCGGAGATACTACTCCACCGTTTAGTGCCTTTGCAACGGTATTACGGCTAAGTCCCATTTCTGCTGCAATATCCTGAATTGTTACTTTTTTCATCGGTTTCCCCTTTCCAAGTCCTAATATCTGTCAAATTTCCCATATTTTACATAAATATATACAAAAGTATATCTCACCGTGCGATAATTGTCAATTTTTCATGCATTTTTAGTTCAAAAAGTCAAACGGATTGTGTATATCAGAGTGCAAAAAATTCATCAAAAGATATGCAGCCCTTAACGATACCTTTTCCTCCCTCAATATTCGAGATACCTCGTTTTTGTCAACCACAATCACCTGTATAGACTCCGTATCTTCCATACTATCCCGGTTTATTTTTCCATCGGCATATCCAAATACGGCATTACAGCTCTCGTCAGTAAATCCTGCCCCCATGAAAAACGGTCTGCGCCAAAAATCCTTTCCTTTGTCATATACCTCAAAATTAAGCCCTGTCTCCTCTTTCATCTCCCTTATTGCAGCAGTCTGAGGAGTTTCATCCCCATCTATAAGACCTGCCGGAAGCTCATAAATATAATCACCCAACGGATACCTGTACTGCCTAATCATTACAATTTTATCAGGATTACTTTTCAATAGAGGATAAATAACCACCCCCTCCGCCGCTATATCACCTGTTAAAAGCTTTAATTCATTTTCCTGTCTTCTCGATACAAAAAAATAATCAAACTTTCTCCCCGAATCTGTCAACGCATCCATCTTAAATAGATTTAAAAACTTATTATTTGACATTTTGTATATATTTGTAAATTTTCTCATTGAAATTACTCCTTATATTTGACATTTTCTTTTTTTCACTATACAATTAGAGTATGATAGTGAATATTGTTGCAATATGTTAACTTAAAACACTAACGTTAATTACACAATCATGCACTCTCTATATGGAAAGAGGTAATACAACAATGAAACAAATTCCCGTGTCCGACCTTACCCCTGGCATGGTAACTGCCGAGGACATTTTATCCTACGATTCGCAGACAATCGTTCCAAAAGGCGTTGTACTTACACAAAATATTATAACACGTTTAGAAGGATATTCCATATATTACGCCCAAATCGAGGATAATTTATCCAAAGAGTTCACAAAGCCTATGACAAATCAGGCTTTGAACCATCCACATTCACAAACTACAGGACTACATAGTCTTGATTACAGCTTAAGTACAGTCACAATTTCCGAGAGTGAGTCATTTCGGCGTTTTTCACAGGATTTTGATAGGTGTTCACAGCATTATCAGGACAGCCTTATGAATTCCCTTTATAGAAACGAACCTTTTAGGGCAAATGATTTACTGCGGGAAACTATCTCCCTATTATATCAGGATGACTCAGAAATTAATATTTTTGATATGCTCCTAAACATGCGTGACAGAGAGGATTCCGTATACGACCATTGTATAGGTACAGCATTAATCTCCAACTTCCTTGCTCGGTGGCTTCATTTTTCAGAGGCTGACCAGATGATGGCAGCCGCCTGTGGACTTTTTCATGATGTGGGAAAATTCATGCTTCCACAAGGGATTTTAGGAAAACCCGGAAAGCTGACTCCTAACGAATTTGAAATAATAAAGACACATACAGTTGAGGGATTTCACCTTCTAGGACGTTACAGAAGCATACCTGACCCCGTCAAAAATGTCGCACTCATGCATCACGAAAAATGCGACGGAAGCGGATATCCATACGGATTAAAGGGAGACGAAATTGACAAATTTTCAAAAATTGTCACCATTGCAGACATTTTTGATGCAATGACAAGCGAACGTGTATACCGTTCGGCAATGTGCCCGTTCTCAGTCATTAAATATTTTGAAGATGAGGGCATCCAAAAATATGAGACGAAATACATACTTACATTTTTGGAAAATGTATCAAATGCTTACCTTAACCACAAGGTAACTCTGAGTAACGGAATGGAGGGCAATGTCATATTCATAAACCACGAACACCCTTCACAGCCTGTAATACGTACCCAAAACAACCAACTGATAAATCTGGAGGCTCAGCACTACAACAGCATATTGCAGCTATCAAATAATAAAAATTTATCTATCGAAGCAATAATTTAATATGTTAAGCTAAAAACAGCGGATGCCCACTTAATGATAAGCACCCGCTGTTTTAATATATTTTTGGAAGTTAGATGTATACTATTCCACATCTGCAAGGGCTGAGAAGTCTTCCTCGCCTGTCCTGATTTTTACTACTTTATCTACATTGTATACGAAAATCTTTCCGTCGCCGATATGTCCTGTGTAAAGGACTTTCTTCGCCGTCTCCACAACCTTTTCAACAGGGATAGTAGATACAACGACTTCTACCTTTACCTTTGGAAGCAAAGTCGCATCGACCTCTGCTCCACGGTATTTCTCACCAGCGCCCCTTTGGATACCACAACCCATTACCTGGCTTACCGTCATACCTGTTACACCTATATCATTCATAGCCTTACGAAGCACATCATATCTCGAAAGCTTTGCAATAATTACAACATTGTACATTCCGCTTGTTGAAGTGATTGGAGCCTGAGCAACCTTGACTGCTGCATTCCTTTGAGCCTCTGAAGCCTTATCATAGTCATCAGCACCAATAACCGTATTCTCGTTCTCCTCCATAATCATCGTATTAGAAATATCCATCATACTAAATCCTGCATATGCTGAAGGAAGTCCATGCTCCGTTGAGTCAAGACCTACTATTTCCTCCTCCTCTGAAACACGAAGTCCAA
>CAYTGS010000187.1:0-3730 GCA_964437435.1 uncultured Roseburia sp.
ACCTGCATTAAAGGCGTCGGAGGCCTTCGTTCTATCCATTAGACTACGAGTGCAAGGATAATATTACACAATATCTTTATAATATTATCACAATTATTGAATTTTGTCTATATCCCAAATTTTCCATGACTATTTGTCATGACTTTTTGACTGATTTTTCCATTAATTTTATCCAAGTGTAAGCCCAAGATAGCCGTCTTTGCCCTTCCATTGCCCATAAGCTTTAGGAAGAAGTATCATGCCACCGCCATTATGGGCAAATGCCTGGTCAATATTCAATATAAACATAAGTTCATTGAGCACATTTGACAATTCCTTATCTTCAAGAGTAGTCTCTATGACACGAAGCCTCCTGTCATTATCATCATTTTCTATACGGTACATCATAACTGCCTCCTTTAAATTGTTATCAGACAGTTTTTTAGTAAGTAAAAGCGTTTTTCCTCCGCAAAAATCATTTTCGGCAACCGCATACTCCAACGCTTTCTCATCCCACCGTACATATCCCTCATTTTCAAAATACCCATCACGGATTTCCTTGTACTTTGACGCTGATATTTCAGAGACATAATAATCTCCTAGCATTTCAGGAAGTCCATTTTCGTCATTATGACCTGCCGCTTTCATTTCACCGTACCCTAATTCACATATCCAGTATGGGCTTTCATTGAATACATTAACAAACCCTAATTTGCCATAATATTTTATAAGTCCTTCATTCTCAGGACAGAGAACCAAAGGCTCACCATATTTTTCGGCAGCATATTTTAATATTTCAGAGGCATATCCCTTGTTCCTGTATTCTGGCAACGTAGCAACAGCATATACATATCTGGCGCATATGTATTCACCGTCAATCATTATCTCTACAGGCAAAAAACTTGCCATGGAAACAGGTCTGCAATCCTCATGTATCACAAACATATTTTCAGTCTCAAAACGGTTATCGAGATACATTTCAATATATTCCCTGTCATCACCAAAGCATTTTTCCCATATATCAATAATATGCTCCCTGTCATATTCATTGGCAAATACAATATGGCTTTCCTGTGCCGCATATTTTTTCAAAAGTATATCTGGATAATATGAAAGCTTTGCCTTTCTAAGCCCCATATCTCCCGTATCCTCCTCACGGTTAACATAAGTATAGTTTTTACCCTCATGCAGTATGAACTGTTGGTTAATCATAGGGTATGCCCCCTGAAGGTCAGGATAAGCCTTTTCAAAATGCACCACAAGCGTATCTGAATTAAGCCTTTCGCCTATTGTAAAGGCAACTATTTTTTCCTGTTTATATAGCACTCCACCGACAAATCCAAGCTCCTCAAAGTTAGAAAATGCAATCTCCAACACGTCCATCTCCTGCTGCATTTCATCATTCCACTTTTCTTCTCGCATGGATATCCATTCCCTTGCCATTTTGCGGCACTCATCAATATTATCAAGTGTCATCGCCTCATACCGCCAGTCATTATCGTCCATAAACCTTGCAATATGGTTTCTCTTTCCATGAAGCTTCTTTCCCCTTAAAGTAGAGAGCTTCTCAACAGTATAAACATAGTCAAAATCCGACCTATCCATATCTATCTCAAACTCTCCCGGAAACCATTGAATAAGTTTTTGTCTACCCTCATCAGTTAAAGGATAAAGCTTTAACCCATGATTATGGGCATGACAGATACCCTTTAAAATTTCTATGGCAGCTTTTTTATCTCCCTCTCCAAACGGAAACGAATATTCAAAGTTTTCGTGCTCCCTGTATCTAATAACTCCGCAGTCATTTATCTCGCCAACCTGTACATCATAAACCTTTGCCCAAATAAAATTATTAGCAAAAGTATACTCACAAGCCGTTAAATTGTCAGTTTTTAATTTGCTATCAATCCATTTTTTATCATCTATTTTTATAGGATGAAAGATTTTTCGTTCTTTTTCGAGCATTTTTTACCTCTTTTACAAATTTTTATAAATACTATGTTGAAAAAATCGCAAAAAAGTATTAACATAAATATTAATGATACGCTTTTTGTCAAAAAGCAATATTTTTTGCTGAACTGTTGATTACATGACGAATAGAAAACATGGAGGTTAAATTATGGAAGGTCTAAGAAACATTATGGAAGACGATGTCGAAAACCAGTTGAATATACTTTTACCAACCATGCCCAATATATGTTCATGTGAAGAATGCCGATTGGACATGGCTACATATGCTCTTAACCGTTTAAAACCGAATTACGTCAGAAGCAATGCAGGCGCATTGTTCCATAAGTTAAACACATCATCAACTCAGGCAAAGACAGAAATTTTGACAACTGTTTTGAACGCAATTAATGTCATAGGTTCTCACCCGCATCACGAGTGAAAATGCAAGCCTTACGGCTTGCATTTTCACTTTAAAGTATTTTTTTACATATATCATTTATACAGCATTTATCACAATAAGGCTTTGTTCTTGCCGTACATACCTCACGCCCATGATCTACAAGCCGATGACAGAATGCATTGCTCTCCTCTGGCGGAATAATCTTTAAAAGCTCCATCTCAACCTTTTTAGGCTCTTTAATATTATCAACAAGCCCCATACGGTTAGTAAGCCTTATGCAATGTGTATCTGTCACAATCGCAGGCTTTCCATATATGTCACCCATTATTAAATTCGCACTTTTTCTTCCAACACCAGGAAGCTTTAAAAGTGTTTCCATGTTATCAGGCACCTTACAGTCAAACTCATTACGAAGCATTTTCATACATGCGCTTATATCCCTTGCCTTACTGTTTCCAAGCCCACACGGTCTGACTATTTTCTCTATATCCTCAACCTCTGCGTCAGCAAGGGCTTCTATAGTAGGGTACTTCTCATAAAGCCCCTGAACGACTATATTAACCCTCGCATCCGTACACTGTGCTGCAAGGCGCACACTTACAAGCAGCTTCCACGCCTCGTTATAGTCAAGTGTACAGTCTGATTTTGGATATTCCTTTTTCAGCCGTTCTATAATTTCAAGTGCGAGTGCCTTTTTGTTATCATTAACGTTTTTTGCCACTTTTATTCATTATCCTTTTTAACGATTGCAATTCCAAGCTCCTCAAGCTGTACATCATCAACTGTGTTTGGAGCGTCCGTCATAAGACATGATGCATCCTTAACCTTCGGGAATGCGATAACCTCTCTGATAGAATCAGCCCCAGTCATAAGCATTATCATACGGTCAAGACCAAGTGCAAGTCCTGCGTGAGGTGGTACACCGTACTTGAAAGCATTTAACAGGAAACCGAAACGCTCGTTCGCTGTCTCCTTTGAAAGTCCGATAACCTCAAACATCTTCTCCTGAATATCATCCTGATGAATACGGACGCTACCACCGCCTAGCTCCGTGCCATTTAATACTATATCATAAGCCTTAGCACGAACCTTGCCAGGCTCGGTGTCGATAAGATGCCAATCTTCTTCCATAGGCATTGTGAATGGATGGTGCATGGCAACATACCTGTTCTCTTCCTCGCTCCACTCTAATAGAGGGAACTCTGTAACCCAAAGGAAGTTGTACTGGTTCTTGTCTAAAAGGTCAAGATTTCTAGCTATCTCAAGTCGCAGATTTCCAAGCACATCCCATACAACCTTATTCCTGTCGGCTGCAAACAAGAGCAAATCTCCGTTTTCTCCGTCCATTGCCTTTATTAATGCTGCCATTTCATCCTCTGTCATAAACTTGGCAAATGATGA
>CAYTGS010000188.1:0-3629 GCA_964437435.1 uncultured Roseburia sp.
CTGCGTCAAGAACCGAACGGTGCATGGGAGTTGAGACACGTCCGTTATCAACCACAAACACCTTTCCCTCATATTCATCCTCCTGAGCCATTGCCATTGCGGTCATGCACGCTCCGCTAAGTCCGCTGCTTATGGGGATATATATGATTTCCTCAAATTCCTTTAATGCCTCATCCCATAAATCCTTTATTGACTCTATGGATGGCTGTGATGTTTTTGCGTCACTTCCGCTCTTTAATTTGGCAAAAAACTCATCCCTGTTCATTGTGACATTTTCAAAATAACATATGTCATTAAAATAAAAGGGCATTGGTAAAATTCTGATGTTTAACTCATCAGCTTCCGCTTTACCAATGCCACTATGACTGTCTGTTACAATACCTGTTTTTATCATAATTGTTACACCTCGTATTTTAATATATTTATTTAGTATAACAATTATTAAAATATTATTCAATACAATTAGCCCAAAATAACCACCTGTAAATAACGGTCTACTCTGTCTTACTCGCTTCCATAAGTGCTTCTAAAAGCTTGGGATATCTGCACACATAAAGGCTTCTGTCAAAAAGTCCAAAGTTCTCGCCATTTGTAGTGAAGCATCCATTGTCCCACCATATACATGGAACACCTATTTCCTTTGCCTTAGTCACATAATAGGTTGCCCATTCAACACGCTCGTCCTCGTTATCCTTATTCATAGCTCCAAATTCACCTATTATGACGGGTATTCCCTTGTCAATATATAGTGATTTGAGATTGCTCATAAGCGTGTCTATTGCTGACGTATCATTATTCCACTCACTTCTGCCCTCGGTATTCAGTGCGAAATCATACGGCTCATAGGCATGGACTGAAATTATGATGCGGTTGTCATTTTCAGGAATATCAATATGCTTTATTCCGACAGTTGAGTTAGCCCCATATCCGCAAATCATTAAAAGCCGGCTTGAATTTTGTCCTCCTGATGACCTTACTGTATCTACGAATACTTGGTTAAGCTCATTTACAACATCCCAACCCTCTTGGTCTCCTCCTGTCCATTCAACATTGGTTCCAACCTTTCTAGGCTCATTTTGTCCCTCGAATATAAGATGCTCATCATAGTCCTTAAAGGTTTCGGCTATCTGGCTCCAAACCGCCCGCATCTCCTCTGAAGCAGGCTCTAAATTATCATAATAGGGATAATTCCAATCCTCATGATGAGTGTTTACAATGACATATGCCCCCTTGTTGTAGGCATAGTCCACAACCTCCTTTACCCTTTCCATCCAAGTATCCGTGATTGTGTAGTCGGGTGCCGGTGCTATGTGGTTTTTCCATGAGACAGGTATACGTATAACGTTAAAGCCATTGTCAAGTATTGTATCTATAAGCTCCTGCGTAACCTTGGGATTTCCCCATGCCGTCTCAAATTTGTATGGTGCGTCAACTCTTGTAATATTATCCCGTGTGCTGTCTAGCGTATTGCCGATATTCCAACCGATACGCATATTTTTAACTATATCCATTGCACTAAGCCCCTCACTTTCACTTGTTGTTCCACTATCTTCCTTGTCACCCGCAGCCGTTTCCCAAACCGTAGCTTCCTCTGCAACTTCATCTGCGTTCTCAACGGTGTCTTCAGTCTCAACTGCCGAAACAGCCTCCATATCGGCGGCTGTTTCGACTGTGGGGGACACTGCACTGTTTCCACACGAAGCTGTTGCAAGAACCGTAAGATTAATAACAATAGCCGTGCTGATTATTTTCCTTATATTCAATGCCCTCATAATTTATATCCTTTTTAGATTAAAAGTTATTTATAGAAGCTATCCAGTGCATCCTGTACATTCTGCTTGTAGGTTTCCTGGAACTGTGCGGCTGTCATCTCGCCATTCATAAGCTGTGTGAAATCCCAGTCAAGCCCAAGGGCATTCCAAAGGTCAAATGCTCCCCTTGCTCCCATATATTCCATAACTTCATAGTTTTCCTCTGTGATTGCACAATCCTCCCACCATGTAAGGTCGCCGTCACGAAGATCTGTATCGCCGTGATACCAGTTCTGCCAGTCATAGAATACATTATATACAAGCTCAGGATTATCAACACCTGCCGGTATCATCCATGCGTTACCTGATGAAACATTCTTGAACTTGTTAGTTGACTCATCACCGCTAGGTCCTATAGGCCATGGGCACCATGTAACATCAAAGCTTAAGCCTGCATCATTGTTTGCTGATGAAATCCATGCTGCATCAATCCAGAATGCAACCCTGCCGTCCATGTAGCAGTTCTGGTTGTAGTCGAAATCATCTGAATTCCAAGGATTAGCCACATGGTCAACATTGTAAATGTTATAAATAAAGTCAAGAACCTCTGCAACCTCCGGACTTGAAAGAGTCTCTGTAGGGCTCATTGCTATACCTGTACCATTGCTCATAAGGAGGTTATACAAAAGGAAGTCAAAACGTGAACCATAACCATATACATCTGTCACACCGTCACCGTCAGTATCCTGTGTAAGAGCAATAAGGTACTCTCTCCACTTATCCCATGTCCACTCACCCTTTGCATAGAGTTCGTTGGGGTCTTCAAGACCTGCCTCATCAAGCATCTGCTTGTTATATGCCAGCATATATGTGTTTGCAAGAAGCATTTCCGCACTGTTTGACTGGAAAAGATATACTCCGTCATCGACTCCGATATCAACCTGTGAAAATACCATTTGGTCATTAAACAAATCATTGTCAGCCGGAAGAATATCCTCAAGGTTTATTGCAAAGTGGTTTAAGGCTGCCGGTATGCCAAAGCTTAAGTCAACCTCATAAATATCGCAGTCAGGATTTCCTGCAAGTATTGAAGTATTGATTGACTCCTGTACGCCTGTATATGTAAGGTTTACAAACTCGATACTGACATTGTATTTTTCCTCAACCTCTGCAACAATATCAAAATGCTGCTGTGCCAATTCTTCATCTGAAACGCTAGGGTCATCATGGATATCAGAATTTGTGCTGTCATAATAATGGTCATACCATGTACCAATTCTGATTGTCCTTCTCTCACCCTCATTATAAAGGGTGCTGCTTGAAGAACTATCACTGCTGCTGTCTGATGAAGCTGTATTGTCTGTCGTTGCAGATGCCGTTGTTGATGCTGTGTCCGTGCTGTCTGTTGTTGATGTTGAGCCTCCGCAAGCGGTAAGCCCCATTACCATTGTAGCACTAAGTCCAAGTGCCAATAATTTTTTAGTATTAATCATATCTTTAATCCTCCCCGCTTTATTCTAATGCTGTTCCAACAGAAACGCTGTAAACTTCCCATGCTCCTGATGCTTCACACTGCATTGTGCTTCCCCATGTTGAAACATCATCTCCGCATATTGCAGCTATCTGTTCATATGTTACCTGACAAGTTGTTCCGTCAAATGCTGCCGAATCGCTTCCGCTTCCGTCTGCATTTCCCTGACCTACTCTTGACCAGCCTGCGGCTGCCTCGTTCATTACTATCCAAATATCCCCATTATCGCTGCTGTAGGTAATCTCTACAACTGAACCCGGAACAAGGGCATTTATAATATCGTCTGTCATTGCAAAGCCTGCCTGTGACCAGCCGTCTCCCTTTGTTGCAAATCCTTCAAACTCTAC
>CAYTGS010000189.1:0-3609 GCA_964437435.1 uncultured Roseburia sp.
GTTCCGTCATCATATTTATCTACATATATAAATCCGTAGCGCTTTGCCATCTCTCCTGTAGATGCACTCACAAGGTCTATACAGCCCCAAGGTGTATACCCCATAAGGTCAACTCCGTCTGCAACCGCCTCACGCATTTGCTCGATATGCTTTCTAAGATAGTCAATACGGTAATTGTCGTTAACAGTTCCGTCCGCTTCAAGCTTATCATATGCCCCAAGACCGTTTTCCACCACCATTATAGGTATCTGGTATCTGCCATAGATTTCGTTTAATGTGTAACGCAGTCCTTTCGGGTCAATCTGCCAGCCCCAGTCGCTTGCTTCAAGGTATGGGTTTTTAATTCCACCCATAAGGTTTCCTGATGTCAGCTCCTTATCCGGATTTAATGCCACGCAATTACTCATATAGTAGCTGAAGGTGAAAAAGTCAACCGTGCCTTCCTTTAAAATTTCCTTATCCCCCGGCTCCATTTTAACCGTGATACCCTTCTCCTCAAAGAAACGGTCTGCATAATATGGGTATTCGCCCCTTACCTGAACATCTGATGTGAACCAGTTTGTCATCTGCATCTGTCTCTGTGTCTCAACCACATCATCAGGATTGCAGGTATAAGGATACATTGTCGCCATAAGGGTCATGTTTCCAACCCTAAACTGCGGATATTTCTCATGCGCAAGTTTTACAGCCTTTGCACTTGCAACAAACTGATGATGAAGTCCCTGAAAACGCTCCTGCGGCTTATCGGGTATTTGGGTGATTGGTCCGCTGTAGCCCTTTATTGTGCCCAAGGAAAGCGCTGCCCCCATTGGCATTGTTCCAGAATTTATCTCGTTAAAGGTGAGCCAATATTTAACCTTATCCTTATATCGTTCAAATATCGTTTCACAATAGCGCACATAGCATTCTATACACTCCCTGCCTTCCCAGCCGTTATACTTCTCCACCAACGCATAGGGCATCTCATAGTGTGAGATTGTGACTAACGGCTCAATTCCGTACTTTTTGCACTCGTCAAATACCCTGTCATAAAATTCAAGTCCTTTCTCGTTTGGCGCAAGCTCCATTCCAGTGGGGAATATCCTCGTCCAGTTTATTGACATTCTAAATGTCTTAAATCCCATTTCCGCAAAAAGAGCAATATCCTCTTTGTAATGATGATAGAAGTCCGTCGCCTCACGGCTCGGATAAAGTGTTCCCTCCTCAAATACGGGAGTTATGCGCTTTGGAGATGTATGGGAACCGTTTGTACACATATCCGATACTGAAGCCCCCTTTCCGTCAACATCCCATGCTCCCTCGTACTGGTTGGCGGCTGTCGCACCACCCCACAGGAAATCCTTTCTGAATGTTTTCATATTTTTAAAACCCC
This sequence comes from uncultured Roseburia sp., assembly GCA_964437435.1. Classification (GTDB taxonomy): domain Bacteria; phylum Bacillota; class Clostridia; order Lachnospirales; family Lachnospiraceae; genus COE1. Next base: position 1,373 of record CAYTGS010000189.1, read on the forward strand.
TTTCACTTACCTTTAATGCCGAACTAAACTTTTCTATAAAGTCCGTATTATATTATACCTACAATAACGTAATTACATCCTGACCGTGAGTAACCTCCGAAGGAGCTGACGGAATAACATCTGCGTAGTCATCACTGTTTGTAATAATAACAGGTGTTATGGTTGAGTAGCCTGCCTCTTTAATCACATTCATGTCAAACTCCAAAAGAAGCTCCCCTTTCGTAACCTTATCTCCCTGTGCTTTCTTAGGCGTAAAGCCTTTTCCGTCTAACTCCACCGTATCCATACCTACATGGATAAGGATTTCAATACCATTACTGCTTGTAATTCCGATTGCGTGTCCTGTTGGGAAGAAGGTTGAAATCTCGCCGTCTACCGGTGAATAAACCTTTCCTTCACTAGGCTCGATTGCAAGTCCCTGTCCGAGTGCGCCTGATGAGAATGCCTCGTCCTTTACGTCTGAAAGTGCTACAATTTTACCTGTTATAGGGGCTGCCACTGTACCGCCCTTGCCCGTTTCAGATGCGGCGGCTGCCACCTTATCCTCCGCCTTTTTAGCCGGAGCGTCCTTGTAGAATATAAGCTCCAATACAATTCCTGCTATTATACATATTATAGATACAATAATTCCGATTACCATATGTGTCATACCAGGCTCGTTAGGATTTAAGAACATTGTATAGCTGAATACGCCCATTCCTGCCATTTGATAATCCTTAATGCCAAGCGTACAAAGTACTGCACCTGCAATTGCTGCGATACCACAAGTACGGAAGAAAGGTGCCTTCTTCGGAAGTGTGATACCGTAAATAGCCGGCTCTGTTACACCTGCAAGACCCGAAATTATTGCCGGAGGACAAAGGGATTTAATCTTCTTATCCTTTGTCTTAATCATAATACCGATACAAGCACCCGTCTGGGCAAATGTTGTGCCAAGCATACCTGTAAGGATAACATCCCCTCCCGTGGTCATATTCAAGAGTGCAATCGGAACAAGCGCCCAATGCAATCCAAACATAACAAGTATCTGCCAGAAGAAGCCTACTACAAGACCCATAAGCACCGGGCTGAAATCGTTTATTGCATTAAAGATTACACCAATAAGGTTAGATACCACTGATGTTACAGGTCCGATAATCCAGAATGTAAGGCATACCGTCACAACACAAGTGATTAAGGGAACTGCAAAAAGCTTAATTTCATCAGGGATATATTTTTTGTATAATTTTTCAAACCATGCCGCAAAAGCAACCGCACATATTACAGGGAGAACTGTGCTTGTATAGTCTCCTGTAGAGGGTGGTATAACCGGAATACCGAAAATATTTGAGATATCATATCCACTTCCGCTTAACACATAAGGATATACCATTGCAAGACCGATTATAATACCCTCCATTTCAGGCAGTTTAAATCTCTTTGCTGCGGTGTAGCCTAAAATTACAGGCAGGAAATAGAACGCTGCATCACCCAATGAATATAGAATGTTATAGGTTCCTCCTGCACCATCCATCCAACCTAGTGTTGAAAAAAGTGCCAAAACACCCTTTAATATACCACATGCACACAAAACACCAAGGAAAGGTGTGAACACTCCGGTTACTATGCTTACAAAAGCATTAAATGGGTTCATCTTCTCCTTTGATTCATCCCCACCGTCTCCGTCACGCTTAGCTTCCGCAATACTCTCTAAATGTCCTACCGATACCACCGAATCGTACACATCAGGCACATGGTTTCCGATTACAACCATATATTGACCACCGCTCTGAATTACGGTTACAACTCCGTCAGTGTCCTTTAAAATATCCGTATTTGCCTTTGACTCGTCTTTCAGCTTAAATCTGAGCCGTGTGACACAATGGGTAAGGCTGATAATGTTGTCCTTACCGCCAACGTTTTGGATTATTATCCTTGATAACCCGTCATATTTACTCGCCATATTTTTACCTCCTTAATAAATTTTAATATTTATGGCAGGCCCAATATTGCCTTGCTCTGGATATTACATATTTTGCACATTATTACATATTTTATATGTAAAAACATAAAAACCCCAACAAAAGTGACGCATTATAATAAAAATACGCGTATGTCTTTTGCCAGGGTTTTGCATCCACCGTATTCACTGCCTTTTGCTGCACACTCTATGAATGTGCATTGTCAGATATAAAAGTTCCTCGTCCGAAACCTCGTATTCCATTTTCTTCATCATATACGACTTTATTCTCAATGCA
>CAYTGS010000190.1:0-3597 GCA_964437435.1 uncultured Roseburia sp.
AAGAATGTCATATTGGAGCATTTGTATCATAAGCCTGCCATTGTACCTTCGGAGCTTCTTGATACACTTCATGAGTACAGGGATTTGATTAAGCCATATGTATGTGATGTTTCATTATACCTTGACGAGGCAATAAAGGCTGGTAAGAATATTCTCTTAGAGGGACAGCTTGGAACACTCAAAGACCCTGACCATGGAATTTATCCTATGGTAACATCATCATCAACGCTTGCTGCTTACGGTGCAATTGGCGCCGGTATTCCTCCTTATGAAATCAAGGAGATTTATACAGTTTGTAAGGCTTACTCGTCAGCAGTAGGAGCCGGAGCCTTCGTTTCGGAGATTTTTGGTGACGAGGCAGATGAACTTAGAAGGAGAGGCGGAGACGGTGGAGAATACGGTGCTACAACAGGCAGACCAAGACGTATGGGTTGGTTTGACTGCGTGGCTTCCAAGTATGGCTGTCGTTTGCAGGGTACAACGGATGTGTGCTTTACTGTACTTGACGTACTCGGATATCTTGATGAGATACCTGTATGTACAGGATACGAAATCGACGGTGAGGTGACAACACAATTCCCTGTTACTTCAAAGCTTGAGAAAGCTAAGCCTGTACTTACAAAGCTTCCAGGTTGGAAGTGTGACATAAGAGGTATCAAGAATTATGAAGACCTTCCAGAGAACTGCCGCAAATATATAGAGTTTATAGAGGGTCAGATAGGATATCCTATCACTCTCGTAAGCAACGGTCCGGCAAGGGAGGATATTATCTATAGAAAGAGTTGTTTGAAAAAATAATTAACATAAGTCGGGTAGCGATAATAATGCCGCCCGACTTATTATGTCATAATTCAGAGCAGTGCAAAAATTTTTGAGGCAGAGAGGGATGTAAATAAAATGGGTGGTTTTTTTAGCGTAGCTTCACAGCAGGACTGTGTTTTTGATTTGTTTTTTGGAATTGACTATCATTCTCATCTTGGAACGAGACGTGGAGGAATGGCGGTTTATGGTGAGGAGGGCTTTAACAGGGCAATCCACAACATTGAAAATTCACCTTTTAGGACTAAGTTTGACAAGGATGTTACGGAGATGCACGGGAATTATGGTATTGGATGTATATCTGATTATGAGCCACAGCCCTTGATTATCCGTTCACACCATGGCACATATGCCATTACGACAGTTGGAAAGATTAACAATACAGATGAGCTTATACAGGGCTTGCTTGATGTGGGACATGCCCATTTCCAGGAGATGAGCAGCGGTGAGGTGAATGCCACTGAGCTTGTGGCGGCTCTTATAAACCGAAAGGAAAATCTCATAGAGGGATTGACTTATGCATTGGAGACAATAGACGGCTCCCTTTCAATAATGCTTATGAACAACGCAGGGATTTATCTTGCAAGGGATAAGTATGGTAGGACACCTATCGTCGTGGGTAAAAAGGATGACGGCTTTTGCGCTTCGTTTGAAAATTTTGCATATAAAAACCTTGGGTATAGTGATTATAAGGAATTAGGTCCCGGAGAAGTGGCGGTTATGACGGAGAAAAACTGTATAACGCTTGTAAAACCGGGAACTGATATGAAAATCTGCACGTTTTTGTGGATTTATTATGGATATCCGGCAAGCTCCTATGAGGGAGTAAACGTTGAGCAGATGAGATATAACTGTGGCGCTAAAATGGCAAAACGTGACAACGTAAAGGCTGATATTGTGGCAGGAGTGCCGGATTCCGGTACGGCACATGCGGTAGGTTATGCAAACGAGTCTGGAATACCGTTTTCAAGACCGTTCATCAAATACACCCCTACATGGCCTCGTTCATTTATGCCCACAATGCAGAGCAAGAGAAATCTTATTGCAAAGATGAAGCTTTTAGCGGTTGATGAACTTATTAAGGGCAAGAGCCTTTTATTGATTGATGACTCGATTGTAAGAGGAACCCAGCTTAGGGAGACAACTGAATTTTTATATGAAAGTGGTGCAAGGGAGGTACACATAAGACCGGCATGTCCGCCACTTTTATATGGATGTAAATACCTCAATTTCTCACGTTCATCATCAGAGATGGACTTAATTACAAGACGTGTGATTGCAAGACTTGAAAACGGAAATGTGACTGACGAGGTGCTTGCCGAGTATGCTAATCCGGAGTCGGAAAAGTATGAGCAGATGGTAGAGGAAATCAGAAAAGAGCTTAACTTTACCTCGCTTAGGTTTAACAGGCTAGATGATATGCTTGATGCCACAGGACTTGACCATTGTAAATTATGTACTTACTGTTGGGATGGTGCCGAGTAGATAATAGTTGAAAAATATAATAGTTTGATTATAATGATATTGTGTAACTTAGATTTTAAAATATACGGAGGACTCATTAAATGGGAAATGTTAGACGTATCTACGTTGAAAAAAAGGAATCTTTTGCTGTAAAGGCAAGAGAGCTTGAGGAGGAATTAAAGAGTTATTTAGGCATAGCAGGACTTGAAAAGGTCAGAATATTTATCCGTTATGATGTTGAAAATATCTCTGATGGAACCTTTGAAAAGGCTTGCAGGAGTGTATTTTCAGAGCCGCCTGTTGATGATTTATATATGGAAAGCATTGAGCTTCCTGTAGGCTCACGCTGCTTTTCGGTTGAATACCTTCCGGGACAGTTCGACCAAAGGGCAGATTCAGCCGTTCAGTGTGTTCAGTTTTTAAAGGAGGACGAGGAGCCTATCATTAAGACTGCTACAACGTACCTTCTTATTGGGAATATTTCCGATAGTGAGTTCGATAAAATTAAGAATTACTGTATTAACCCTGTAGATTCAAGGGAGACTGATATGGTAAAACCTGAAACGCTTGTCACAGAGTTTGAGGAGCCTGCTGATGTTGCAAGCTTTGAGGGCTTTATAGATATGGCTGAGGATAAGCTAAAAGAGCTTTATTCATCGCTTGGACTTGCAATGACGTTTAAGGATTTCCTTCATATCCAGAATTATTTCAAAAAAGACGAGCATAGAAACCCTACCGTAACTGAAATCAGGGTGCTTGACACATATTGGTCAGACCATTGCCGTCATACCACGTTTTCTACAGAGCTTAAGGACGTTACGTTTGAGGACGGCTATTATACAGAGCCTATTAAGACAACGTATGAGAATTACCTTGCCACAAGGGAAGAAATTTTTGCAGGCAGGAAGGACAAATATGTATGCCTTATGGACTTGGCGCTCATGGCTATGAGAAAGCTTAAAAAGGACGGAAAGCTTGAGGACATGGAGAAGTCGGATGAGATTAACGCTTGTTCAATTGTTGTTCCGATAGAAATAGATAAAGAGGATGGAAAGGGTGTAGTCACGGAGGAATGGCTTGTAAACTTCAAAAATGAGACTCATAACCACCCTACAGAGATAGAGCCCTTTGGTGGCGCTGCAACGTGTCTTGGCGGAGCGATAAGAGACCCATTATCAGGTCGTACCTATGTATACCAGGCTATGCGTGTTACAGGTGCGGCAGACCCTACAGTTCCCGTAGAACAGACTTTAAAGGGAAAGCTTTCACAGAAAAAGCTTGTGCGTGGTGCTGCAAGCGGATATTCTTCATATG
>CAYTGS010000191.1:0-3554 GCA_964437435.1 uncultured Roseburia sp.
TGGAGTACCGCAGATGCGGGAAAAGCGGCTTAAAGCTTCCGGTAGTAAGCTTTGGACTATGGCATAATTTTGGTGATACAGGCAATTATGAGAATATGAAAAACATGCTCTTTACAGCATTTGACAATGGCATAACCCATTTTGACCTTGCAAACAATTACGGTCCGGAGCCTGGCAGTGCGGAGATAAATTTTGGAAGGATATTAAAGGAATATTTTGGGGCATATCGTGACGAGATGATAATAAGCACAAAGGCAGGATACCAGATGTGGGATGGTCCTTATGGTGACTGGGGCAGCAGAAAGTACCTCATAGCAAGTATAGACCAAAGCCTTAAGCGCATGGGACTTGATTATGTGGACATATTCTACCACCACAGAATGGATAAGGAAACTCCGCTTGAGGAGACAATGCTTGCACTTGACCAGATAGTTAAAAGCGGTAAGGCTTTATACGTGGGTATATCAAATTATGACGGCGAGACTATGAAAAAGGCAGCCGCAATTTTGAAGGATTTAAACTGCCCGTTTGTGATAAACCAAAACCGTTATTCAATCCTTGACCGTACAATTGAAAACAATGGACTTAAAAGGGCGGCTTCTGAGAATGGAAAGGGAATAATAACTTTCAGCCCCCTTGCGCAGGGATTGTTGACAAACCGCTATCTAAATGGAATTCCAGAGGATAGCAGGGTGAAAACTGACGGAAGATTTTTACATGAGGACAACATTTCAGATAAGAAAGTAGAGGGATTACGTAAATTAAACACCCTTGCATCAGAGCGTGGTCAGTCACTTGCTCAAATGTCCCTCAATTGGATATTAAAGGATGATGATGTTACAACAGTCCTTGTAGGTGCGTCAAAGCCAGAACAGCTCCTTGACAACATCAAAATAGTAAACCGAACGCCTTTTAGCGCAGAAGAACTTGCAAAAATTGATGAGATTTGTGGTGATATGTAAGAAATACAAGGGTGAAAAGTAAAGGGGGATGTTTATGGCACTAGCCGTAATGTTAGTTTCATGTGTCATTTTGCTCTGCGTTCTTGCGGAGAGGTTTTCGGATAAGTTTGGAATGCCGGCACTTATTCTTTTCATGTTTATCGGAATGCTTTTTGGAAGTGACGGTATATTTAAAATTTCCTTTGATAATTTCAAAGTGGCGGAAAATGTTTGTGCCGTTGCACTTGTATTTATCATGTTTTATGGAGGATTTAATACAAAATGGTCAGTTGCCAAAAGCGTAGCGGCAAAGTCAATAACCCTGTCTACGGCGGGAGTTGTACTGACAGCAGGAATAACTGCGGTTTTATGTCACTTTGTATTGCATATGTCCTTTGCGGAAAGCTTTCTTATAGGCGCAGTCCTTTCATCAACTGATGCTGCCAGTGTCTTTGCAATCCTCAGAAAGGAAAAGCTTAACCTTAAATATGGTACGGCATCAATCCTTGAGGTGGAAAGCGGAAGTAACGACCCTGTTTCATACCTTCTTACAATAATAGCAATAAATATGTTAAGCTCGGGAAATTCAATAAACCTTGCCGTTACAATAGCACAGCAGATAATTTTGGGTATAGCTGTTGGTGTAATCTTGGCAAAGGCTGCCCTTTATGTCCTTACAAAAACACCAATGATAGCAGAAGGGCTTGACGCAATTTTTTTAATAGCTATAGTTTTGCTTTGCTATGGAATTACTGATTTTGTAGGAGGAAATGCATATCTTAGTACATACCTTTTCGGAATTATAATAGGAAATGCAAATATCAAGAACAAGCAGACGTTAATTCCATTTTTTGACGGAATTACAAGCCTTGCACAAATCCTTATATTTTTTCTGATAGGACTTTTGACATTTCCACATCAGATGCCATCAGTTATGTGGATGGCGTTCTTGATAGTAATATTCCTGACACTGATTGCCAGACCTATTGCAGTATTTGGACTTATGCTTCCGTTTAAATGCAGCGTTAAGCAGTGTACCCTCATCTCATGGGCGGGTCTTAGGGGAGCTTCATCATCCGTTTTTGCTATTATGGCGGTTGCCAACGGAATTTCAATGAAAGATGATTTGTTCCATATAGTATTTATGGTATCGTTGTTTTCGGTTTCAATTCAGGGAACGCTTCTTCCATGGGTTGCGAGAAAACTTGACATGGTAGATGATAGTGCGGATGTACGAAAGACCTTCAACGATTATCAGGACGAGGCTTCGTTTCAGCTTATGCGTATGCATATACCAAAGGGACATAATTGGGTAAATAAGAAGATAAAGAATGTACATATGCCCACAGGCTCCCTTGCACTTATGATTAAGCGAGGGAAGGATACAATTATAACAAAGGGTGATACGGAAATCTTTGCAGGCGACGATATTATTTTGAGCGTTCCGCCATACACTCCTAGCGACAATGAAAAGCTTGAAGAACGCCGTGTTGACAGGCTCGACGAATGGTGCAACCGGGCGATTTGTGACCTGGATATACCTGACAATGTGCTTATCACAATGATTATAAGGGATGATGAAACTGTTATTCCAGATGGTAAGACAATACTTCTTGAAAATGATGTTGTTGTGGTTATGTATCAATAAAACATATCCAATATTAGTATTATAAAAAACTCTTGTTAAAAAATTGACATTTAACTTCAATAGATATATACTAAACATAACGGTGGTTTACACCAGCTTTTATCGGAATAGTTAAATATAATTTTATTACGGAGGTTTGATTTATGTTAGTATCAGCTACAGAAATGCTTAAAAAAGCAAAAGAAGGTCACTACGCAGTAGGTCAGTTCAATATTAATAATCTTGAGTGGACAAAGGCAATTTTACAGACAGCTCAGGAATTAAACAGCCCTGTTATCCTTGGTGTGTCAGAGGGCGCAGGAAAGTATATGTGCGGATTTGAGACAGTAGCCGCTATGGTAAAGGCAATGGATAAGTCTTTGGGAATTACAGTTCCAGTAGCACTTCACCTTGACCATGGAACATACGACGGATGTTATAAGTGTATCAAGGCTGGTTTCTCATCAATCATGTTTGACGGTTCACATTACTCAATCGAGGAGAACACAGAGAAGACTAAGGAGTTAGTAGCAGTTGCCCATTAGGACACAAAATATTCCACAGCATTGTTTGGAAAAAACTCCTTGAATTCCGAACATAACTGCGCCGCAAGAATTTTATTGTGAGCAAGCACAAGAGTCGGTCTGTTGAGTCTTTCAATAACATTTGCCATTGTAAAAGTCTTTCCCGAACCCGTTACTCCCATAAGGGTCTGCTCTTTCATTCCGCTCCTGACGCCTCTTACGAGAGCGTCAACCGCCTCAGGCTGGTCGCCCGAAAGCTTATAATCCGAAACGAGCTGAAATTTATCCATAAGCAGTTATACTCCTTTCAAAAGATAAAAAAACCGTTGAATAACATTATACTGCAAATATTTTGTAATGTAAAGAGGTTTGCCCGATTTTTTTATGAACAAAAAAGAACTTGCAAAAGTGTGAAATTTCGGGTATAATTGAGATGATGGAATGTTTGATTAAATTATGCCT
>CAYTGS010000192.1:0-3520 GCA_964437435.1 uncultured Roseburia sp.
CGTATTCATCATCATACTCTGTCATTTCCGTTTCATATTGCGCTTCACATTCTGCAAGCTTACCCTTATCAGTATCACATACTAGCAATCTGTCAAGTGTTACCCCACCACCATTCATAGTAAATCTTTTTGTCTCATCATCTATCTCTCCTGCAGAAAGCTGTAAATCATTCAGCAACAAAGCAGTAATTTTATGATTAACGCTCATATCTATATCAGTATCCAGCTTTATTATTTTAGTAAGCGAAATATTTCCGTCTGTTTCTATATAATATGAATAATATGACTCGCCATCGACGATAATCGGAACCTGCACATAGTCAATAAGTATCTGAACAGCCATTTTTCTAGGTCCGCCACTTTCCACAACAACTTTTAGCTCATTATCCTGACCTAATATTATGAATTTTGAACCTAATCCTTCCTGTCCGTTTAATCGCATACCGAACCCACCAGCTTCTACAAGTGATTTACTAAGGAACAGCATCCCTTCCATTACTGGGTCTTCTAATTCCAATCCTACGCTTTCACTATTCTGCTCATATATGCTTTCTATATTGGGTTCTATATATTCACTTTGCGATATTTCCTCTGTGCAATTTTCTTCAATTAAATTTTCTGATGAAACATCACCTTTCTGTCCACATGCTGATAAAAGCAATGTCAGCAACATTAACGCTATAATCTTTCTGTTCATTTCAAATTCACTCCTAATAATGTTAACATTCCAAAATATCCATTCCATACACTAATATAATGACAAACTATATATATTCTAGTTTAATGTGGACATTTCATATATGTTTTAGAATTTATAATTTCTCCTATAACACAATTTTTACATTTGCTACATGTTTTTCCATAATAGATTTCCACAGTACATCCCCCGGTAGAATTTTTTAAATGCCTAACAATATTACCATCTATATATGTATGAATACATACAGTATATTGAATATTGCTCTCATTGTTATCGTAATAATAAACATTATCATTATTGTCAACAAAATAAATACATATATCCCCATTAATATATTTCTCAATATCCTCATATTCCTTGTCAAATTCAACATATGCTCCATCTCCTATAATGAAAAATGTCTTTGACTCCCCTATTTCCTTGTCCTCATCTATGTAGAACACACCTCTATCCTCATATGCAAACGATGTCAGCGATGAAAAAAATACTGACATTATAATAACAAGTGTTCCAATAATTTTGCTTACAACTCCATAATTTCTTTTTTCTTTCTTCATATTCTTTATCCTTTCTTTTAACTGTCTATTGTTTAAACTGAGTCCCATAATAGGAAGCCCTTTTTCTCTCTTACAGGTTGCATAATCAATAATCATATTTGCATAAATATTGATATCTCCTTTGGATTTGCCTTTTATGGTCTGTTCGTCACAATACATTTCCGTTATCTTATTCCATTGATATATAAGGTAATATACCAACGGATTGTAGAAATTTAGTATAACACATACCGTAATAAATACCTTTATAAGATTATCGTACATCTTTACATGCATATACTCATGTTTCAAAACCATATTAAGTTCATAATCTTTTAAACTATTCTTAGGAATAATTATTTTAGGATGTATTACTCCCATTGTTAACGGTGTATCCAATATCTCGCACATATAAATTTTTGAATTATTTATATTTTTAATTTCAGATATATCCATTATTGCTTTATGTAGTCTGTAATATCTTACAAACATAATCACTATGTAAGAAACACAAAGCACCAAACATATAGCAATAAAAACATATAACCACATATTGCTTGCATATATTCCATCATTAAACACCCATATCGTCCTATAACTTATATCTATAAGTTCACCTGGCACATACTTTTCTCCCATACCAACCAGTCTCCTTATAAGTGATAAATATTCAGGGCTAAAAAATGCAAAAGGTATAATATATATAAATATAGCTACAGTAAGGTAAATTTTATGCCATAAAACAGTAAGATAACGTTTTGTCAATCCATATAGCATCATATAAATTATAACTGAAACACTTCCGGCAAATGACATTGTATGTAATAATGTCATAAATTATCTCTCCTCATCAAAATCCACCATATTTCTAAGCTCATCTGCAAATTCAGGACTAATCCTTTTACCACCTGTTAATGCTGACAAAAAAGAACCAAAGGAACCTGAATAATAATTATCCAAAAGACTTTTTGCCCGTCCTTTTTCATATTCATTCCTAGTAACTGCTGCACTGTATTCGTGAATTGTACCGTTTTTGCTTACTGATACCAATCCTTTATCCGTAAGGCGCTTGATAAATGTATTTACAGTCTGCTTCTTCCAGTTTTTTCCTTCCTCTCCATTAAGGTATTCCATTATATCGTTAAACACCCTTTTACCGTTACAGGTCCACAAATATTCCATTATCAGTTCTTCTGATTTTGACATTTCATATATAATTTCCATTTTAATAACCACTTTCTTTTTCACTTTCATATCCTCCTATCCGCAATTATGTAAATATGATATTTTTAGTGTACTACAAAGTTGTAATACCGTCAACCAAAATGTCAGTTTTACTCAAAATATGTGGTATTTAGATAGAATATATGTTACAATTTTTCCAGATGTATTGGCTGTTGTACTAGTACAGCTATAAATTAGTGATATATGGAGATGACTTGTTATGAATTTTGGCGAAAATGATTTAAAAAATTGGGATGTGTGCCCATGGTGCAATTCTGGAAAAGAACGGACTGTACTCTATAAGCTAGACAGTGGAACTGATGTTGTAAAATGTAATGAATGTGGGCTTGTTTATTCCTCAAGGGTATTAAACGAACAGGGGTTGAAAAATTATTGGTCAATGTACGAATCAAGGGTTCATAACGGTAGCCAGCAGTTAACGGACAACCGTAAAATTATGTACCAAATGGAATATAACTATATTTCTTCGTTTTTGGATAAAAAAGTAAACCGAGTGTTGGATGTAGGCTGTGGCGGTGGCGAATTTCTATCTTATTTTAAACAGGATGGGAACATATGCGAAGGCGTTGAATTTGGCGAGGAAGCCGCAAAAATAGCCGGAAAGGAATCAAAAATTTATGTAGGAAGCTTTCCCGAAATATCGTTTGACACAACCTACGACTTAATAATATTCAGGGGAACTATTCAGTATTTTCAGGAGCCTAAAGATTATTTTAACAAGGCTTTGCAGCTATTAAATAAAGGCGGATATATTTTTATTACAAGCTCACCTAATTCAAATTCCGTATGTTTCAACCTGTTTAAGGAAAACTATAATCAAAAGGTATGTGAAACTGATTACTGTATGTACAATGAAGAATTTTTGAACCGTTTTTTTGAGGCTAATGATTGCAGTTTGGTCGGAAAAACTAATTTTTACAGGGGCACTCCATATGAGAATTATGAAGATGACATTGTAAAGGTTGCTGAAGCAATAAAATTAAAAGCTTCAGGGAAACACATTGATTTTACATCACCTGCCTTTTTTGACAATATGCTT
>CAYTGS010000193.1:0-3520 GCA_964437435.1 uncultured Roseburia sp.
TGATAAGTGGAGCACCATAAGACTTATCAAGGACTACGTTTCTTCCTTTAGGTCCTAAAGTTACGCTTACTGTGTCTGCAAGCTGATTTACACCTGATTCTAATGCTTTACGTGCTTCTGCGCCGTATTTAATTTCCTTTGCCATGATTAATTTCCTCCAAATTTATTTTCTATAAATTTATTTCCATATTCAATTGGTTTCTGCTTAATTATTTGATGACTGCTAAAATATCATTCTGTCTTACAATAATGTATTCCTGGTCATCAATCTTAACTTCTGTTCCTGAATACTTAGAGAAGATTACGTTGTCCCCAACCTTAACCTCCATTTTGATTTCCTTGCCGTCAACCACTCCGCCAGGTCCTACTGCCAAGACTTCAGCCTGCTGTGGTTTTTCCTTATTCTGTCCAGGTAATACGATACCTGATTTTGTTGTCTCCTCAGCAACTAACTGTTTTAATACTACTCTGTCTCCTAAAGGTACTAAATTCATGATAAATGCCTCCTTAAAAATTTATTTGAAATGTTTTTTGTCTTTTTGTACTAGCACTCTTTTCTCTTGAGTGCTAACAAAACATATAATAGTTTTTTATAGAGCGTTGTGCAAATTCATTTAAGTCTCGTTATTTCTTGTTTTCTCGTGTTTTTTTATTTTTTCTCATTATATCTCATGTTTTCTAAGTTTATTCTACTTAATATTTATTTTATATTTATAAACTTCTCTATAACTTCACCTATCCCACCGTTGTTATTGTCATTGACAGTAACGTAATCTGCACTGTCCTTGACAATCTGCTTTCCGTTAGCCATGCATACTCCAATCCCTGCTGCCTTAAGCATTGAAATATCGTTTTCCTCATCCCCTGCAGCAATTGAGTTTTGCGGAAGAATATTGAGGTGTCTGCATAGCTTTGTCAGGGCGCTCCCCTTTCCTGCCTCGGTGCTGTAAAACTCCAAATATCTATCATTTGAGAATGCACATATTATATCTCTGCCGATTTCCGATGCCTCCACCTTATCCCTGAAAGCTTCAAGCCTTGACCTATCATCCAAAACTATCGCAATTAATTTGTATGGTGGGTGTGACAGGTCATCACAAAGCCTTGTAGCAACTTTATGCGGCATTACAACATTTCTTTTATAAAAAGCAAGCTCCGGTCCCTCGTCTATGGCAATTATATGTGTATCACTGTAGGTCTGCATATGGATTTTGCTTTCACGTGCCATGTCAAAAAGCATTTGCGCCGTATTAATAGGAATGGCATATTCCTCCACGGGCTTATTTTCCAGACAGTTATACAGCAAAGCTCCATTGTATGCCGTTGCATATATTCCGCCTTTTGCGTCATGGTTTGGCAGGGCTTTTACATCATTTACTATATTTAGGCTCTCCAACACATCAAAAATACTGCTTATTGGTCTTCCGCTTGCAAGGCAGAAATCATTTCCCTTGGAAATCATCTCTATTATTTTAAGCCTTGTAAATTCGTCTATTTTCTTTTCATCCGACAAAAGCGTCCCATCTATGTCTGTAAACAGGATTTTCTTTTGTCTTGCCTGTTTCATTTTATCTAAAATATCTCTGTCAATGCAAAGCCTTCCATATCCCGTGCCAAGGTCAAGCCCCGGCTTATTGTCGCCATGGAAGTCCGAGCCACCGCTTTGGAGAAGATTATATTTATCGGCAAGTGCTTTTATCTTCCTCTCATCATCCGGTTTATAGGTGGAATACATTGTCTCTATTCCCATAAGCCCTGCCTTTTTAAGCCTTTTTACAAGTATGTCTAGCTGTTCATTTCCAAGCCCGTACAGTATAGGATGTGCAAGAATTGGTATACCGCCTGATTTCAACGTGACCTCTATTACCTCCTCCGGCGTTACCTTTTCACGGTGTACAAAATACGGCGTATGGTCGCCTAGATATCTGTCAAATGCCTCATTCCTGCTCTTAACATATCCCTTGTCCAAAAGGTATGCGGCGTAGTGCGCCCTTGTTATCACACAGTCAGGATATGAACTAACCAAAGCCTCATAAGTAATATCTATGCCGGCATTTCTAAGATTATTACAAAGCTTATGGTTTCTATCTATCCTTGACTGTTTAAACCGCTTTAAATATTCGAGGAATACAGGTGCCTTGTAATCTATAAAAAGCCCTACTATATGCACGTCCCTCTCATTATATTCAGTAGAATACTCAATTCCAGGTATTACCTCTATGTCCTTGTCCTTTGCATACTCAAGTATCTCATCTATGCCATCAACCGTATCATGGTCGGTAAGCGCTATTGCACTCAAACCCTTGGAAATGGCATAATCCACTAGTTCAGTTGGTGCATATGTTCCGTCCGAACGGCTTGAATGTACATGTAAATCAACAAAACCCATTTTTCACATCCCTTTCATTTTATATATCATCAAACGGCAAAAGGGGCAGATTTAAAAATCCGCCCCGCATAATTTATTCTTCTCCACTCTCGTCTTCTTCCTCAGCAGTATAAACAGCAGTTCTCTTTCTAGCCATGTCATCACTGGCAAGATACTCATCATATGTAGTAATCTTGTCAACAAGTGAGCCGTCAGGCAGAATTTCCATAATACGGTTAGCCGTAGTCTCAACAAATTGATGGTCATGACACGCAAACAAAGCCACTCCAGGGAACTTGATAAGTCCGTTGTTCAGTGCCGTAATTGATTCCATGTCAAGGTGGTTTGTCGGCTCATCAAGGATAAGGCAGTTTGCACCGCTTATCATCATCTTAGAGAGAAGGCATCTTACCTTCTCGCCACCCGATAATACCCTGACCTTTTTAACACCGTCCTCCCCTGCAAAGAGCATACGTCCGAGAAAGCCTCTTACATATGTTATGTCATCCACAGGTGAATAACCCATAAGCCAGTCAGCGATAGTATAATCATTGTCAAACTCGCTTGCAGGGTCCTTGGGGAAGTATGCCTGTGAGGTCGTAACACCCCACTTAAAAGAACCCTCATCAGGCTCAATCTCGCCCATAAGTATTTGGAAAAGCGTAGTCTTTGCAATCTCGTTTCCACCTACAAATGCAACCTTATCATCATGTCCTAATATAAAGGATATATTGTCAAGCACCTTCACGCCGTTAATAGTCTTTGAAAGCTTTTCAACCGTGAGTACTTCGTTTCCAATCTCCCTGTCAGGTCTGAAATCAATATAAGGATATTTACGGCTTGAGGGCTTGATATCGTCAAGCTCAATCTTTTCAAGAGCACGTTTCCTTGATGTTGCCTGCTTTGATTTCGATGCGTTGGCAGAGAAACGTGATATAAATTCCTGTAACTCCTTAATCTTTTCTTCCTTTTTCTTGTTTGCCTCCTTCATCTGCTTTACAAGTAACTGGCTGGACTCATACCAGAAGTCATAGTTTCCTGCATAGAGCTGAATTTTGCCATAATCAATATCTGCAATCTGCGTACATACCTTGTTAAGGAAATAACGGTCATGTGATACCACGATAACAGTGTTGTCAAAATTAATCAAAA
>CAYTGS010000194.1:0-3514 GCA_964437435.1 uncultured Roseburia sp.
TAGGTTTTACTGATGATCTAACTTTCATGTTAAACCCTCCTTTCAAAAAGACCGTCTCACATTATAGCATAAACTATTTTCAAATGCAAGCCCTATTGTAAATAAATTTATTTGTCTCTCCATATAATCCTACCCTTGGTTAAATCATATGGCGATAACTCTAATGTTACTTTGTCACCCGGAAGAATACGAATGAAATTCTGTCTTAATTTTCCACTGATATGGGCAAGTACCCTGTGACCATTTTCAAGCTCTACCTGAAACATTGTGTTAGGGAGCTTCTCAACTACTGTTCCTTCGATTTCGATTACATCGGATTTTGACATTATTTTACCTCCTTAATGCCTTTACAATATAATTTGATTAAATGTTTAATTTCTTCGTCAGTCATAGACAAAACATCCGTCCTCGGGTTAAAGCTTTTTATTACCTGTATATGCTTTTTATTCTTCTTCTTAGGTTTGTCAATCTTTTTTAACTCACCATCCACTACATATACATAATCATTTTCTTCCTTCATAATAAGATATATTTCACCCTTATCATGTCCTGCTAGTGAATATGCCAAATAACCTGTCATCACGTACCTCACTTATAACAGGGTAAGTATCTCAGGCTCACCGTCGGTTACAAGCACAGTATTTTCATAATGTGCCGACAATGAACCATCCTCTGTAACTACCGTCCAGTCATCGTCAAGCCATTCTACTTCCCATGTACCCATATTAATCATCGGTTCTATTGCCAGCGTCATTCCTGCCCTGAGCTTCAATCCCTTTTTCCTTTGTCTGAAATTTGGTATTTCCGGTGCCTCATGAAGCGATGTCCCAATTCCATGACCAACCAAATCCCTTACAATACCATATCCAAACTGTGTAATATACGCATCAATGGCATTTGATATTTCATGGAGATGTCTTCCTGACCTCGCATTCTTGACGCCCTCAAAAAAGGCATTTCTAGTTTCAGTTATAAGCTTCTGTGCTTCCGGACTTATATTTCCGACTCCGTGTGTTCTTGCAGCGTCAGAATGGTAGCCCTTGTATATAAGCCCACAGTCAAGACTTACAATGTCTCCCTCCTGAAGTATCCTGTCAGCCCTCGGTATTCCATGAACCACCTCGTCATTTACTGAAACACATACAGATGCAGGATAACCATTATAATGGAGGAAATTCGGAGTGCATCCATACCCCCTTATAAGCTTTTCACCAAACCTGTCAATATCAAGTGTTGATATCCCCGGTTCAATAAACTGACCCAATTCTTCATGTACCTTTGCAAGCAATCTACAGGATTCACGCATCAAATCGATTTCTCGCTGTGATTTAATTGTAACAGCCATATCTTACTACCTCTTAAAGCTTTATGCCAAAATTTTAACTATGGCAGAAAATACATCTTTCATATCTACAGTACCATCTACCGATTTTAACACGCCCTTAGCTTCATAAAAATCAATAAGGGGCTGAGTCTGTGTATGGTATACGTCAAGACGGTTCTTGACAGTTTCGGGCTTATCATCATCCCTTAGAATAAGCTGTGAACCACACTTATCACAAACGCCCTCAGTCTTAGGTGGAATATGAACTACATGATATGTTGCTCCGCAGGTTACGCAAGCACGTCTCCCCGACATTCTGTTGATAATATTCTCGTCTGGAACATCAACATTGATTGCATAATCAATCTTGTCTCCAAGCTCAGTAAGTGCCTTATCAAGAACCTCTGCCTGTGGAATTGTTCTTGGAAATCCGTCAAGTACATAGCCATTAGCACAGTCATCTTGTGCAACCCTGTCAAGTAAAATCTTAACAGTAAGCTCATCGGGAACTAACAGCCCCTTATCCATGTACTTCTTCGCTTCCTTTCCAAGCTCAGTACCATTCTTAATGTTGGCACGGAATATGTCACCAGTTGATACATGAGGTATTCCAAACTTCTCAGCTATCATCTTTGCCTGTGTTCCTTTTCCTGCACCCGGTGCTCCCAACATAATAATCTTCATTCTATTTTCCTCCTATTCATAAAATACCGTACATACCCATAAGCTAAATAGCATCAATTCAAGCCTTTATATTATATATACGTAAAGATTTCAATTCATACTATCCAAAATAATGCACAATTGATAGAAGCAAAGCATATGCTTTGCTCCTATCTTATTGTAATACTGATTAATCATTCAAAAATCCCTTGTAGTTGCGCACAAGCATCTGTGACTCAATCTGTTTGATTGTCTCAAGAACAACACTTACGATAATGATAAGGCTTGTTCCGCCGAATGAAACAGATGCATTAAATACACCATTAAAGAAGAACGGTACAACTGCCACAATTACAAGTCCAATAGCACCAATGAAAATAATCGCATTGAGAACCTTGTTAAGATAATCACTGGTAGGCTTACCAGGTCTTATACCAGGTATAAAGCCACCCTGCTTCTTCATATTATCAGCAATCTCTAATGGATTGAATGTCAATGAAGTATAGAAATATGCAAAAAATACTGTCAATATAATGTAAATTATCAGACCAACCGAATAAACGAGTTGATCCGGATTACACCAGCTATCCTGATTTAAAAGGTTAAGTACCTTTCTCCATACACCGTTTCCGCTGTAACCTGTCAATGTAGAAATTACAATAGGGAACTGCATAAGTGAGGATGCAAAGATAATAGGTATAACACCGGCTGTATTAACCTTAAGCGGAAGGAATGTCATTTGACCTCCAACCATCTTGTTACCCTGAATTTTCTTAGCATATTGTACCGGAACCTTGCGTACTCCGCTGTTCAATATTACAACAAAAACTATCATTGCCAAAATAATAGCTATGATAATCAGGGCAGATACTACAGCCAATGGAATTGACTTGCCCTTGCAGAACTGCTCATAAAGGCTGCTAAAATCATCCGGGAGACGTGAGATAATGTTGATAACAAGTACAATTGATATACCGTTTCCAACACCTTTCTCTGTAATACGCTCACCTATCCACATAAGGAATGCGCTGCCCGCTGTCAATACTGCCACTACTGTTATAACACTTAACACATTATAGTCTTCGAGCAATCCCTGTCTGCCAAATCCGACAGCCATCGCTGTACTCTCTATTAATGCAAGGGCTATCGTCACATAACGGGTAATTGAAACTATTTTCTTACGCCCATCCTCACCATCTTTTTGCATCTCCTCAAGCTTTGGTATAGCTATTGTGAGAAGCTGCATGATGATTGATGAAGTGATATATGGTGTAATATTCAATGCGAATACAGACATCTTTGAAAAAGAACCACCTGTAAATGCATCAAAGAAGTTAAACGCTCCACCACTCTGAGCCTCAAACCATGATGAAAAATAATCCCTGTCAACACCGGGTATTGGAAGCTGAGAGCCAAAACGGATAACGACCAACATCAAAAATGTAAACAGTAACTTTCCTCTGATTTCTTTAATCTTAAAAGCGTTCCTTAATGTAGAAAACATTAGATCACCTCTGCTGTTCCACC
>CAYTGS010000195.1:0-3510 GCA_964437435.1 uncultured Roseburia sp.
TTTATTAATTCTACTCTTTTATTAATTTAAAAGCAACTGTTTATAAATTCAATTGCTTCCTCCATACATATCCCGTCATGCCCCTTTTATTCACCTAAAACAGCCATATTTCACACATTATATATATGATAAATTTTAAAAAAATGAATAAAAATAAGGAGCTTTCACTCCCTATCCCTATTCGTTTGCCTGCCACTCCTTAAAAATTTTCTTTGATTTTGCAGTTAATTTCTGAGAAGCCTTTTCCAGAAAACAATCCATTCCACTTATCATTTCCAAT
This sequence comes from uncultured Roseburia sp., assembly GCA_964437435.1. Taxonomy (GTDB): domain Bacteria; phylum Bacillota; class Clostridia; order Lachnospirales; family Lachnospiraceae; genus COE1. The sequence goes on from CAYTGS010000195.1 coordinate 281, forward strand.
TCCCTATCCTCTACTTCTTCCCATGTCCTGCCATTGTAAGTACTGTCTTTAAATGACTCTTTCCCTAATGCACCCAATAGCGGTTCTTTGTCAAATAATGCCATGCTTTTCTCCCTTAATATTTTACAAACGTTGATTTATGGTAACTTTATATGAGTATATGTATGCTCATAAATATATTACCATAATTATCTACTCATAGCAATGCATGATTTTGTAAACTATTATAAATATATATGAGGTGACAGAATATGATAGATGTAGATTATGGACAAATAAGAATTAAATTAGCTGAATTTATGGCAGAACAAAATATAAGTATCAATAAGTTGGCATTCCGTGCTGAAATGCAACGCACTCAGCTAAAGGCTTATATGAAAGAAGATGTACAGCGTGTTGATTTAGCTGTTCTGTCACGCTTGTGTTATGCTTTGGAATGTAATTTGGAAGATTTGATTGAATACGTTCCTCCACAGCCACAACAGGAATAAGACTATTTTAAGTATACGCAAATAAATCCCTGTGTCAAGATGACATTGGGATTTATTCTTCTGCTCTTTATAAAATTAATTTTTCGACCCCGGCAGCCGTTTCCTTACAAGTGCATTACCTAATTTCTTAAAGCTAAATGGAATTAACGGATAAAGATAGCTTTGACCTGAAATCATTTTATTCGTGAAAATTGCCGCTATAAACAATACAATTCCTGCGACAAATCCCCACACATTAAATATAGCCGTCATGATAAGCGTTATTATCCTAAAGAATTTAATCGCATATCCAAGCTCATAACTTGGGTGCGTGTAATTGGCAATTGCTACAAATGCCATGTATAACATAACCTCGCTATTGAACCAGCCACTTTTGACCGAAAATTCGCCAAGCACAAGACCAGCCGTAACACTGAGAGGTGTCGTAAGCATACTAGGCGTATTGACTGCCGCAAGCCTCAATCCGTCTATCGACAGCTCCAAAATCAAAAACTGCCATAAAAGCGGCACATTCACTGTTTCCTTTACCATAATAAATTTAAATGCGTCAGGTATCCATTCTGTATTCTGCATTAACAGCAGAAATGTCGGTGTTACAAAGAATGTCAATACAAGTATTATAAACCGTGAAAGCCTTAAATACGAACCTGTAACAGGCGGGAAATAAAAGTCATCCGCCTCCTGAATCATGTCAAGTATGCTTGTGGGAAGAATAAGGGCCGAGGGTGAATTGTCTACCAATATTATAATATTTCCCTCCAAAATCTGTGCGGAGGCAGTATCGGGACGCTCGGTAAACTTGAATTTCGGGAAAGGGTTGTACCAGCTCTGCGTGTATAGACATTCCGCCAAGCTCTCCTGATTTAGTGTCAGAGCATCCACCTTAATATTCTTAATCCTGTTTTTTATTTTTTCAAGAAAGCTCTTATCCACCCTGTTTTCCATATAGCAAATTGCAATATCCGTCTTAGAGCTCTCGCCGGCACTAAGCATTTCCATTCTAAGGTCATTGCTCCTAATGCGCCTTCGGATAAGTGCCGTATTGAATACCAAAGTCTCCACAAACCCGTCCTTCGAGCCTCTAAGCACCTTGTCCTTTTCCGGCTCTGAAACTCCCCTTGCAGGGTAAGTCCTCGAATCAATAAGGACACACTCATCATATCCCTCAATTATAACCGCAAATACACCGCATAGTACATTTTTTGCCACTTCATTGAAATCCGCCGAGGCATCCACCTCCACATAAGGCACAAGTTTATTAAATTCGGCTGCATTTTGGGGCATTTCATCAGCCTTTATTCCCATAATAAACTGTAAAAGCTTTTGCATTAAATCATCCTTGCAAAAGCCGTCAACAAAATAAAATGCTGCATTTTTGCCGCCTATCAGTACATCCCTGCAAACTATATCAAAACATTCATCAACATGGAGCAAATCACTTAAGTACTTCTTGTTCTCAAGGAAATTTTGAAACATTTATAACTTCCTCCCAAGTTAGTTTTAAATTTATTATCTGTAAAACTTATATAATTATTCATATAATACCCATTTAACCTTTTTACCTTTGTATCATACTATGATATTAAAAGCTTAAAAAGAACAGGAAGTGTAAACAAATGCATGAATGGTCGCAGACAATGAATAACTTTGAGCAGTTTCCCCTTGCGATGGCATATGTGCCCTGGCAGAAGGACGTTTCCATGTACGAAAACCTAGATGAAGCCTACAATGTAGGAACTATATTCCCTGAGCTTTACAAACCGTTTTTAGGAAGGAGCATTTCAAGATGATGAATATGGGATATAAACCACGCACTGGCTCATGTTCGGAGCGTCAAAAGCTTTTAAAGGAAATAGGCAAGATTGATTTTGTCCTTAAGGAATTAAATCTTTACCTTGACACCCATCCATATGACCAGCAGGCAATGGAAAATTTCAAGCAGTATAATAACCTTAAAAACAATCTTGTCTCAGAATACACACAGGAATTTGGTCCAATTGTATTAAGCACAATGGATATGGACAGTCGTGAATGGAAATGGGCAACACAGGATTGGCCATGGGAAGGAGGCTATTATTAATGTGGAATTATGAAAAAAGACTTGAATACCCAATAAAAATCACTCAGACCAACCCAGAGATAGCGCAGGTAATCATTACCGCATACGGAGGACCTGACGGAGAGCTCGGCGCTTCAATGAGATACCTTGCACAGCGGTATACGATGCCGTATAATACGGTTACTGGTGTGTTGACTGACATAGGCACCGAAGAATTAGCTCACTTTGAAATGATTTGTACAATTGTTCATCAGCTCACAAAAGACTTAACACCAGAGGAGCTTGTTAAATCAGGCTTTGATAAATATTATGTAGACCACACTCTCGCATTATGGCCTCAAGCTGCAAGTGGTGTGCCGTTTGATGCTTTGACGTTCCAATCAAAAGGCGACCCAATAACCGACCTTACAGAAGATATGGCGGCTGAACAGAAGGCTAGAACAACATATGATAATATCCTAAGGCTTGTAAAAGACCCAGAAGTTGCAGACCCTATAAGATTTTTGAGGGCAAGGGAGATAGTCCACTTCCAGAGATTTGGCGAAGCATTAAGAATAGTGCAGGAAAATCTTGATTCACGCAACTTCTATGCATTTAACCCAGAGTTTGACAAATAGGCAATAATATAAGAAGCTGACATACTAAGAGATTGGTTGTCGGCTTCTTTGCTGATTTTAGAA
>CAYTGS010000196.1:0-3481 GCA_964437435.1 uncultured Roseburia sp.
GACGCAAAAATCAATATTTTCAATCACTTGCATTTAAATAAATCATGATATACACTATACTTAAACAAAAAGGAGGCTGATTTATATGGGAAGACGTGCCAAAAAGCATATTAATATTAAGCGTATGCGCATGAAAGACATAGTTGCAATGCTTGCAGATGTAATATATATTATGTGTGACGGAAACCGAGATGATACAATGACCCTTTTAAGGTGTCTGACCGACATCACTCCAAAGGAGTTGGATTTTTTTAATATAATTTTTCCCAAATAACTTTCACGTTTTTAATTTTCCTACATACTCTAAAATAAGTCGTAATGGTGGATTATTATGGGAAAATTTGATATTGCAGTTATAGGCGGTGACAAACGTACTGCCTGTATGGCGTGTATGCTTGCCGACAAAGGCTTCAAGGTCGTATGTATTAATACGTGTCCAGTCTCTAAAAAACTTAACTTTTGTGATTCACTTTTAGGTGCCGTGAGCAGTTCTTCAGCAATAATAGGTGGTATTCCTTTTACAAAGGGAGATTATTTATACTGCGAAAACACAGCCCAACTTTCATCAATAAGCATAAGTGACTTAAAGCGTTGTATGCGAAAACACCAAAAAATATTTGCAGGAGTAATACCTGACGATTTCAGACGAACCTGCGACGAACGTGAAATATATTGCCATGATTTTATGCTTGATGAACCAATGACAATCAAAAATGCGGTATCCACCGCAGAGGGGGCAATATTAGAAGCCCTGCTCCACAAAAATACAACACTTCACCAAAGCAATACCTTAGTTATCGGCTTTGGAAGATGCGGAAAAATGATTGCCGACAGGCTTTCGGGCTTTCATGCAAAAATTACAATTTGTTCAAATGACTCAAATGAACTATCACTAGCCTTCTCCCTTGGTTTTAATATACTCCCACTTTCAGAATTTTCCCCAAATGCAGACCAGTTTGAATATATCTTTAACACTATTCCATTTCAGGCTATTAATGAAAAAACCTTAAGGAAAATCACCTCAGATACGCTTATAATAGACATTGCTTCAAACAAGACAGGTGCCGATTATAACGCCGCATTAAAATATGGCACAAATATACTCTACTGTCCCGGACTTCCCGGCAAATACTCCCCAAAAAGCTCGGCAGAGCTTTTGACCAATTATGTAATAAATAGATTATAGGAGCATTGACTTATGGATATAAAAGGCAAAAAGATAGGCATTGCGCTTACCGGTTCATTTTGCACCTATGAGAAAATGTTTAAGGAGCTTGAAAAGCTCTCAGAGACTGGGGCTGACATTTATCCGATTATGTCTAAATCATCGCAGACAATAAAAAGCCGCTTTGGAAAGCCTGACTCCTTTAAGGTTAAAATAAAGCAAATCACGGGAAAGGAGCCAATCACATCAATAGAAAAAGCAGAGCCACTAGGTCCATCATCCCTTCTGGATATCCTTGCCATAATACCCTGCACGGGAAACACCGCCGCCAAGCTTGCAAACGGTATAACCGATACAGCCGTGCTTATGGCGGCAAAGGCTCATGTACGAAACAATAAGCCACTTGTTTTGTCTATATCGACAAATGACGGACTTGGCATGAATTTAAAAAACATAGGTCTATTATGCAACAGCAAAAATATTTATTTTGTTCCATTTGGTCAGGATGACTGCATTAAAAAGCCTAATTCCCTTGTTGCTCATACGGAGCTTCTCATACCGACTTTGGAGCTTGCCCTTGAGCACAAACAATATCAGCCTATTTTAAGAGATTATAATACTTCAAAGGAGATTTTAAATGGATAATATTTGCAGAATTTCAGGCTTTACCAAGTCCGACAACAGCTATAAGCTTATGGCTTTGGATTCGGAAAAGATTTTGACAATGGAGCTAGCCAACAAAAAAGCATCCATAGCATTAAACGGCACTATATATAACTGCAACAGCTCCTCCGATACTGAATTTATACTCACAGAATATTTAAAACACGGCATTGACTGTCTGCAAAACTTAAACGGGGTATTTTCACTTGTAATATATGATGATACTGAGCGTAAGCTTTATATGGTACGTGACAGGCTTGGAGTAAAACCTCTGTTTTATACGATTTTAAACGATACCCTTATATTTGCATCCGAATTAAAGGGAATACTTAATTTTCCCGGCTTCAACCCACGTTTAGACCGAGATGGACTTTGCGAAATATTTGGTCTTGGACCTGCAAAGACTTACGGAAGCGGAATTTTTAAGGATGTGTATGAAGTTATCCCTGGCACATATATCGTATACCATAAAAGTACTCTTTCAACCAAATACTATTGGAAGCTTGAAAGTCATCCACATGAAGACAGCTATGAAGCAACCGTTGAAAAGACAAAATTTCTTATCACTGATGCCGTAAAGCTACAAATGTCAACTGATAAACCTATCTGCAGCTTTTTGTCAGGAGGCATAGACAGCAGCATTGTAACTGCCATATGCAGTAGTGAACTTGATAAATTAGGGAAAACTCTTGATACATATTCCTTTGACTTTAAGGACAATGACATAAATTTTAAGGCTAACTCATTCCAGCCCTCACTCGACAGACCATATGTAGATATGATGATATCCCACTGCCACACCAACCATGAATATTTAGAATGTACTAACACTATGCTGTATGATTATTTATTTGAAGCAGTTGACGCAAGGGATTTACCTTGCATGGCTGATATAGACGCTTCAATGCTGTATTTCTGTAAGCTTGTCTCCAAAAATCATAAAGTAGCATTTACCGGAGAATGTGCTGATGAAATATTTGGCGGATATCCATGGTTCCACAGACCAGAATATTTAGACTCCGACATATTCCCATGGTCAATGGACTTTTCGCCACGCACAATGCTGCTAAAAGACAATGTAATTAAAATGCTGCCATTAAAGGAATATGCCTATGATGCATATAATACTACACTGTCAGAGGTTCCTATATTAAGCGGTGAAACCGGCTTAGAAAAACGAAGACGTGAAATTGCATATCTCAATATAAAATGGTTTATGCAGACGCTTTTAGACCGAATGGACCGGTCTGCTTTTGAAGCCGGCATAGATGCAAGAGTTCCCTTTGCCGACTATAGATTAGTTGAATATATATGGAATGTGCCTTGGAATATGAAATGCCGGGATAACGTTGTCAAAGGGCTTTTACGTGAAAGTGCAAAAGGGCTTGTTCCTGACGAAATCCTATATAGGAAAAAGAGTCCATATCCAAAAACATATGACACGGCATACGAAAACATGCTGCGCACTGCTGTAGTGGAAATGCTCTCAGATACACGTTCTCCTCTAAGGGAATTGATAGATATATCCAAAGTACTTGAGTTTATCAAAAAGCCCTCAGACTACGGAAAGCCCTTCTATGGTCAGCTTATGTCCGGTCCGCAGCTATTAGCTTATCTTCTCCAGATAAACTATTGGCTTATAAAATATAATAT
>CAYTGS010000197.1:0-3473 GCA_964437435.1 uncultured Roseburia sp.
AGGTGTTATAATGGATAACAATATTAACACAGAGCAAAGAAAAGCAATAGAAGAATTGCAAAATATGATATCTAGTAAGCTTGCAAATGAACTAGATAACAACAAAGACTTAAACGAACTAGATGAAGCCCTATGGCGTGCTGTGATGGCGTATCAAAATTACGAGCTGTATACAAAGTCAGGACTGATGTTTTCATACATAATAAAGTGCAAAAGAAATGGTGAATATAGCGGAGAATTAATAGTCTCACGCAAAGAAGAAAGCAAGACGCTTACTAAAAGTTCTATAATGCTTGCTTTCCACAAAGTGTTGTCAGACATGGAAGACAACACCTCGCCAGAGTACAAAGGACCAAAGGCGATAGGTCAGATATTTGGCATCTCATATATATACAGCCTATTTTGGAAATTAGGACTAATAAGAGTTCCAAAGAAAGTAGAAGAAAAAATAAAGGATGGTAACAATTATGATTGAATATGCAGATTTTTACAAAAGTATAATAGACCAAGACAGGTGTGCGGTAGTAATATGTAACCTAGAGCATAAAATTATATACATGAATCCATCAGCTATAAATCATTATGCAAAATATGGTGGGGAAAAGCTCATAGGTCAAAGCATAATGGATTGCCATAACGAGGAATCACGTGCAAAGATGATAAAGGTGGTAGATTGGTTCGCAGCTTCAGAGGATAACAACATAGTCTACACCTTCCACAACGAAAAGCAGAATAAAGATGGCTACATAGTGGCGCTAAGGTCGCATGGGAAACTCATAGGATATTATGAGAAGCATGAATTTAGAAACAAAGAGACTATGTCTATGTATGATATGCCATAATGGGTAAGAAGGGAGAACAACAATGCAAACTGCAAGTAGTATCGAAATTCCCGCAATATTAAAGGTGGGAAATGGAACACTTTCTGAAATCGGAACATACATGAAGGACGCTTGCTTCAATCAAGTAGTCATTTATTTTGGAAATGGTCTGATAGACCTTTTTGGTACAAAAGTAATGGAATCACTAAAGGCTTCGGATATAGAAGTCTTAGAATATAGTGAAATAGACTCAGTAGACATAAATGACATTATAAAAATGACATTTGCTATTCCAAATAAAACTAGGGCGGTAATAGCCATAGGCGGTGGCAAGGTGATAGATGCAGGAAAATATGCGGCATTTTTGAAAAAACTGCCGTTTATAAGCGTTCCCACTTCAAGCTCTAGCGATGGCTTTTCAAGTGCAAGTGCATCCCTCATTGTGGATGGCAGGAGAAATTCCGTTCCTGCAAGGCTTGCTTACGGAATAATCGTAGACACAGAGGTTATAAGGACGGCTCCTGAAAAATTTATATATTCAGGAATAGGCGATATGGTATCAAAGATTACGGCAATATACGATTGGGTATACGAGTCAGAGTTAGGTTATTCCCAACTAAACGATTTTGCTGTGATGATAGCAAAAAAGGCGGTAAACAGCTTCGTTAGGACACCTTATCAGAGCATAAAGGACGAGATATTTTTAAAGGAACTTTTAGACTCCCTCTCAATGAGTGGAATAGCAAACGAAATTGCAGGAAGCTCAGCACCCACAAGCGGCAGCGAGCACCTAATCTCACATGCCTTAGACAAAATGCTTGAAACCCCGCAACTCCACGGAATACAGGTAGGCATTGCAACTTATATAATGGCAGTAGTCCAAAACCACAGATATGTGCGTATTAACACAGTATTTAACGAGACAGGCTTTTGGAATTATGTGGAAACACTTGGTATGAAAAAAGAGGATTTTATAAAAGCAATAGACTTGGCACCATCCATAAAACCGCATAGGCATACTTATCTGCATGAGGAAAAATATCGAGATATGGCTAAAAAGGTTGTCATGGAGGACGAGGTTCTTAGCAGGATTTTAGTGTAAATCATATGTATCAAAAACCTTGCAATCAGCATATGATATATTAATGCTTATCTTAAGGGTAACTTGATATTATTATGAAAAATATTTATATCGGTGACAGGGGTGTCATAGTAAGTTATATGCAGTTAGCATTAAATAGGGCTGGCTTTTTGATTAACATAAATGGTGAATTTGACTCAAACACCTGTCAAGCATTAAGGCAGTTTTTGGGAAGCCAGGTGGGTTGCTATGTGGATAGGGCAGCATGGAAGAAGCTCATACCATATTTAAAGGGATATACCACACATGTGATTATGGCGGGAGATACTCTTTGGAGTATAGCACGTATGCATGATACAAAGGTATCAGCCATAATGACAGCAAATCCCTCATTAGATGCCAAAAATTTACAGATTGGAACGAGGATATACGTTCCTTTTTCTTTTCCATTAGTAGATGAAAGGGTAAATTATACGTCAAAGCTCACGGAATATGTTATGGAAGGACTTAAAATTAGATATCCGTTTATAATTTCAGGATGTATCGGAAAAAGCGTAATGGGTAGGGAAATATGTTATATGCAGTTAGGAGAGGGAGAGACGGAGGTGGGATACAATGCCTGCTTTCATGCAAATGAGTGGATAACTACCCCCATATTATTGAAATTTGCGGAAGAATATGCAAAAGCATATGCATCTGGAGCTGACTTATATGGTGAAGACATAAAAAGATTATATAATGATTTTAGCCTTTATCTTGTGCCGATGGTAAATCCTGACGGAGCTGACCTTGTAAACGGTGTAATCAGAAATGAGGAGTATTTAGAGCAGACTGCAGATATCGCCTCCGAATATCCTGAAATTCCATATCCGGAAGGTTGGAAGGCAAACATAGACGGAATAGACCTTAATCTTCAATTTCCCGCAGGTTGGGAGAATGCAAAAAAGATAAAATATGAGCAGGGTTATACAACTCCGGCTCCAAGGGATTATGTGGGAGAAGCGCCTCTATCAGCAATCGAAAGTATAAATATGTACCATTTTACAAATGCCCATGACTTTAAATTGATTCTTGCATACCATACCCAAGGTCAGGTGATATACTGGAAATATCTCGATTATGAACCGGAAAATTCGAGAAAAATTGCCGAGTATTTTGCAGAAGTAAGCGGATATCTAATGGAAGACACTCCTTATGCATCAGGTTATGCTGGATACAAAGATTGGTTTATTGAAAGTCGCAATCTTCCTGGATATACTATAGAAGCCGGTATGGGTGAAAATCCTTTATCCATGAGCCAGTTTTCGCAGATTTATTATGATAATAGGTATATATTGCTTGGCGGAATGACACAGTTAGGAATGTAAAGAAATGATTAGTAGTCCTAATTAGTACTACAAATTTTAAATTCCCTATTGAAATATAAAAAACAATGTGATATTATGTCTTTGTAAATAAGTCCTGGAATTAAATAAGTTCATTAAATGCTATGAAAGAGACTCTTGTTAAGGAAAACGACAGGAATACAGCGTCACCGACTGAGAGCGCTGTTTGTTGGAGCTAATAAAGGG
>CAYTGS010000198.1:0-3471 GCA_964437435.1 uncultured Roseburia sp.
CAGCGGCAAGCTTCATTTCCTCTGTAATCTGTGTGGCACGTCCCTCTAAAGCACCCTTGAATATACCGGGGAAAGCTACTACATTGTTAACCTGATTAGGGAAGTCGCTTCTTCCAGTACCTACAACCCTGGCACCGGCAGCCTTAGCCACGTCAGGCATGATTTCTGGTGTAGGGTTTGCCATTGCAAAGAGTATAGAATCCTTAGCCATAGATTTAACCATTTCAGAGGTCACGATATTTGGAGCGGAAACACCGACGAAAATATCAGCACCCTTTAATGCGTCGGCAAGAGTACCAGTCTCATTGTTAAGGTTTGTGACCTTTGCCATTCTTTCTTGCATCCAGTTAAGTCCCTCAGTTGAAGTAGATACGATACCAACCTTGTCGCACATGATAACATTTGTAAAACCGTATGTAAGCAAAAGCTTAGTGATTGCAACACCTGCGCTTCCGGCACCGTTTACCACAACCTTACAGTTTTCCTTTTGCTTTTTGACAACCTTAAGGGCATTAATGATGCCTGCAAGTACTACAATAGCGGTACCATGTTGGTCATCATGGAATACGGGAATATCTAGGGTAGCCTTTAAACGTTCCTCGATTTCAAAACAACGTGGAGCGCTGATGTCTTCAAGGTTTATTCCGCCGTAAGCAGGAGCAAGCCATGTGACAGCCTTAATAATTTCTTCGGTGTCCTGTGTATCAAGGCAGATTGGAACGGCATTGACACCGCCAAATTCCTTGAAAAGTACAGCTTTTCCCTCCATAACAGGCATAGCGGCATATGGTCCGATATTTCCTAGACCGAGTACTGCGCTACCGTCAGAAACAACAGCAACAGTGTTTGCCTTCATTGTATACTGGTATGCAGCCTCCTTGTCCTCTGCGATAACCTTACAAGGCTCTGCAACACCTGGGGTATAGGCAAGTGAAAGGTCTTCCCTTGATTTTACAGGTGTTTTTGAAACTGTTTCTAATTTTCCATTCCATTTTTTATGAAGCTCTAAGGCTTTTTCCTGAATTGTCATATGTAAAATCTCCTTTAAAATTTATTCTTAATTAATAATGTATAATAAATTTTTACAATTCGCAATAAATTCTTCTTCCTATTTGTAAAAAATGTGTTATAATAAAAAAGTAGTATTTATCTTAGTACTCCATCTTTTTATAATTAGTTGACGACATTTCGTAATTGAATTTCCAATTGATTTTAATTTAAAATAAAAATTTATATTTTTGAAAGGTAAATATTGGTAGGGTTTATGAGAGAAAAATACGAATCTTTGGCACTTTCAGAGCTAAGGGAAATAGCAAAAGCCCGGGGGTTAAAGAAAACAAGTTCTTTAAAAAAATCTGAACTTATAGAGCTTATGCTTGCGGAGGATGAGAAGGATAAGGCTGCCGGGAAAGATGTAGAGCCAAAGCCTGTGTTGAAAAAACACAATGAGGAAAATATTCAGGTGGAAAAACCTGTATCTGAAAAGCCGGCAGAAAAATATCCTACGGAGCTTGATAGTGGTGTGACTGCAAAGGGAATATTGGAGGTAATGCCGGACGGATTTGGATTTATCAGAAGTGATAATTTCCTGCCGGGAGAGAATGATGTATATGTGGCGCCTAGTCAGATACGTCGTTTTGGTCTTAAGACAGGGGACATTATAGAGGGAAATACAAGGGTAAAGACAATGAATGAGAAATTCAGTGCATTGCTTTATCTCAAGAAAATAAATGGATACCCACCTGAGATTGCATCAAAAAGACGCAATTTTGAGGACATGACCCCTATTTTCCCTGATAAGAGAATAAGGCTTGAAACTCCGGGGGCAAGCGTTGCAATGAGGATTATGGATTTGATGAGTCCTGTGGGCAAAGGACAGAGGGGTATGATTGTATCCCCACCCAAGGCAGGTAAAACTACGCTTTTAAAGGAAGTTGCAAAGTCAATACTCAGAAATGCCCCGGAGATGCATATGATTATACTTCTAATTGATGAGCGTCCAGAGGAGGTTACTGACATAAAGGAAGCAATTGAGGGACCCAATGTTGAAGTTATTTATTCGACCTTTGACGAGCTTCCTGAGCACCATAAGCGTGTTGCAGAGATGGTTATAGAGCGTGCAAAACGTCTCGTTGAACATAGAAAGGACGTATGTATACTGCTTGACAGCATTACAAGGCTTACAAGGGCATATAACCTTACGGTTCCGCCAAGTGGACGTACCCTTTCGGGAGGACTTGACCCTGCGGCTCTCCATATGCCTAAGAGATTTTTTGGCGCAGCTAGAAATATGCGTGAAGGCGGAAGTCTTACAATACTTGCAACAGCCCTTGTTGATACAGGCTCTAAGATGGATGATGTTGTGTACGAGGAATTTAAGGGAACAGGTAACATGGAGATGGTACTTGACAGAAAGCTTTCTGAAAAGAGGGTATTCCCTGCAATTGATATTCCAAAGTCGGGTACGAGACGTGAGGATTTGCTTCTGACACAAGAGGAGCTTGAGGCAATTAATATTATGAGAAAAGCCTTAAACGGATTAAAGTCAGACGAGGCGGTTGACAAGATACTTGATATGTTTGCACGGACAAAGGACAATAACGAGTTTGTTGAAATGGTAAAAAAAATTAAATTCATATAAAAAGTGCTTGCACTAGATTATAAACTATGATATACTGATTAAGCTGTTTATGGGAACATAAGTAAGTATATAATTGATGAAGATTTAAACATAGAGAGGTGAAAGCAATGAGAGAAGGAATCCATCCAAATTACTATCAGGCAACTGTTACATGTAACTGTGGAAACACATTTGTAACAGGTTCTACAAAGCAGGATATCCACGTGGAAGTTTGTTCAAAATGCCATTCATTCTACACAGGTCAGCAGAAAGCTGCATCAGCTCGTGGACGTATTGATAAGTTCAATAAGAAGTACGGCGTAGAGGCTTAGAAAGCAAATAAGTAGCGTAAAAGGTTGAGGTTATTGATATCTCAACCTTTAATTTTATACCTTGAAATTATGTTAAGAAAGGGACAGATATGGCTGGAAAGAGACAGGCACATTATTCAGGAATAGGCGGACAGGCAGTTTTAGAAGGCGTAATGATGAAAAATAAGGATAAATACGCAGTTGCTGTAAGAAAGCCTGATGGAAATATTGATGTACAGGTTGAGGAATACAAAGGAGCGGGAAGCGATAAGGGCTTTGCGAAGCTTCCATTTATAAGGGGTGTTTTTGCTTTTGTGGATTCACTTGTGCTTGGAATGAAGGTGACTATGCATTCAGCTTCATTTTATGAGGATGAGGAAGACAACGACAAGGAAAAGAGCGGGCTTGAAAAGAAATTGGGAAGTAAAGCTGACGATATAATGATGGGAGTTACGGTTGTACTATCGGTAATTATAGCAGTTGCGCTTTTTATGCTTTTGCCGTTCTTTATATCGGATTTGCTTGGAAAATATATACGCA
>CAYTGS010000199.1:0-3442 GCA_964437435.1 uncultured Roseburia sp.
AAAATGGCTGACTATGTTATAACGGAGGCAGGTTTTGGCGCTGACCTTGGTGCGGAGAAGTTTTTTGATATTAAGTGCCGTCAGGCAGGTCTTAGTCCTGACGCTGTTGTACTTGTCGCAACAATACGTGCGCTTAAATACAATGGGGGAGTGGCAAAGGATGATTTGAACAAGGAAAACCTTGCAGCCCTTGAAAAGGGTATTGCCAACCTTGAAAAGCATATTGAAAATTTACACAAGTACGGAGTACCTGTTGTTGTCACTTTAAATGCCTTTGTTACAGACACGGACGCAGAGATTGGGTTTGTAAGGAAATTCTGTAACGACAGGAATTGTGAGTTTGCCCTTTCCGAGGTATGGGAAAAGGGGGGAGCAGGCGGAATTGAGCTTGCTAACGCTGTACTTAATACATTGGAGACAAAGGAGAGCAATTTTGCTCCGATTTATGATTTAGACCTTTCGATTAAGGAAAAAATTACAAAAATTGCCACGGAAATCTACGGAGCTAAGGATGTAGTTTTTGCGTCCTCGGCAATGAAGCAGATTGAGAGGCTTGAAAGGTTTGGATTTGATAAGCTTCCAATCTGTATGGCTAAAAACCAGTATTCATTGTCTGATGACCCTACGCTTCTTGGAAGACCGGAGGGATTTACACTTAATATAAGGGAAGTATATGTTTCGGCGGGAGCAGGATTTATAGTTGCCCTTACAGGTGCAATTATGACTATGCCCGGACTTCCCAAAAATCCGGCGGCATATAATATTGATGTAACTAATGAAGGCATGATAACAGGATTATTTTAGGGGCATAAGGAGCAAGTCAAAGCATGAAATGTCCAAATTGCGGAAATGAGTTGGAAGATGGTAAATTGCTTTGCGAGAATTGCGGAGAAGAAATTAAAATTGTGCCTGACTTTGACATAGAGCTTGAGGATAAGCTTAGGGAGTCCATAAGCTCTATGATGGAGGATATGGCTAATGGCGATATAATTTCGGATGAGTCCTTTGATGATGATATAAAGGATGAAATCAGCGACTATTTTCCAAGTAAAAATATAACACTTGATAAGATTAAGGGACCTATTATTGCACTTGTTGTCATAATAGTTATAGCTGCTATTGCGCTTACGGCTGTCAATAGAGTAAATGATTACAGATACAATTCTTTTGATTATCAGTATGGAAAAGCCGTAGAAAGTGCGGCGAACAATAATTATACCGAAGCGGTAGGGTATCTTGAAAGGGCTGTTGCCATTGACCCGGATAATCTGGATGCCCGTTTTTTGCTTGCAAAATATTATGATAAAGACGGTGAAAGTCAAAGCACTGTCTCTATTTTGGAGGAAATATTAGAATTAAATAACGACTATGACAACAGGGAAGAAGTCTATGATATGCTTCTGGGGATATATGAGGATAAAGCGGATTATGCCAAGATGGGAAGCCTGTTAAAAAACTGTGACATTCCCAGAATACTGACAAAATATAATAAATATACCGCCCTTGAGCCTGTGTTTAACAAGGAGGGCGGTGTGTATGATGAGCTTATTTCCATTACTATATCAGGAAATTCTGACGGCTTTGTATACTATACCTTAGACGGTACAATTCCAACCAAAAACTCATTGGTGTATGAAACGCCGATTTTACTTGAATCAGGAGAGTATATTGTCAGGGCAATGTTTGTCAACATGTATGGTATTCAGAGTGATATAGTGTCCCAAAACTACTATATAAGCCTTGCAACACCGGAAGCACCGCTTATTGAGCCTGACAGTGGAGTGTACGACAAGCCTGTGATGATAGAGGCTTATTATGATAATAAATCAAAGATATACTATACAACGGACGGCTCCACTCCGACCAAGAAAAGCAACAGGTATGTGGGTCCTATTGAAATGCCATACGGAATTAGTAATTTCTCGTTTGTCACAATTGATGATTCGGGATTATCAAGCAGTGTGGTCAGCAGGACGTTTCATCTTGAGATAGATGCCAATTTCAGTACTGATTTGGCGATAACCGTTTTGAAAAATAATCTGTGGGCGCAGGGAAAGCTCGCAAATGTGGAGGGAAATGTCCCAAATAAGTTGGGACTAAACCAATACGAAGTGAAAACCCTGTACAGTATGGATGACAGGACATATTATATTGTGTATGAGGAATATGTTGATACAATGGGGAAAGTACATGATACAAGCAATATCTATGCAATAGATGTGGAAACTGCCGATTTGTATACGGCGTATAAGCTTGATGAGGGTAAATATAATCTGCGCCCCTTTGAATAATATATAATTATAAAAAATTAGTTGAAATTATACTATATTTCATATACAATGACTGTATGTGAAAAAAATAACAAGAAAGGTATGGTGAATTGTTGATGTATAAAATTTTAGAAGCCAGAGAGCTTACCACCAATATTTATCTAATGTTGGTTGAGGCACCACGTGTTGCAAAAAACTGTCAGCCTGGTCAGTTCGTAATTGTGAGAATGGATAAGGACGGTGAGAGAATACCCCTTACTATCTGCGATTATGACAGGAAAAATGGAACTATAACAATAGTATTCCAAACTGTGGGAGCCGAGACTGCAAGAATGGCCAACCTAAAGGCAGGAGATTTCTTCCATGATTTTGTAGGACCTTTGGGATGTCCTTCGGAGATGATAGGCGAGGACAAGGCAGAGCTTTCAAAGAAGAAGATTTTGTTTGTTGCAGGCGGTGTCGGAACAGCACCTGTTTATCCACAGGTTAAATGGCTTCACGAAAATGGAATTGCCGCTGACGTAATCGTTGGTGCAAAGACTCATGATTTACTCATACTTGAAAAGGAGATGGAGGCTGTTGCCGGAAATCTCTATGTCACAACTGATGACGGCTCATATGGACGCAAGGGCATGGTGACACAGACTATTTCTGATTTGGTAGCTGAGGGAAAGAAATATGACCTGTGTATTGCTATTGGTCCTATGATTATGATGAAATTCGTATGTAAGCTGACCAAGGAACTTAATATACATACAATTGTCAGCCTTAACCCAATCATGGTTGACGGTACGGGAATGTGCGGTGCGTGCCGAGTTACTGTAGGGGATAAGGTTAAGTTTGCGTGTGTGGATGGTCCTGAGTTTGACGGACATCTTGTAAACTTTGATGAGGCTATGAAGCGTCAGCAGATTTATAAGACTGCTGAGGGAAGGGCTATGCTTAAATTGCAGGAAGGCGACACACACCATGGCGGATGTGGTCAGTGCGGAGGTGACAAATAATGGATGTATTAACAAAAGTGCCTGTACGTGAGCAGGATGCAAAGGTAAGAGCTACTAATTTTGAAGAAGTATGTCTTGGATATAACAAAGAGGAGGCTATGTGTGAGGCAGGACGCTGCATTAACTGTAAGAATGCACAGTGCGTAAAGGGCTGCCCTGTAGCTATCA
>CAYTGS010000200.1:0-3417 GCA_964437435.1 uncultured Roseburia sp.
GTCTGCAAGGAAGTAAACCCTGATATAAACGTTTACGAGGGCAGGGTACTAAGCGGTGACCAGTTTATATCTGCAGGCGATGTAAAAGACAGGCTGATTACAACGTTTAACGGCTCTTGTACAGAGATGGAGGGTGCGGCAATTGCGCATGCAGCGTTTTTGAATAATATTCCGTACGTTGTAATCCGTGCGATTTCTGACAAGGCAGATGGTAGTGCTCATATGGATTATCCGGAGTTTGAGAAAGCGGCAGCAGCACATTCGGCAAAGCTAGTGGAAAATTTGGTTGTTAGGGTGTGATTTATACCAAGACCACATACAGGAGTTATCCATTCTTGTGTGTGGTCTTTCTTTATTTTATGGGACACTTTAAATTATTCATGACGCAGTTGCTATAATATTTTTATAATTGTAGTATAGCGAAATTTTGAGTATAATAAAGCTATAAAATGTTGAAAGTTTATATTGGGGGAATAAACATATGGATGACGTGAATATCATAATAAATAGAAACACGAAAATAAACACAGATTTTATTGCAAATATAGCCGTAAACCATGCAGTTAATTCTCTTAAACGTGACATAGACAAGGTATTTACAAAAACAGATAAAGAAGGCGCAGACATTAACCTCATACAAATAGAAGCACTGCCCTCCGAACAATATGAAATCATAGTAAATAACAGCGAAAACTCGCTTGAAATCCATGCGGGAGACGACCTTGGCTTTATATATGGCATATATGAAGTAAGCCGCCGTTTTCTCGGGGTTTACGCCTTCTGGTTTTGGATGGATTTGACAATTGAAAAACGAAATGAAGTCAGTATAAGCTCTGATTTTATATACAAGTCCAAACCCTTTGCAGTGCGTTACAGGGGATGGTTTATAAATGACGAGGTACTTTTAAGTGCATGGAGCGTTGATAGGAAAAAGGACATGCCATGGGAGCTTGCCTTTGAGACACTTTTAAGGTGTGGCGGAAATATGGTAATTCCCGGAACTGATAAGAACGCCCACTATTATAGAAGTCTTGCGCTCTCAATGGGACTTTATATCACACACCACCATGCAGAGCCGCTTGGAGCTGAGATGTTTTCAAGGGCTTATCCCGGACTTAACCCCTCATACGCTGAGCACCCCAAGAAATTTACAAAACTTTGGCAGGACGCAGTTAATGAACAAAAGGGCAAAAAAATCATATGGAATTTAGGATTTAGGGGACAGGGCGACAGACCTTTTTGGGCGGATGATGAGCGATATTCCACTGATAAGGCAAGGGGAGAGCTTTTAAGTAGTCTTGTGAAAATACAGTATGACATGGTAAAAAATACGGATAAAAATGCGGTATGTTGCTTTAATCTCTACGGTGAGGTCATGGAGCTGTACCAAAAGGGGATGTTTGTTCTCCCTGCTGATGTGATTAAAATTTGGGCTGACAATGGTTATGGAAAAATGGTATCAAGAAGACAAAACAACCATAATCCCAGAGTGCCCTCACTTCCGAAAAAGGGTAATAAGGAGAAAAACGGAATTTATTATCATGTATCATTTTATGACCTTCAGGCTGCAAACCATATAACAATGCTTCCAAATTCCGCAGAGTTTGTTGCTGATGAGCTTGCTGCAGTTTTGGACTGTGGTGGAAATGACTTCTGGATTATTAATTCCTCCAACATAAAGCCTCATGTTTATTTCCTTGATTTAATATCAAAAATTTGGAAAACAGGCAATGTTGATATTGAAAAACATAGAATAAATTATGTGTCGGAGTACTATGGGGATAAAAATGCAAATAAGGTTTCCGACTGTATAAAAGCATTTGCTGACTATGCTCCCCAATATGGGGTAAATGATGACGACCATGCAGGTGAACAGTTTGCAAACCACGTGGCAAGAATGATTGTATCACAATATATGCGTGATTTCCAAAGCAGATGTGAAGATATGATATGGGTGGCAGATTTTGATACATTAAAGGAGCAGGCACAGTGGTATTTAAACATATGTACGAAAGCAACTAAGGGCTATGAAGAATACCTGAACCTCTGCGAAGAAACAAGCCTTGGATTAACTGACAGGGCAAAGACTTTATTTGAAGACACAATTCTTTTACAGGCAAGGCTTTTATATCATTGCTATCATGGTGCAGGACTTACCGCAAAAAGTGTAATCCTTGCAATTGACGGCGATTACAAAAAGTCATTTTACCTTGCCGGAAAAGCTAGAAAGGAATACCTTAAAGCCGATACCTCCATGAAGGACAGGGAGCATGGAAAATGGCATGATTTTTATAAAAACGAGTGCCTTACTGATGTAAAACAGAGTGCATGGCTTTTAGAAAACATGATGGGTTATGTGCGGAATATTGATGACGGACCGCATTTTTACAAGTGGCAGAGAGAGTTTCTGTATTCGGATGAAGATAGGCGTATAATGCTTATACTTAACATGGAAAATCACCTAAAAGACCTTGAAATTTTTGAACTTATGGAGGAAAAATGGGATTAGTATAAGGAATATCTAAAAAATACTGATATACATGTATACAATGTATTGACAGATAGCGATATGATGTATTATATTATTTTAAGCGGAGTAGAGCAAATGCTTTAGGTTCTGCTCGTAAGTGTGGTATAAAAGGTATTATTACAGTAGAATGGAGAGAATAATGAAAGCATACAAGGATATGAGCAAAGAGGAGCTTTCTAGGCTTCAGGCAGAGCTTAAGGCTCAGTACGATAAATTAAAAGAGGAAGGCATAAAGCTTGACATGTCCCGTGGTAAGCCGGGAGCTGACCAGCTTGATTTGTCACTCCCAATGCTTGATATATTGAATAGCAGCGCAGTCTTTAAAGGGGCTGACGGAGTGGATATTAGAAATTACGGTGTGCTTGACGGTATTAAGGAGATGAAAGAGCTATTTGCGGAGCTTATGGAATGTCCTGCTGACCATGTTTTTGTGTATGGAAATTCAAGCCTTAATATCATGTATGACCTCATATCAAGGGCGATGGTTCACGGCATTGCTGGTAATACACCTTGGTGCAAGCTGGATAAGGTCAAATTCCTCTGTCCCGTGCCCGGATATGACAGACATTTTGCCATAACGGAGAGCTTTGGAATAGAAATGATTAATATTCCCATGGACGAGAACGGTCCCGATATGGATTTGGTGGAAAAATATGTAAACAATGACCCGACTGTTAAGGGAATATGGAATGTGCCTAAATATACAAATCCGGCAGGATTGGTTTATTCTGACGAGGTTGTAAGGAGATTTGCAAACCTTAAGCCTGCAGCTTTGGATTTTAGGATTTTCTGGGATAACGCATATGCAATTCATCATCTTTATCCTGATAACAAGGCAGAACTTTTAAATATTGTTACGGAGTGTGAGAAGGCTGGAAATCCTGATA
>CAYTGS010000201.1:0-3345 GCA_964437435.1 uncultured Roseburia sp.
GCGCAATGCGCTGCAAGCCACTTTCCAGCCTTGGTGTCTCCAAAGTCAATTTCAAGCTCTGAATATGAGGTTGAGGTAATATCAAGCGCAAGCCCTATCTGGTGCTCACTGGCATCAGGAATCGTCACAGTTACAGAGGCTAATTTATAAGCTTCCAAATAAGAATAACCCTTTTCCATGTAATAGTCAATCTTACGATTAAAAACATACGTCTGTCTGCTGTAATCCCTGTACGACGAACTTACAACAAGATTAACGCCATCATCCTGTGCAGCCTTCATCATCGCTTTAAGGTCAGACAATATACGCTCATCACATTTCATAGAACCCTTTATCACCGCAGGCGTAAATTCATATCCGTCAGGTATCGGATGTTGTTTATTTACAAGTATAAGCTGCCAATCGTCCTTAGAAAGCGTCTCTATTGTCTCATCCTCCTCTAAGACTTCCACTTCATCCCCACTTTCAGCCAAAATGTCATCAAGTGAGGCGACATCATCAATTTCTTCCTGCTCGTTATATTCTGCAAGCAAATCATCGTCAGACGGCAGTTGCTCATCCTCGTCATTTAACACAGTCGGCGTATATTCATAGTTTTGCTGCACAGTTGTCCATTTATCCCCGTCCCCAGTATCTTCATATTCCGTTTCTGCAACAAAAGAGAAGCTGCTGCCAGTTACAAAAAATATAATTACAGCAAAAATACTACCCAAACGCTTTGTATTGCATGTCAAATAATGACCAATGTTGTAAAAAATTTTAAAAGGTCCTTTCATCCCAACTCTCCTAAACACTCTATATACCTTAGATAATAACATAATTCTATTTTTTTTGCATCATTTTACCATAATTTTTTTCCACAATTCTATATTTTATTGCTTTTATCCACCTTTTTAGTTATAATGAGTTCAACTATATAGAATAACGAGGTTAACATATGTCAGGTTCAAGTTATGGAAACATATTTAAAATTACAACTTGGGGCGAGTCCCACGGTGCAGGCTTAGGGGTTGTTGTAGACGGATGTCCCGCAGGATTGAAATTGTGCGAGGAGGATATTCAAAAATTTCTCGACAGGCGTAAGCCAGGCGCTTCAAAATTTGCCACTCAGAGGAAAGAAGGCGACTGTGTTGAAATCCTTTCAGGTATCTTTGAGGGCAAAACTACAGGCACTCCCATATCAATGGTAGTTAGGAATACTTCACAGCGCTCATCAGATTACAGCGAAATCGCCTCATACTACCGCCCTGGTCATGCCGACTATACCTTTGATGAGAAATACGGCTTTAGGGATTACCGTGGTGGCGGGCGTTCCTCAGGACGTGAGACAATCGGGCGAGTGGCAGCAGGCGCTATTGCTTCAAAGCTATTAAACGAATTGGGAATAAGCGTGACAGCCTATACCAAGTCAATCGGTGATATAGAGATTTCAATGGACAATTTTGATATAGACGAAGCTAGAAGCAACCAGACAGGCATGCCCGACAAGGAAGCATCTCTAAAGGCAGAGGCTTATTTAAAGGAATGTATGGCAAATCTCGACTCCGCAGGCGGTGTTGTCGAGTGTGTTGTTGAAAATATGCCTGTAGGCGTAGGCGAACCCGTATTCGAGAAGTTAGACGCAAATCTTGGAAAAGCCATAATGTCAATCGGTGCTGTCAAGGCATTTGAAGTCGGTGACGGAGTTAGTGTTGCCAAAGCAAACGGCTCCACCAACAATGACAGCTTTAGAATGAATAACGGAAAGGTGACAAAGGCGACAAACCACTCAGGAGGAATCCTAGGGGGCATGAGCGACGGTTCTGATATAGTGCTAAGAGCCTATTTTAAGCCCACTCCTTCCATATTCCAAAAACAGGAAACTGTAAATAAAAACGGTGAAGATATTGAAATTCAAATCAAAGGACGCCACGACCCTATAATAGTTCCAAGGGCTGTAGTGGTTGTAGAATCAATGACTGCAATCACAATTCTAGACATGCTGTTACAAAACATGACTGCAAGAGTTGATAAAATCAAAAAGTTTTATGAATAAAATTTATTCACCCAAAGAAGCGGGCATAAAACCCGCTTCTCTTTATTATCATAATAATTATTATAATTATTTCAATTCATGGAATATTATGCAGTTAGCCTGCTTTACCTCTATTTCCTTTCCATTCATGACAATACACTTGTTTTCGTAGTCCACCCTGAAAAATGTCATAGTGTCTGACTCATGGTTTAGACTTACCAAGTGCCTGTTGTCTGGGAACAATGCCGCATCCTTTGGATACTCACCGCTTATAGGTAGACAGAATATCCTCGTAAGCTCACCTGTTTCCTGATTGATTTCAAACAATGTAACGCTGTTTTCGCCCGCTGTGGAGGCAAGAATATATTTTCCGTCCTCTGAAATATTAAGCGCACTTGCCGCAACGCCCTTTACCTCGAAATTGTCAGAGGTGGGAACCGTCTGAATCAAGTCAAAGAAAGGTACATTGTCCTCCTCGTGGTAATGGTAAACATCTATGCAGTTTTTCATCTCGCTTATTACATAAAGGAATTTGCCATCCTCTGAAAACTTAAGATGACGTGGCGCAGAAGAAATATCGCACCTTATAATATCCGCCTGTCTTATAGTCCCCCTTACATGGTCAAGCCTGTAAACATTAACATAATCAATTCCAAGGTCAGCCGCCAGCAAATATTTATTGTCCCTAGTCATCTTAACGCAGCTAATATGCGGTCTGAAGCTTTTCTCCGCTATACTTCCAAGCCCTTTGTGGAATACCTCGTCTGTGATATCTCCAACTGCGCCTGTTTTCTGGTCAAGCCTTAACACAGTAATCTTACCGTCGTGATATCCAGCACAGAAAAGGAACTTGTCCTCATAATCCGTTGAAAGATAGCATCCTCTCATACTGTTGGTAGAAGCCTTATTGATAAGCTCAAGGTTTCCATCCTTTAATATTTTAAAGCTCTCAACTCCAAAGTCCGTTATTGCGTAAAGATATTTTCTATTATGGGAAATTGTGACATATGAGGAATTGGTAATCTCCACCTCACCCTTTTCTGTAAACCTTCCATTTTCCATATCCACGTCATATATCTTTATTCCATACTTATCCGACATTGTATATGTGGATACGTATGCTACGCATTTTTTACCTGCCATTGTATTTTCCTCCTGACTAAAAAAATCTTATTAGATAATATTTTAACACAGTCATTATCATTTGTTAACAGATTTTTTCATATATTTTTTAAAATACTCACACTCATCATCATTGCAGAGTTTAGCCCTCTCAGTCTTAACATTACAATGAAATACATGCCCAAAATCAGTGCCATAGCTTCCATAAA
>CAYTGS010000202.1:0-3260 GCA_964437435.1 uncultured Roseburia sp.
ACGCCGTATTTCTGATAAACCGCCTGCAATTCCATGTTCTGCTTCATCATGGACTCGTTATCGGTTTTGCCCTTGTACTTATTCTGAATGGCCTGAATTTCAGGCTGCATGTAGGCGTTCATCTTGGTGAACTTCTGCTGCTGAATCGTCATGGGCGTCATGAGCACCTTCACGATGATGGTAAAAATAATGATTCCCACACCAATATTGATAAATCCAAACTGGCTGGTCACCATAAAGATTGCATTCATAATATAGCCCAGAAGAGATGCGATGGGACCAATGATGAATGCGGTGCTTTTTGTCATTACAATAAACTGCAATCGATTACCTCCTTGTTAAGGAACAGGATCAAATCCCCCTTTTGAAAAGGGGTTACAACGAAGAATCCTCCATATTGCCATACATCCGCCTTTAAAGGCACCATATTTTTCTACAGCCTCCAGGGCATACTGAGAACAGGTTGGAATATATCTGCAGCACTTTTTCCCTTTATAGGGGGAAAATTTTTGATAGACCTTGATGATTCTGATAATTGCCCTTTTGGGCAGTGATCTCCTGCCTTTCAATTCCTATTCTCCCGTATCAGCTTGTCTCTCTTTTAAGAGCAGGTGATGTCTTTCAAGCAGCTTCAGATATGATCCTTCAATTTCATGAAATCTGGCCTCTGCCGCTGCCGGTCTTGCAACAATAACAATATCAAAACCTCCTGCCAGCTGTTCCTTATTTAACCGATAGGCTTCCCTGATCAGTCTCGATACATGATGTCTTACAATACTGTTTCCTATTTTTTTGCTGGCTGAAATTCCGATTTTGGATACTTCTGAATGATTTGGTGCAATATACATGATCAGATAACTGTTTGCATAGGACTTTCTTCTCCCATACACCCGCTGAAATTCACTGTTTTTCTTTAAACCATTTATATTTCTCATGTTTACACCCGTTTCGATCAATGTTCCAGGCTTTTTACCTTTTATGGATAAAAAGAAGAAAGGTCACATCTTTACATGCGACCTGTAATCTCTTTAAATGCTTATAATCTGATTAAGCAGATAAAACCTTTCTTCCCTTTGCACGTCTTGCAGCTAAAACCTTTCTGCCGTTTGCAGTCTTCATTCTTGCACGAAAACCATGTACTCTGGATCTTGCCCTTGTCTTAGGCTGGAATGTCATCTTCATAATATATTTACCTCCGATAGTTCTACATAATTACACAGTAAGACATCAAAGCCCATTATATGAAATCTTGTTTTATTAGTCAAGCACTTATTTTAAATTTTTTTCTGTTTTCAGTGTATCTCTGCACATACACAGACTTATCCACAAAATGTGGATAAGTTGTGGATAACTTCAAAAATGTGTATGATTGTCCCCTTTTGTGATGACTTTCTTCCTTTATAAATAGCGTTTACCAAGCTTTCCACATTTCACCTCATTTCACATCTCTTTCCACATGAATATCACCCTTATCCACATCTTTTCCACTGTATTTGTGAATCCTTTTGTACAAACTTTCCACCAGGTAATTGCAAATTATAAAATTTTGTTGTAGAATAAAACAGAATGTTTCTTAAAGTGGGGGAAGTATTTTCTATTGGTGATGCCTTCCCTGATAGGAGTACAATATATGTTTGATAAAATTAAGGACAACTGGGATAAAATTAGGGAATATCTTAAAAATGAATATGATCTCTCCGATGTTTCCTATAAAACATGGATCTTACCGCTGATTCCTGTCAGACTGGACGAGGACACCAACACGCTCTACATCGTTTTTTCTGATGAAGAAAAATCCCTGATGATTGAGTATGTAATAGGAAAATATAAAATCAAACTGGAAGTTTCCATTGAGGAGATTACCGGCATGCACGTGAGCGTGATGATTGTCTCACAGCTCCCTGAGCAGGAAAAAAACGCTGCAAGGTCCTCACAGAAGCCTTATGTTGCGGATTCCGCTTCCTCAAAAAGTGCAAACCTCAATCCGAGATATACCTTTGACACCTTCGTTGTAGGTCCAAATAACAATTTGGCTCATGCAGCTTCCCTTGCTGTGGCCGAATCACCTGCAGAGAAGTATAACCCTCTGTTTTTATATGGAGGCGTTGGTCTTGGAAAAACCCATTTGATGCATTCCATTGCCCATTTTGTTTTAAATAACGACCCTACAAAGAAGATTCTTTACATTTCGAGTGAAAACTTCATGAATGACATGATTGAGTCCATTCGAAACAAGAATCCAAACGCCATGTCTGAATTCCGCAACAAATACAGAACCAACGACATCCTTCTGATTGATGATATCCAGTTTATTGCGGACAAGGAGGGAACACAGGAAGAGTTTTTCCATACCTTCAACGCCCTCTACGAGGCGAAAAAGCAGATTGTCATTTCCTCCGATAAGCCGCCGAAGGCTCTGATCACGCTGGAGGATCGTCTGCGTTCCCGTTTTGAGATGGGTCTGACTGCCGACATCTCCACACCGGACTATGAAACCCGTATGGCCATCCTGCGCAAGAAGGAAGAGAGCGAAGGATATAACATTGACAACGAGGTTTTAAAGTACATTGCTGAAAATATTAAGACCAACATCCGTGAGCTGGAGGGCGCTCTCACAAAGATTATCGCCTACTCCAAGCTCAACAAGGCTGAGATCAACGTTCAGACTGCAGAGGAGGCCTTAAAGGATCTGATTTCTCCTGAGGCTTCCAGAAAAGTGACCTCTGATTACATTATACATATGGTTGCGGATCACTTTAACCTGCAGGATCAGGACATCAAATCGACCAAAAAGAGCAGTGACGTGGCTTATCCCAGACAGATTGCCATGTATCTCTGCAAGGAGATGACGGACGACACCTTAAACCAGATTGCCGAGGCGCTGTGTAAAAAGGATCACACCACCATTCTCCATGGCTATAAGAAGATTAAGAATGATATGACAACTGATTCCACCTTAAAAGGTACTATTGATATTCTGACCAAGAAGATCAATCCCTCTTAAGTGGATAACATGTTTGTAAAATGTGGACATCTGTGGATTCCTTGTGGACTCCTGTGGATTGCTGTGACATTGTATCTCATGTGGATTGAGACGCAAAAAAGCCGTCTGTGGAAAACTGACCTCTTTTCCACAACCGATTCGGCCTTTTTTCACAGACCTTTTCCACGGGGTTTGGCCTTTATTTTTCGGCCTCATCACCATATTTCCACATTTCCACAGCCCCTACTACTACGACTACTAAAAAATTATTTATTAC
>CAYTGS010000203.1:0-3221 GCA_964437435.1 uncultured Roseburia sp.
AAAATTTTTAGGAATAAAAAACTGTTTCTTATTTTCCTCTGTCAAAAGTATGCCATACCACTTTCCGTACGTTTTAGAGTTTTCCCTTAAATCAACTGCCACATCATAGACTTCTCCTCTTACGACACGTACAAGCTTATCCTGTGGAAATTCCTTTTGGAAATGAAGTCCCCTCAACACTCCTTTTTTGGATGCAGACTGGTTATCCTGTACAAACACCTGGTCAATTCCAGCCTCCTTATAATCATTATAATTGTATGTCTCCATAAAGTAACCCCTGTTGTCACCAAACACCTGCGGAGTTATGACCTTAAGCCCCTCGATGACCATTCCGTCAACTATACATTCCTCTACTGTAATCTTTCCCATTTTCCAAATTCCTTTCTCTTAATTTACTCCAAGATAACTTATATTTAAGTCAACACGACCTTCTATACCGGCAACTGTGCCGCTTGAGGTATACTGCCACATATCATATTTACCTTCGTATTCCGGTGTCTGTCTGTATTCGGCAAGCCATATGTTATAGTTGCTTAATTCATCCACACTAAGATTATTAAGATACCAGTTACGGCTTGCGTAAACCCCTGCTTCAAGCTTTGAGTCCATGATTGTCTGGCAAAACGCATTTACAACAGCAGTCCTTGTCCCAGAATCAAGATTATCTGCCCTTCCGTTTCCTCCAGCTCCTTCAGTATCAATAAATACCGGATAATCAATATCCAAATCACCAAGAAGCGATACAACCATACTGGCTTCCTCTACAGCTTCTACAAGGTCAATGGCTTGTGTAAAGAAATAAACGCCAACCTTTATTCCTGCTTTCTTAGCCCCCTGAATATTTTTATAAAAATAAGGATCCTCAATAAGCCAACCCGATGACGAGCCCCTATAACCACACCTTATGATTGCAAAGTCAACACCCTCTGCCTTTACAATATCCCAGTCAATATCGCCATTCCATTTGGACACATCTATTCCAAGCTGCACAGCATTTTCATGTTCATCACTCTCTATGTCTAAAAGAGCTTTATACTGGGTACTGTCCTTGTCCTCATCATCTATCTGAGCCGACTGCTGGGTATCTTCCTTTAATACATCAACCTCCGACTCAGAATGTACAAAATAACTGATATCATCAATTGCTGTATAGGATACTATTGATTTAACCTTGATATTCACAGGTGATTCAGGAACCTTAAATCCTTCAATTTCGTTTAACATCACCTGATAATTTCCAGGTTTTATATCAGAAATACGAATTACACCATCCTTATCCTCATCCACATAGACACCTGTATCTTCAACCTCAACTGAGAATTCCTGTCCGGTAACTACATCGCCGTTATCATCAACTATTTTCACACGGATATCCCTCTCAACTGAACTTGCAGTAACAGAAACAGTGCGTAAGGAATTTCCATTTTCGTCAACAACCTCGTTTTGTACAGCTTCCTTATCAAAAAACTCATCATCACTCAGGAATGCAGATAAATCAGCTCCATGTATCTTTCCGTCAGCCTCCACATACTGCTCTTTCACATCAGTAACATCACTCTGTGAAGTTTTATTTTTCCCCATAAGTTTATTATAATTCACAACCACTGCCACACCCATGGCTACTACCGCTGCCACAAGCACAAACAGCACTACAAATCTTTTTCCCTTATAGCCCATTTGCTACCTCTACAAGATATTTACCATATTCCGTCTTCATAAGCGGTTTTGCAAGCTCTAACAACTGCTCTCTCGTGATAAATCCTTTCTTATAGGCAATCTCCTCTATACATGAGATATAGAGTCCCTGTCTCTTTTGGAATGCACAGACAAAATCAGCCGCATCCAAAAGTGAATCATGATTTCCCGTATCAAGCCACGCAAATCCCCTTCCCATGGTCTCAACACTCAAAGTTCCCCTGTTAAGGTATTCATTATTGATACTCGTTATCTCTATTTCTCCTCTTGCGGAAGGCTTGACATTCTTCGCAATCTCCACAACATCATTGTCATAGAAATAAAGTCCCGGCACTGCATAATTACTCTTTGGATTTTCAGGCTTTTCCTCAATAGAAATAGCTTTTCCGTTCTTATCAAACTCAACAACGCCATATTCCCTTGGATCTCTTACATAATATCCAAAAATAGTAGCTCCCGACTTCTTTGTTGCAACCCTCTCTAGGAGCTTTGAGAAACTCTGACCATAGAAAATATTATCCCCTAAAACAAGCGCAACAGAATCATCCCCTATAAAGTCAGCTCCTATTATAAAGGCATCCGCAAGACCACGAGGCTGTTCCTGGACTGCATATTGCATGTTAAGCCCAAGCTGCCCACCATTTCCAAAAAGCTCCTTAAATGTCGGCAAATCCCTTGGTGTTGAAATAATAAGTATATCCCTTATTCCTGCAAGCATAAGTGTTGATAATGGGTAATAAATCATCGGTTTATCGTAAACCGGCATAATCTGTTTAGAAATTGCTTTTGTCAGGGGATAAAGTCTTGTTCCTGAACCTCCTGCTAAAATAATACCTTTCATAGATAATCTCCTTTTTCCAGTCATATTTAAACGCCAAAGGGGAACGCCGTTTTGACGTTCCCTATATAGCTTCATTGTTTATTTATACATCTCCGCATAATACTTTTGATAATCGCCACTTGTGACATTCTTCATCCAGTCCTCATGATCAAAATACCACTTGATTGTCTGCTTAATGCCATCCTTGAACATTGTCTCCGGTTCCCAGCCTATCTCTGCCTTAATCTTATCCGGAGCGATTGCATATCGTCTGTCATGTCCCTTTCTGTCCTCGACGTAAGTAATAAGCTCCTTTGATACAAGCTTCTTCCTTGGGTCATCATCAGAAAGCTGCTCTTGGAGGGTTTCTATTATAATATTAATAATTTCAATATTCTGTTTCTCATTATGACCGCCAACATTGTACGTTTCAAAAAGTCTTCCCTTTTCCTGTACCATGTCGATTGCCTTTGCATGATCCTCAACATAAAGCCAATCACGTACATTCTTACCATCCCCGTATACCGGAAGCTTCTTTCCCTGTAACGCATTGTTAATAATAAGTGGAATCAGCTTCTCTGGAAACTGGTAAGGTCCATAATTGTTCGAACAGTTAGTAATATTCGCAGGGAACTTATAAGTATCCATATATGCCTTTACAAGCATGTCCGATGATGCCTTGCTTGCCGAATAAGGGCTGTGTGGC
>CAYTGS010000204.1:0-3212 GCA_964437435.1 uncultured Roseburia sp.
GAGGACTGAAAATCCTCGTGTCGCTGGTTCGATTCCGGCTCTGGGCATCTTTTTTATTTTATAGAAATATTTAAGATTTTGTGAGAATGTAAAATAAAGCGAGGGTCAAAATGGTATTTGACCCTCGTATCTTTTTAAAAACAGACTTGACCATATAAGCTTATGACTTTTCCTTAATCGGCATCAAAAGTTCAATATACCTATTATTATTTTTAGGCATATCCCAATGGTAAACAATAATTTCAGGTCTATTGTCAAGTTCATAATTTGAACCTGGCAGCCAATTACAGACTATATCTTTACGAAGCTGAATATGATGTTGGGTAGGATATGCTGTATGCTCTGTTTCAAAAACAACATATGTACCTCCGCATACATCAATGCGTCGGAAGTTTTCGCAATGTATATTTGAGGGAGCATTAACAGCTATTGAAAAATCGTAACCATTATCTGCAATGTTCTCAATAATTCCAAACTGTAAATCCTGCGTATCAGTTATTTGCCTTAACAGTTCTTGGTTTTGTCGTGTGTTAACAAAAAAATCACATTCTTGTTTCTCTCTACATTCAGCATCAGGTGAACCCTCAAAATGTTTTGTATAGCCTATAAGCGTAAAGGGTGTTTTTTCTTCAATACGATAATACTTCATAATACCGCCCTCCAACGATATTTTTATATTCAATGGAGTAAAACTTTTAAGGTGGATTGTAGAATTTTTTACCTCGCTGGGTAAAACCCCGTGAAAGTTTTTAAATGCTTTTGAAAAACCGTCCGCCGACTCATAGCCATATTTTATGGCAATATCAATTATGTGAAGATTACTTACCATAAGTTCCTCTCCAGCTTTTGAAAGTCTGCGATTTCTGATGTATTCACCTAAAGTCATACCAAATAGAATGGAAAATACCCGCTGAAAATTATATTCTGATGAATACGCTTGACCTGCAATATCGCTATAATCCAAAGTATCTGTTAAGTGGTCTTCGATATATTCTAACGCATTTTTTATTCCTGTTATCCAATCCATAATTTTCCCTCCTGCCTATATTTATAATACCATATTCAGACAGTAAAGAACCGATATTTTTTGCTTACAATATTCGTCACATTCTCACTAGCGGAAAAATATTGCTTTTAAGCGTATTTTATGCTATACTGACCGACGGCAGTGCCTAGTATGGTAGGCGGTTCGCCTTTGCGTGGTATTTTTACCATAGAGCTTTCACGCCAAAAGGGGTGATGTTACATATGGAGTGGAAAATAAAAACGGAAGGGCATATTTGAGTGCTAACTATGGATAGCCTTATTGCAGTAATAAGCCTATGTGCAACAATATTTGCATTAGGTTATGCAATCGGGCATGACAGTAAATAAGCATAAAAATAACCGCTGACCCTGACAAGTTTGCGGTTATTTTTATAATCACCAATTAATCAGGCTAACCGTCTACGGTACTGCCTTTCTTATAATCGATAATAACACATTATTTTATAAAAATCAATATTGCATTTTTGCCTTTCCCTATTGCATTTTCTCCTTGAATCCCTTATACTTGTAACAGTTTACATATAACTAATGATTAAAAATGTAAGGGAGAAACAAAAGAATGAAAAAGAAATCAGTATTATGTTTGTTGACTTTGGGCATGTCATTGTCATTTCTAGCAGGTTGTGGAAGCACATCAAGTACCACAATCCCATCTACTTCCAACGTTGAGGAAACACAGACAAATGAAACTCAGGAAACATCTACCGTTGTCGAGGAAGAAGAAAGCAGCACCCAGGAGGAAGTTGAAGGGGATATTGTCTTTTATGACGAACCTTATGATTATGGATATAACATGGATATCCAAGAATTTACCCCGCTAGGTGATGATGAATTCCAAATTTTATCAACAAGCCATGTGAATATTTATGATAAGGATTGGCTACATCTTGGATATGTCAATGATGGGGCAACTGTTACCGCCATAGCGGAATCAGACTTGATGTACCAAATAATCAATCCAATGGAGGGAACAGATTATGACTATCTATATGTAGCAAAAACAGACATCCCATATAAAGGTTGGCCTTCAAATATGTATACAGTAGATGAATTTATGGAAGCTTTTGAGGAACAACTTAAGATTTGCTATGAAGAGGATGACAATGCTTCAAAAGTTGAAACCACTATGGTTGACAGTCCGGACAATCTTGAAAAAGGTTCAAAATATGCAGTAACTCTAGTAAAAGAAGCTCTTGATAGTGATGATGAAACAGCCAATCTACATGGAATAGCTAAACGCTTCTATGATAAATACTCTGAAATATATATTATTTCAGCATCAAATGAGGATGATTATGACCTTATTGAAATTGACTTCAAATGCAATTTAAAATAAATATGCATGGTAAAGCTTAAAACAAGAGGTACAAAAGAATGAAAAGGAAATTAATATCTACTTTATTAAGCTGTGGATTGGCGTTGTCCTTGTTGGTGGGTTGTGGAAATACATCAACCGATAAACAAGAAAATGAAACCTTGATTGAAAGTGAAAGCACAACCGCAAGCGAGGAGGAAGCTATCAGCACAGAGGAATCTATTGAAGAAGCTTTTACCCAGCAGGAAGAAACGTCAATAATAGAAAGCGAAGAGACGTTAACACAGACAGCTACCGATACCGCTGACACTATTAGCGCTAGTGGCAATGAGGCAACGAGTGAGGTTGCTTTGTCAAGTGAAACCCCAGTTGTGGAGACACCTATCCAAAATGGGGTGGAAGCACCGCAGGAAGCCGCTTCAAATAAGGTGGAAGCACCGCAGGAAGCCGCTTCAAATGAGGTGGAAGCACCGCAGGAAGTCGCTTCATCAGAGACAGCAGCTACTACAACTACATTATATAGTGTGGATGAATGTGTAAGCATTATTAAAAGTACATTAAATAGTTCAGGTTATGAATGGTATCCAGATACTGATTTATATAAAGAATTTCCAGAATTTGGTCTTGATGGCGGTATGGGTTGGGGAATTGATTATGTTGACATGTCAGACCCTTACACATATTCCCAAAATGCCGTTGAAGCATTTAAACATAATAGATGGGAATATTTTTATTTTGAAGTGTTAGGTGTATCAAATGGACAATTAGAACTTAAAGCTTATAGTGGTTGATTATATATTATCCAAAACAATCAAAGGCACTCTCCCTATATTGGGATTGTGCCTTTTTA
>CAYTGS010000205.1:0-3205 GCA_964437435.1 uncultured Roseburia sp.
AAAACATCTGACAGTAATTTACATAATGGTCTATATCCACCTTTTCATCCGGGTGCTCCCTGAAAAACTCCAATAAATTTTTAAGGTATTCCCCTTCTGCCGGATTGTAAATACATGGCACAACCGTACCGTAATCGTAATATTTTTCCTCCACCGCCTCATATCCCCTGCACCACGCCAGTTGATATCTCGGCACAGGCATAAAATATTTGTCTGTGACCTTGGACCAAAACACCTCGGCATAAGCAAAAAGGGGCGTAGATAATGGTTTTGACTTGGTAAGCGGTTTAAATATCATGTTTCCCTCAAATATCGGGAAATGTTTCTCGCCCTTTACAACGCCTACTGCCTCGGCAGTCAAATTTCCTGTTCTATTGTGATATTCGTAATTTTTGACCATTTTCTCTGCACCTTTGAAACATGTCTACTACAGTTAATTTTATAACAAATCTACGCTTTACACAATTAAAAATCTATGCGTGGTGCACTGTATAATAATGCTTTCCGTTAAAAAACACATAATTAGCTCCTACACAATAATTATTCATCTGCATCATCAACCAATGTGCCGGCAAATTGTAATCGTCAATTAGCTCACCTTCCTCATAACCATCTTTAAGGTCTTCCGTTGTAGGCGTTCTGTGTAATTTAGCGTCCGATTGAAAACCAATATCCCAATCATCAAGAATAAATCCTTTCTCCCACAGTTCTGACCCTGTTAAACCCGTCAATTCACATAACTCTTTTTCTGTTTCAAAAGCAATTAGTTTTACCATTGGGTTATCTCCTTTTTTGGGTTCTTTATTCATCCCACATTTCCCGATATCCGTTAATCTCAAAGGCTATCATTTCCGGGTAACGTTCATAATAACATCTGCATCTCCTAAAAACGCTTCGTAATCACTCATACCGCAAAATAGCGACGCCATTTATCCTATTCGCCATTTCCTTACCTAAGATGAGTGATGCCATGAATTTATCCTCTTGCTCAGCGTTATGTTCGATAATATCAGCTAAACCTTTTACCAAATCTTCCTCCGACCTATATTCTAACAAATCGGCAGCTTTCTGAATAAGCTCATCATCGACAACCGCAAAATAATCCGGTACAAGTTCATCCCCAATACTTGTATAAAACCAGCTTAAGCTGAGATGTTTAAACTCATTGCAATATACATAATCACTTATGTGTTCCTTTTCAAGTTGTTTTATTTCATCAGCCTCGACAATATATTTATTGCCATTAACACTTATCCTACATTCACCAAGCCAATTGGTACTCATTGAATACCCTTTCAGCTCATCCAACTGATACTTTTTCTTTGCAAATGCAACAATGTCATCATGTGCAGCATATACGGATCTTGATTTTAAGCGTTTGTAATATGCATCTTCCGGTATATTGGTATCATATGTACATTGAAGCTCAATCTCCTCTTCATCGTATATTCGGTCTTCCTCATAACCTTCTATCGGAACTATAATCTGCAACGAAAAACGTCTGCTCATCTTTCATCGTCTCCTCCCTGCATCTTTTTCTTGACTAATTTACGCTATAATCGTAAAATATATCCATTGGTTATTTCATAATATATATTAACCGTCGGTTATTGTCAAGGAGGTGTTTATGAATTTCATCCCAGAACGTCTAGTATCAGTCAGAGAATCTTTAGGTATCAACAAAGCTGAAGCCGCACGTATGCTCAACGTGTCCGCCATGGGTTATGGCAGATACGAAAAAGGTGAGCGCGAGCCATCATATCAGATGGTCAATTACATCGCTCAGACCTTTCATACGTCGATTGATTATTTATACGGATATTCAGACGAGATGAATGTCCGTACAACCATTGTTTCCGAAAAAGACGAACCTGATCTGTTTTTACTCATTGAGCTTACCCGGCAGGATGAGAATTTATTGCCACGATTGCTGGAATATGCAAAGCGACAGTCACAGTTTACTCATTCTCCGTAACCTCCCAATGTCCGCTATAGCCACTGCCAACAAATACAACATTAGGCATTTTTTTAATTTTTCTTTTAACAGTTATAATGCTTATCCCAAGTATTTCAGCAATTTCCTTAGTTGAAATTTTATTATTATCCTTCAGCAATTCACATATCTTTATATCTATGTTCATCATGTCTTGGGTATCACCTTGAGTATCACCTTGGGTATCACCTTGAGTGTCATCTTGAGTATCGCCTTGAGTGCCATCTTGGGTATCAGCCTGTCCCTCAAGATAATTCAGGTTATATAATGTCAGGATAAAGCTGTCATATTTTGCGTAAAATTCTGGTTTCAGCTTCTCTGTATAATTCTCCTGAAACTTGTAATCATCCATTATCTTCTTGAATCCGCTGCCTCTACGTTCCATATAATTCAGTCTGTTAAAAATATCCGCAAGAACTGGATTTCTACGTTTAGATGGCACTGGTGTAACATCTTTATTATCGAGTATTGTTCCGTCAACCATACCTCCGGGAGAATAGATTTCCAGACGGTCATCAAACATATCTATGTGAACTTCACTTCCAAGTTCCGTATAGCTGCGATGTATTAAGGCATTCACAAGTCCTTCTGTAACTGCTCTTTCCGGATATTCCGGCAGCTCCACTCTCCTGTCTGGAAGTTTTTTCCATGCTTTCTTGGAATTTCTCATGATAAATCCAATTCCATCCTGCAGTAGTTCCACCAGTCCTCCAGTATATTCTTTATCATCCAAGGCATCCACAAGCCCCGAAGCCTTTGTCAAACCATTCCATTTGGTGCAGAAAAGTCTAGAATGTCTTACCGGTGATTCATCCGCAAGAAGCGCACCTGCATTCGTGAGATTTCCATTTTCGTCAATAATGCCAAAAGATTCATAATCCGTATCCTCGAAAGCATTGCCGGTACGACTTTTATATACGGATCTTATCTTGGTAAATGCCATATCTTCGAATCTATATTTGGAAATCAAGCTATCGTAGGTTGTTCCACTTCCCTTCAAAACCAACTCACGAAGCTGCGTAGGTGTCGCAGGTACACTCTCATTTCCAACTCTGACAAATGCGGTAAGCTGTCCATCCGCTGAATAATAATATGGTGTCTGCCTTCCGGGATATACGTCCACAATAACAAACTTCATCCCTTCATCCGTCTTAAACGACAGCTTAAACTCTGGAATTGGATTCAGGCGTTCTTTAATTATCTCGCTTATTT
>CAYTGS010000206.1:0-3166 GCA_964437435.1 uncultured Roseburia sp.
ATTGGCAAATTCTTACGCTCCATTGATACCTCCAAATCTGTAAATTTTTATGTTGCGAGAAGCAACAGCTCGAAAAATCTCTGATTTTTCGAGCTTACTCTTAATAGTTACTATATTTCCCTTAACGGTTTATTAAATCTTAACATAACAAATTATTATAGTCAACATTCGTCAAGACAGAGGAATTTTAGGTTTTATGAAGGCTGACACTTTGGGGTGATTACTACAAATTTCTTACCGCTTCGGTTGTGGAAGAATCTTCTCCGCCAACTGGGCGGCAATAGGGGAAAGGGGCATAGTCTGTAAGAATGACCTGTCTTCATCTGTTTCCCTATGTATGCGACGATTCGTGACGGCACAGTTGAGTTTTACAAACAGAGGAATGAGGCGTGACAGATTATCCTCCTTTTCCAAAAAACTCTTTCCATATGCCTTATATTCCGCATCTGCAGTAGCGATAATCTGCAAGGCAATGTGCAGTTCACCATTGATGTCCGATGCCTCCATCAGAACATCGGGTCGCTGCTCGTGCTGTTTCAGAAAGTACTCCTTGGCTCCCGCAATATCGTGTGCCGTAATAAATTCTGCAAGCTTCTCCTTAATTTCCCTCGTCTCAACTTTTTCACCAATGATACCCACCTTGCATTCGCACACCTTAAGCCCCTTGACTGTGGTCCACACTAGAAGCAGAAATTCTGAAATAAAACCAAATACTCGCTTGTGGTAAGCGTCCTCCCCGTTTTCCAAGGAAATGCACTTCTGAACTTCAAAAAAGATGGAAAACAGCCATTCGCAATATTGGTCATACAACTCTTTCATGGTAACCAGAATGTTGCCAAAATAGGTGTCTGGACCATTTACGAGCCGAACAAATGTGTCGTAGTATTCTGGATGTATACGCTTTATGACTTCCCCTGTCATATCTAACGCCGCAATGTTGTGGTTTGCGGAAAATCCATAATGGTATGAGTTGTTTAGATGTACTTTTTTTGTGGTAATCAGGTCATATTCCGTCAAAAGCGTCTCATACTCCTGCCGTGTAAGAACTATATCATGTTCATTGACTAGATAGCGACGATAATGACAGGTTCCCACATAATCAATATCCTTTACATTTTTCCAAATCCAGTATAGTCCAGTCAGTTCGCTGTAGTAGCAGTTCAGTCGGGAAATATTCTCTCCTGTATCGTCTCTCAGATAACCGAAATCTTCGTTTCCGGCACTGCCAACCCGAAGGGGCACGTACAGGGAATCTGGCGGAACATTAAATGATTTATGAGTAAGTGTATATATGGAAAGCTTCATGATTGCTCCCTCCTTTTCCAGATTGTCCTTGTTGAAACAGCTTCCTGTCCGACAAAATCAAAATGGGGTGGAAATCCGCCCCATTATTCTGTCACAAATTTCTATCCCCTGTAATCCACGTTCTGACCTATCATCTTCTCGCTCTCGGTCTGAACATTATTTGTCCTATCCTCCATAGCATAATCGCTTATCTTACGCATAAGCTCCTCTATTGAGTTTGCGGTAATAATAACTGTATCATCATCTATTTCCGTGTCGTCATCTATATCCTCGTCAACATCATCAGTTTTTCGTGATTTTTCCAGTCTTTCCTCCTGCTCTTTTTTCTTAGCCTTTTTCTCGGCTGCCTTCTTGTCGGCTTTCTTTTGTTCAGCCTTTTTTTCAATTCTAGCCTTCTGGTCTGAAGATGATTTCTTTAAAACGGCAAAGAACGAAGCAGTTCCACCATCATTTACCTTCATACCATAACCCTTTACACTGTTGGTAAGTCCTGCGTTGGCTATAGATGTCTTTAACTGTGAAAGCCCTGACGAAGCATTGCTTATAATAGCCTCATACTGCTCTCTGTATTTTTCATCTGTAGCCATCCGCTCAATCTTATCCTCGTCTATCAATACAACCATTTTGTTGGCATTTGCATATGAGGATGCATTTGCCTGTGCGTTTGCCTTTTGGTCGGCACTTACAAGGATGAAGTCACAATTAAAATACTTCTTTTTGAGTTGTTCATAGTATTTTGCACCCTCATCCGAAAGCTTGGCATCACCTATAGTCTTACCGTAGTTACCTGACTTCCTGGTTGATTCGGTTTCGGTTGTGTCGTTTGTTTCAGTCTTTTCTGTTGATTTTGCACTGAAAGACTGGTATTTTGTTTCAGTTGCGCTGGTTGTGTTTGTTGTGCTGTTCATGCTTACCATATTTTTTACCTCCGTGTTCATTTGAATGAAATCCGTTTCAATTTTCCATAATATATATCGGCATAAAATTTATAAAACTTTATGATACTTTTTCTACTGATATTTCCGCATTATCACTTGTCAATTTGGCGATACTATCCTTCTCATCCTCTATCTCCTGCAACTCCTTTTGTGCCTTATTGTCATCAGCAATTGCACGTAGTATTCGGTTAACGTCCTCTGGCGAGAACATTGATATTGCTTTGGAGAGGTCTCCGATGTTGTCTCGATTGACCTTAAGGCAACCTCCATCTGAAAGCGGAATCGTTATAACGTCATTGGAATTGCTCATATCACCTAGGCATATTGAATTACTCCGCTCATCACATACAAACGTCACACCGTTATACGTTATCAATCCGTCCTGCTCCAAATAGCCATATGGCACTGACTCTTTATATGTGCCGTTTATTTTCTCCATGAAAACATTACGTTTTATGGTTTCCTTTTCGTAATATTCCTGTATGTATTCCTCTTTTTCTTCCTCTTGCTCCTCTTTTATCTCGTCAATGTTTGCATCCACCTTGCTCAATAGCTTATCCCATTCCGTCTGGGTATATGAAGCACCGCCAATCTGAAAGCTTTCCTCAGTGTCTCCATTTTTTAGCTTGTCAATAATCTCGTTTTTTCTCTCACTTATGCAATTCATTAAATCACTTTTTGACATCTTTGTAATATCCTGAACCATATTATCCCCTTTCTGCGGTTCGTCAGCCATTCAAAACCACGCCACTTCCATTGAAAGTTCCAAGTGGCTAATGTTAAATTGGAGTTTTCACAGCAATCATTTCTGACGCTGTATTCCTCATGTTTCCTCTTCATCTACAATCATCTTAACAATTTTTTCTTTCTCGTCCTCTTTCTTTTCTTCGATTTCCTTATCCTCCTCGTCCTCTTTGGTGTTG
>CAYTGS010000207.1:0-3109 GCA_964437435.1 uncultured Roseburia sp.
TTGAATATCTTTCTATTTGCTCGTCTGTTAATGCCATTTTGTTACCTGCCTTTCTCTTTCACTTTTATATACCTCGGCAAAATAACTATCATATATGGTTATTTTGCCCCTGGCTAACGACCATAGGAGTTAGACAGTGCCGCCTCCCATGAAATACAGGAACTCTACATTGTCGCCGTCCTTTAATACTGTAGTTGCCTTACTTTCACCTTCGATAAACTCGTCGTTGATTGAAACTGTTACGTACTCTGGCTGCTCTACCTTCTCAATTTCAATAAGCTCTGGAAGTGTAAGTCCTTCCTTATATTCTTTTTTCTCTCCTGCTACTGTTATAAACATAATTATAATTCTCCTTTTATCCATTCTTCAAGCTCTGGCTTCTTTACAAGTCCTCGCTTTGTATCTAATTTATTTCCATTGTTAAAAAGTATAAGAGTGGGTGAACTCATGACATTATATTCCTCTGCCAACTCTGCCTCATAGTTAACATTCACCTTGTATACATAAAGCTTATCCTCATTCTCATCCTCTATGTCACCAAGTATCGGTGAAAGCTGCTTACATGGTATACAAGAGTCAGAATAAAATTCCACAAGCACAGGCTTATCAGCCTTTAATACCTTTTCCTCAAAATCTGCTTTAGTAATCCTTGCTGCCATATTGCTTCCCCCTTATTACTCTACTTTTTTGACAAATAAGGTGTAGGTTCCATCCTCATTATCAAAAAGCTTAAGAATCTGATGACCTTCCTCCTTAATGCTCCTTGGCACGTTCTGTACCGGCTCGCCATCGTTCATGCGGATTGCGATTACCTCTCCGTCATCAAGCTCATCAATTGCAACCTTTGCCTTTACAAAGGTAAGGGGGCAAACCTTATCGGTTATATCCACCTGGTCATCAAATTCAATTCCTGCATCTTTAATATCAGCCATTGTATGCCTCCTGTATTGTTTTTCTAAATTCATCTTCTCCAACCCTCTGGAGTGTCAGCCTGAAACGTTCTCCCGGATTAGCATTGTCCTCGAAAAACTTAATCGCAGCGTCTGTCACCCTGAAAAGGGTTTCCTTGTCCTTTACTATTGGAAGAAGGGTTTCGCCCTTATAAATCTTATTTCCAAAAAGTCCGCCAAACGAAACAATATATCCGCTTTCACCTTTCCAAGCATCAACGGGACAGGATTTTACACAGCGTCCGCAATTGTTACATTTAGACTCATCTATAACAATTCCTTCGTCCGTGAGTGTTATAGCACCCTCACGACATGCCTTAACGCACACACCGCACTTTATACATGCATCCCTGTCACAATTTACTACCATTCCGCCCTTTATTCCTATATCATTTTCCTCTGCCTTTAAACAATTGTTCTGGCAACCTGTTACACCAAATTTAAACTTGTGTGGAAGGTCACGTCCAAAGTAGTGTTCGTCAAGCTCTTTAGCAAGTCCATATGTGTCGATACATCCACTTGGACAGATTTCAGAGCCTTGACAGGCTGTAACTGTTCTTACACGGGGGCCACATACACCGGGATTTACACCACCCTTGTCAAGCTCTGCCCTCACTGCCTCTATGTCATCAAACTTGATAAACGGTATCTCCATACTCTGCCTAGATGTCAGATGTACATGTCCGTCACCGTATTTTTCTGCCACCTCGGCAATTGTCTTAAGATTTTCTGCCGTAAGGTTTCCACCCACAACCCTAAGTCTAAGTGAAAAATTACCTTTTTGCTTCTGCCTCATAAAACCGCCCTTTTTAAGAGCTGAATAATCAATTTCTGCCATTTAAATTTTCCTCCATTATCTTAGTTTAAAACAACATCAAATGCATTTTTAAAGTCCTCTATAAGGTCATCAATATCCTCAATACCGACGCTTACCCTGATTAAATCATCAAATACGCCTGCATCAATAAGCTCCTCCGGAGTATTGTGAAGTGATATTGTTGAAGCTGGATGTATTACAAGTGTCTTTGTATCACCGATATTTGAAAGCTTATATGGAATTTTTAAAGTGTCTATAACGTTAAATGCCTTTTCTTTGCTCCCTACCCTCAAAGTAAGAATTGCACCAAAATGGTCTCCAAACTGCTTGAGAGCTATATCATGCCATGGACTTTGCTCTAAGCCCGGATAATTGACCTCCACGTTTTTATAATTTTCATCAATCCACCTTGCAAGCTTATAGGCATTGTCACATTCTCTCTCCATGCGAAGCCCCATTGTCTCTAATCCAAGCATATTAAGGTAAGCATTCTGAGGTGCAAGGCATGCCCCCATATTTCTGAACAAGCCGTTTCTAAGCTTTGCGGTATATGCGAAAGGTCCAAACTTTTTATAAGGCAAAAGCTGTGGATATTTTTCATAATCCCATTTGAATTTTCCGCTGTCTGTCAACACACCACTTATCGCATCACTGCTGCCGTTGATATATTTTGATGATGAGTTTACAACAATATCTGCCCCAAGCTCTATCGGCTTTACTAGGTATGCTGTTGCGACCGTGTTATCTACTATAAATGGAAGTCCATGCTTGTGTGCGACCTCGGCAATAGCCTTTATGTCAGTGACATCAAGCCTCGGATTTCCAATAGTCTCTGAAAACACTGCCCTGGTCTTGTCATTGATAGCATTTTCAATTGCCTCAATGTCATTGTTTTGAACAAATCTTGTAGTAATTCCAAATGCCTCAAAATCCCTGAACAAATCAATTGTCCCACCATAAAGGCTTGCGCTTGATACTATTTCCTCGCCAGACCTTACTATGTTAAGGAACGCATTTGTAAGTGCCGCCATTCCTGAGGCACAGGCTATGGTGGCTGCACCGCCCTCAAGCTGATTAATTCTAGTCTCGAAAGCCTCTATTGTGGGATTGCCTACTCTTGTGTATGAAAATCCCTTTGCCCTATTGTCAAATATCTTTGCCAGTTCGTCGGCTGAGGTGTGATGAAAGGCGCTTGTCTGGTAAATCGGTGTAAGTGTTGAACCGTTAACCTCGTCCTTTTTGACACCTGAATGTAAAAGTGCTGTGTTGAATTTCATGAACTTTATCCTCTTAAATATATTTCCTATATAACCCATAGGTTTTCATTGTTTTAAATATACTC
>CAYTGS010000208.1:0-3105 GCA_964437435.1 uncultured Roseburia sp.
GATAACTGTGCAGTTATGGCGGTTGATGAGCTTAAGGATTATCTTGAAAACGGAAATATAAGAAACAGCGTAAATTATCCTGCTTGTGATATGGGTGTATGCACAAATGCAGGAAGAATTGCTATTTTACATAAAAACATTGCAAATATGATTACACAGTTTAGTGCGGCTTTCGGTGCTGAAGGTATCAATATCAGTGACATGACTAACAAGTCAAGAGGCGAATATGCTTACACAATGATGGATATAGAAAAACCAGCAGATGATAAGATTATTAATACATTAAAGGGTATTGACGGTGTATTCAGGGTAAGAGTTGTGAAGTAAATATATACATAAAACGAGTAGGAATGTTAAAACCCTACTCGTTTGTCTTTTAATATGCG
Organism: uncultured Roseburia sp.; assembly: GCA_964437435.1. GTDB lineage: Bacteria > Bacillota > Clostridia > Lachnospirales > Lachnospiraceae > COE1. The sequence continues at coordinate 387 of CAYTGS010000208.1, forward strand.
TCATGTACATCTCCGTATTTAGACATATTGCCGATTGTATTCTGGAATTTTGTTTCCTGTGCCGCAGTTATTTCGCTGTTCAAATCCATATATTTTATAAATATTTCCTCGACGGTAGAACCATTTTCCTTGGCAATTTCCTCCATAATAGGTTTAATCTTCTCTAATTGGAAAGAAACCCTTGTCTTTTGGGGGTCAAAATCCTTTAATACAACGTCGGCATATTCATTAATGCGGTCAAGCATTTTCTTGTCTTCTGGTGTCATGTAAATCATCCTTTCAAAATATATTTATAGTGATTGTATCACTATCATAAACACTTGTCAAAGCATAGAGTTATCTGATATTATGATAATGTAAAAGATATATCTAAAGTTTGATGATAACAGGGAGGGTATATATATGGCAACAATTAAGCCGTTTAGAGCATACAGACCTAAAAAGGGACTTGAAGAAAAGATAGCCGCACTTCCGTATGATGTTTATAACCGTGAGGAAGCCTGCGAGGCGGTAAAGGGAAATCCTTTGTCATTTTTGAATATTGACAGGGCTGAAACCCAGTTTGACAGCAGTGTGGATACATATGATGACAGGGTTTACCAGAAAGCCCATGATATGCTTTGGAATATGATTGGTAAGGGTGAATTTGTCAAGGAAGAAACCCCTGTTTATTATATTTATGAGCTTACAATGGACGGCAGGGTTCAGACTGGCATTGTTGCGCTTGCAAGCGTTGACGATTATCAAAACCAAGTCATCAAAAAACATGAAAATACAAGGGCTGACAAGGAGCTTGACCGTATACGCCATGTTGAAGCCTGTAATGCACAGACAGGACCTATTTTCCTTGCATACAGGGCAAATGATGTTATAAGTGATATTATTGCTAAGACTAAGGGAAATGAGGCTATTTATGATTTTACATCTGATGATGGCATAACCCACAGGGTTTGGATAATTGACGCAAGCGAGGATATTTTGAAAATTCAGTCTGCCTTTGAAAATATATCGCAGATTTATATAGCTGACGGTCATCACCGATGTGCATCGGCAGTCAAGGTTGGACTTAAGAAACGTGAGGAAAATCCCAAGTTTACAGGTGACGAGGAGTTCAATTATTTTCTTTCGGTTTTATTTGCCGATGAGGAGCTTATGATAATGGACTATAATCGTGTCGTAAAGGATTTGAACGGACTTACCGTTAAGGAGTTTGTGGAACGGGTTAATGAGGTTTACGATATTATCTCAAAGGGTGAAGAATGTACAAAGCCGTCATGCAAAGGTCAGGTTTCCATGCTCATAGATGATACATGGTATCTTTTGGAGGTAAAGGACGAGTTTAAAAGTGACAATCCAGTTGACGGTCTTGATGTGGCAATATTACAGAATAATATTTTGGCACCTGTCCTTGGAATAAATGACCCCAAAACTGATAGGCGTATTGATTTTGTGGGTGGAATTAGGGGTATAGGTGAGCTTGAAAAGAGGGTTAAAACCGATTCAAAGGCAGCCTTTGCAATGTATCCCACATCTATTCATGAACTTTTTGATGTGGCAGATGCAAATCTGCTCATGCCGCCTAAGTCCACATGGTTTGAACCAAAGCTTAGAAGTGGATTATTTATACATACATTGAATGATTAGGGGTAAAAATAAATGTTATTAATGGAATTATCTGAAGTCGTAGATTTATCCGAACTGACGGAAATGGCTGATTTAGAAGATATAAGTGAAAATATAAATGCGTTTCAGAAATTTATGAGCACGCTGCCGGAAAAGGCATTAAGCCTTGGAATAAGGGTTCTGATAGCGGCGGTGGTATTTTTTATAGGTTCAAAAATAATTAAGATTATAAGAAAGATTACCAAAAAGTCATTGAATAAGGCTGGTGCGGAAATTGGTGTTATCCAGTTCCTTGACGGGCTAGTCAAGGTTGTTTTATACGGTGTGCTTATTCTTATGATTGCTGGAAATTTCGGCTTTGATGCAACGAGCGTAGTTGCCCTTGTCGGTTCGGCTGGAGTTACAATCGGTCTTGCAATGCAGGGAAGCTTAAGCAACCTTGCAGGCGGTGTGCTTATTCTTTTGTTGAAGCCTTTCAGGGTTGGGGATTATATTATTGAATCGGCACATGGCACGGAGGGAACGGTAAAGGAAATAGGGATTTTCTACACAAAGCTTTCCACTGCAGACGGTAAGATTGTTGTACTTCCAAATGGAAACCTTTCAAATAACTCAATTACAAATGCCTCATTTTCACCAGTTAGGAGGGTTGACCTTACGGTTGGAATTTCATACAGTGCAGATATAAAAAAGGCAAAGGGAATACTTGAAGATGTTATGAATAGTGACACGGACGTTCTTCATAGTGAGCCTGTAACAGTATTTGTAAGCTCTCTTGATGACAGTGCGGTTTCAATCGGTATGAGGTGTTTTTGCGAAAATGCAAACTACTGGACGGTGAGATGGAGAGTTTTGGAGAATGCGAAGCTTGCATTGGACGAGGCTGGGATTGAGATACCATTTAATCAGGTTGTTGTACATATGGGGGAATAATTTTAGTAATATAAAATTGCACTATAAAATATTATAAAAAATTGTTTACATTTCAAAAAAGATTTAGTATAATCTATTTCGGTGCTGTTGTATTCCGGTACTGAATAAGCTTCCGTAGCGCAGTTGGTAGCGCAACTGATTCGTAATCAGTAGGTCGAGGGTT
>CAYTGS010000209.1:0-3061 GCA_964437435.1 uncultured Roseburia sp.
ATTTGTAATATTCATCCGTAGCAGGCAGATAGCCCTCCTCAAAGAGAGCTGCCGTCTGGTCTTCGGTCAACGTGCTTCCCTCAATCCGATTAGATTTATATGCCATGCTTCTTTGTGTATAGCCATAAAGACCACTTCTGTCTTTCAGATTGTGTTCCGTTGTAAGCACCCATCTCAACGCATCATTATTCATATTTCTTTCTCCGTGTATAGCATTCTCTGTAATGACATTGTAGCATTTTATATTTATATTATCAATCGGAACGGCAAATCTCATCCCACACACAGTTCCCACAGATTTCCGACCGGCGTCCCTTGATCAGAATCTGCTCCTGCACCTGCCTGAAAAATGTAAGTGCGGACAGCTCCTGTCCTTCCTTCAGTCCACAATATTCCAGTACTGCACGGTCATAGCCTTCCACTTTGCGCGCACTTGTGCAGCTTCCTTTTTCGTTGTTTGGACAAGCGGAACAGATTTCATCCGTGTCCACCACCAGCTTCACCTGTGGATCGGACTCAAACCGTTCCTTCATTTCCTGCATATGTCCGGTAAAACCCTCACTATATCCCTTTCCCTGAAAATAGGCCAGACACATACCGTGATGAGGGCGAATTGCTATTGGAGTATTCCCCAGTTTTTTATCTTTTTCCATATTCATTTATAAAACACCTCCATAATACAAAAAACGGCGGGTGTCTTACCCGCCTAATGGTGGACCCGGGTCTTACGACCAGCCCAAATATTCAATGCTCTTCTGTGCAACAGAATCATTTCTGTACACATATTATATGCTATCAAGCCATAAAACACAACAAAATTTTCAAGAAATTAAAATGAATAGAGTTGCTCCCACGTTCACTTTTATAATGCACTTTTCACTAATTTTAGTCAAAAGAAGCCAAATTGCGCACTTTTCACAACGAAAAAAACTAAATTCTTCTACAATCCAAGTATCTGTTTTTTCTTTGCGTCAAATTCTTCCTGTGAAATCACTCCGGCATCAAGTAATTCTTTATATTTTTTAATTCGTCAGCTGAACTTACTCCAGTGCTTGTAGCAGATGCACTCTCTTTGTTTAATCTAGATAATATCTTATTCATACGAAGAACATCCATCATTTCCTCGCATTTCTTTGCCTGTCCTTGAACAGAAACGCCTGTCAGCATTTCCTACTTGTCTTTTAACCAACTCAAACTTTTTAATCTTGTCATATGGAATCTCTAAATCATTAAACCATTCTTTTGCAGTGATCAATGGCTTAAAGTAAAATGAATCTTGCATAATATTCATTCCAATTGTTCCACTACCAGTTCTTGTCTTCTTAGGATCAATATATGCTAATCCACCCTCATACATCACTTCATACCACTGAATACAACCTTCAAGTGGTTTCTTAGCTTCAGCGGCTTCCTCCTTATGAGCCTGCATATTTGCTTTAGTTTCATCTATAGATTCCTTAATTGATGTAGTTGCAGAGCTGATTTTCTCCGCAATACCTTTTTCATCTGCGAAATTCTTTGCTGCTCCCACAGCTTGATTTGCTGTGTCTTTAATTTTGTCAAACATTCCCATGTTCATTTCTCCTTCAAATATTTTTTATGTAATACCCCATTACAAAATTTTCTTGCCACATTTATGACAAGAATACACCACTTTTTGAAAAGCTGATAAAATGTACATTTATAACAGCTGAATATCTACCTCGCTTATTGCGTTCGCTATACAATTAGACGCAATTAATCCCACTTCTTCGTTGCTTTTTCCACTTTAGTTTCGACATTTTTCGTATAATCCCTAGTAGCTTGTCTTTCCTCTCTGGATATTAGACCTGCATCATATTTAGCAGAAGCCCCATTATTAATAGCCTGATTCATAATACCTACCGCAACATTAACTGTACCCTTAGCAATTTTTCCGAGTAATCCCATATCTCATATCTCCTTCAAAATATAATAAAATATTAAAAACCTTTTCTACGCATTTCATCCACACGAGCTTTTTGCTCATAATACTTATCGCCTAGTGGTCTGCCAGTTTCTTTAGATTTCTTTTCTGCTTCTCGTAGTTGTCTCTCCGCTCTATTTGTTGTATCACTTACAGCACTATGTACCATCTTTTTTAAATCCATAATATTCAGCTCCTCCTACTACCATTTGTTAGGCTTATTATCTCTTGGTGTTTTTGTTTTACTGTCCAATGAGCCATCCTTGTTATACCATGTCGTTGTACCGTCATGTTTATTATCAAAACCACCTAATTTCCCATTACCACTTACTCTATCTGGGGTTCCCATATACTTTGCAGCATCTGTGTCCTTATCAAAAAACAAAATCTCTTCCCCCCTTTTCAATCCCGACAAAAATTAGAATTATTTACTTTTCTTTTTCATAGCATCTAGGGCATGCCTTAATTGGAGCTCCTGCTCTCGAGGTTTTAGCACACGATTTACATATATACTTCCCACAGCCATGACATATCTCTAAATCACCTACAAATACTTTTTTTCTGCAATTTGAACACATTCCGTAACCATCTTGTGTTAGTTCTCTAGTGTTATATCCCATATATGAAAAACCTCCTTGCCAAGTATATATCTACTCATATCATCATACCGTATATATGTACTCATGTCAATATTATCATTATTATTCTACAATATTTATGTATGAGGTGATTGCTATGGTAGATGTCGAGTATGGACACATTAAACTAAAAATCGCTGATATTATGAAAGAGCAGAATATCAGCATAAACAAGCTTGCATTTCGTGCCGAAATGCAACGTACACAATTAAAATCATATGTGAAAGGCGATATCCAAAGAGTTGATCTATCTGTCCTATCCAGACTGTGCTACGCTTTGGAATGCGACCTGACCGATTTGATTGAGTATATCCCACCTGAAAAATAAAGAACAACCTTCCAATTTTTAATGCACATAGTCAACTATAAAAAACACCCCTTAAGGAAAATTCCTCAAGGGGTGTTCTCATTATGCTATATCAATTCTGTACGTCTCCTGACGCGCTATCCTACTTATTGTTGATAGCTGCCTGTGCTG
>CAYTGS010000210.1:0-2995 GCA_964437435.1 uncultured Roseburia sp.
TGCAGTGAAGTTTTTGTTTACAACTTCACTGTATTTTATTATAATAATATCTAAATACAAATATTTGTTCTAGTATTAATAGCACCAACATAAAATACAACATGGAAGGGGCATAACAATATGGATTATTCAGTCTATAGGAATAAAGCAATAGAAAATGAGATAAAGGAAATAGTAGCTGATATTCTGGACGATTACCGCCATGAAAGGGCGGTTGACAAAATTGACATTTTTAATCAACCAGACAAAAACGAGGTAATAGAGATAGTGGATGGATTACTACAAATAGTGTATCCAGGCTATTATCGTGATAGGGCATACAAAATTTATAATTTTGACAATAAGCTTTCAGTGGTAGTAGAGGATATAATGTACCACCTAAACAAGCAGATAGCCCTAGCCCTGCGCTTTGAGAATAAGGAAATGCCAGAGGAGGAGATAACCCAGAAATCCCAAGAGCTTTCAATTGAGTTCTTCAAGCGTATCCCAAAAGTAAGGGAAGTCCTTGAGACTGATGTTGAGGCGGCATTTAACGGAGACCCCGCCACTAAATACAAGGAAGAAATAATAATGTCATATCCAGGGCTATATGCGATAACTGTAAACCGCCTCGCCCATGAACTGTTTCTTTTAAAGGTGCCCCTCATTCCTAGAATTATGACAGAACACGCCCACAGCATTACAGGTATAGACATACATCCTGGCGCAACAATTGGAAAATACTTTTTCATAGACCATGGTACAGGTATAGTAGTTGGAGAAACTGCAATTATCGGTGACAACGTTAAAATTTATCAGGGCGTTACAATCGGAGCACTCTCCACAAGGGATGTGGCAAAGCTAAGGACAGTGAAGCGTCATCCGACAATAAAGGACAACGTGACAATTTACGCAGGAGCTTCAATCCTTGGCGGTGATACCGTAATCGGAAAAAACTCTGTAATAGGTGGTAACGTATTTATCACTTCATCAGTTCCAGACGATACTAGGGTAAACATCAAAAACCCTGAACTCAAATTCAAACATAAATCCGGCAAGGAAATGCAGGTTGAGGAACTGCCACAGAGTGATGAGTGGTTTTATATTATCTAAAAATAGGCTGATTATTGAATTTAATAAACATAAATTCCATTATGTCGGATTAAAAAGATTGAATTAATATAATTGTTGAAACAATTCAAATTATAGGGTATTATAGTAGTATAAGAAAGGTGAATAAATTTGCCTGTTTAAAAGGAGGAAAAACACAATGAAAAAAATCGGAATTAAAGAGGTCGTGGCTACAGGTATAGGTACAGCTCTCTTTGTTGTACTTACAGAAATTCAAATACCCCTTGTTGTAATTCCAAACACAGCGTTACAGGTTCGTGCAGCACTTCTGGCCTTTTTGTCAGCAGTGTTTGGTCCTGTCGTAGGACTTTTGGTTGGATTTTTGGGACATGCATTAGGTGATGCATTGTTCTATGGAAGCGTTTGGTGGAGCTGGGTTTTCCCAGAGGCAGTATTTGGCGTAATAGTGGGGCTTTTTTCTAAAAAGTATCTTATACAAGATGGCGGATTTGGAGAAAAGCAGATAATATTATTCAACGCAGTACAGATAGTCGCTAATGCAATTTCATGGATAGTTGTAGCTCCTATTCTTGACATAGTAATTTATGCAGAGCCTGCGAATAAGGTATTTGCACAAGGTGCATTGGCATTTGTTGCAAATGTAATAATTATTGCAATTTTAGGAACACTTCTCTGTGTGGCATACTCAAAGGTTGGCGGAAGGGCATCAAGTCTTAAAAAAGAGGACTAATATGGAACCGATTATTGAATTTAAAAATTATTCATTCAAATACCGTTCCCAAACAGAGCCTACACTTCGGGATATAAATCTTAGGATTTATCCCGGAGAGAAGGTTTTGATAATAGGACCATCCGGCTCGGGCAAATCAACACTTGCCAATTGTATAAACGGATTGGTCCCTTTTTCGTATAAAGGGGAAGTTACAGGAACGCTTACGGTAAATGGTAATGATGTATCAAAGCTTGGTATATTCGGACTGGCACAATCAGTGGGAACAGTTATGCAGGATACGGACGGACAGTTTATAGGTCTTACGGTTGCAGAGGATATAGCGTTCTCATTGGAAAATGCCTGTGTGGCACAGGACGAAATGTATAGAAAAGTTGATGAAGTGGCTAAAATGGTGGATGTGGCAAGCCTCCTTAACCACTCGCCTTCGGAAATGTCCGGAGGACAAAAGCAGAGAGTTTCAATGGCAGGAGTAATGGTTGATGATGTTGACATACTCCTTTTTGACGAACCTTTGGCAAATCTTGACCCGGCAACGGGAAAACGTGCAATAGAGCTTATTGACAGTATTAAAAAACGTGAGGATAAAACAGTCCTTATTATAGAGCATAGAATTGAGGATGCCCTATATAGGGATGTTGACAGGGTAGTGCTTGTGGGCGAGGGACGTATAGTATGCGATATGACGACGGATGAGCTTTTGTCAACTAACCTGTTAGAGGATTATGGTATCAGGGAGCCATTATATATTACAGCCTTAAAGTATGCCGGATGTGAAATAAATCCGGATGACCATCCGGGGCACATTGAAACAATGAATTTTGCCCCCTATGTGGAGAAGGTGAGAATATGGCACGAAAAAACCGTAAATGATGAGGAAGTGAATTTAACAGAGGAAGTATTAAATGTTAGAAACCTCAATTTCTCCTACAAAAAGGGTGAGCCTGTTTTGTCGGATATAAATTTTTCAATTAAAAAGGGAGAGATGCTTGCCATTGTCGGGAAAAATGGAGCTGGAAAGACAACTTTATCTAACCTGATTTGTGGATTTATAAAGCCTGACAGCGGAGAAATATATCTAAATGGGAGTGACATTTCGCCATTGTCAATAAAGGAGAGGGGCGAAAGGATAGGTCTTGTAATGCAAAATCCAAACCAGATGATATCAAAGACAATGATATTTGAGGAGGTGGC
>CAYTGS010000211.1:0-2995 GCA_964437435.1 uncultured Roseburia sp.
ATTCTTGCAAGCCCAGATAAATCCGCCCTTTGCTTTCATGACACGTGCTACAGCGTCATCAATAAGCGTGTAGAAATACTCAATACCAGCCGCCTTGAACTGCTCTGCATATTCAGCATCATAAATCTCCTGGAAAATATCCTTGAAATTATGGTCATACTTCTTGGAGATAGTGTCTTTTGTAGCAAACCACAAATCCTGTTTTGTATCAAGGGCATACTTAAAGCATGCATGTGCAAAGCTTGTGATAGACTTGTCAGTATTATGTATACCCTGAATAATTCCTGAGTCTGTGAAATTATGAATAAGTTCCCTTATCTCTGTGCCGTCCTCGCCTGTAAATACAAGCTCAGCCTTTCCTGCACCGGGAACCTTGATTTCAGTATTCTTGTATACATCACCGTATGCGTGTCTTGCAAGCGTGATTGGCTTTTCCCAGTTTCTAACGCATGGCTCAATACCCTTTACAATAATAGGCGCTCTGAAAACCGTACCGTCAAGCATTGCCCTTATAGTACCGTTCGGGCTTTTCCACATCTCCTTTAAATTATATTCTGTCATCCTCGCAGCGTTAGGCGTGATTGTCGCGCACTTAACGGCTACCCCATATTTTAATGTGGCGTTTGCAGAGTCTACAGTCACCTGGTCATTTGTCTTATTTCTGTATTCAAGCCCAAGGTCATAATATTCTGTTTTCAAATCAATATATGGGAGAATAAGCTCGTCCTTAATCATTTTCCAAAGAATACGAGTCATCTCGTCCCCGTCCATCTCTACTAAAGGTGTAGTCATCTGAATTTTTGCCATTTAAAAAGCCCTCCTAATAATTATTACTTGTTGTCAGAGCAGGCTCGAAAAATCACAGATTTTCCCTGCTCTGTAATACCACATTTTACCATATTTTTGTACGCATTACAAATATGCTCATCCGCAAGCTTTTCCGCAAGCTCTTCGTTTCCGTCACGGATTGCCTCCATAATGCTCTTATGCTCCGCAACAGCGTCAGCACTGCGCTTTTTGTCCGATAAAGTCTGCTGTCTTTCCTTCTGTACATATTGGTGGAAATCCTTCAAAAGGTGGATTAACATCTTGCTTCCACAAGCCTCATACATCTGCATATGGAAACGGTTGTCAAGCTCAATAAGCTGGTCATAATGCTCCTTTGACAAATGAAACTCGCTTAAAAGGATAGTTTCCTCAAGCTCCTCAATCTTTTCCTTTGAAATATTCCTAGTAGCCCACTTTGCACATAAGCCCTCCAACAGAGACCTTATCTCATATATATCCGCCACGTCCGCCGATGATATTCCTGTGACGTATGCCCCTTTATTTGGGACAATGCGGATAAGCCCCTCAAGCTCCAACTGCCTAAATGCCTCCCTTACAGGTGTACGGCTTACCCCAAGCTCCTCGCCTATAGCCGCCTCCTTAAGCTCGTCATTTTCCTGATATCTTCCATTTAAAATATCCTCCCTTAGCTTTCTAAAGACTCTGCCTCTAAGGGAATATTTGTCAGACGCATCCTGATTAACATCATATTCCGTCATTTTTACTTCCTTTCCGTTACTACTCGGACTTTTTAAGGGTAATGCCAAGCGTTTTACAGCCTTCATCTATTACAGTAAGAAGCTCGTCATCAGTCAAAACCGTAACTCGTCCACTCTCATACTCTGCGTCAACCCATGTCTTTACATACGCCACAAGCTCCGACGACTTTTCAATCTTCTCGTCATCCTTAAGCTTGAAATACGTGTTAATCCAATGAGCAATTCCGGCAAGCCCCGAGGTATTGGAAACTGCGCAAAGTACAGGTCTGTTAAGAAACTTCTCCGTATCAAAAATATTGTAAATCTCCTCGTTTTTGAGAAGACCGTCTGCGTGTATTCCCGCCCTTGTGACATTAAAATTCTTACCGACAAAAGGAGTTCTCGACGGGATATGATACCCTATCTCTTTCTCAAAATACTCCGCAAGCTCCGTGATAACCGTTGTATCCATACCGTTTAAAGTACCCTTAAGCTGTGCATACTCGAAAACCATAGCCTCCAATGGCGTATTTCCTGTACGCTCGCCAATACCGAAAAGCGAGGTGTTAACACCCGAACAGCCATATAACCACGCTGTAGTTGAGTTTGTAACAGCCTTATAAAAATCATTGTGTCCGTGCCACTCAATCCACTCATGGGGTACGCCGGCGTGGGTATGGATTGCATAAATAATACCCTGAACGCTCCTAGGGATAACCGCACCGGGGAAGTTCACACCATAACCCATAGTGTCACAGGCACGTACAATAATAGGTATTTTATACTGTTCGGTAAGCTTCATAAGCTCACGGCAGAAAGGCACTACATAACCGTAAATATCCGCCCTTGTAATATCCTCAAGGTGGCACCTTACGCTTATTCCCTCATCAAGACATTCCTTGACAACAGATAAATAATGATCCATAGCCTGCCGTCTCGTCATCTTTAATTTAAGGAATATATGATAATCGGAACAGCTTACGAGGATACCCGTCTGCTTCATCCCGATTTCCTTTACAAGCTTAAAGTCCTCCTTGCTTGCCCTAATCCAAGATGTGACCTCCGGAAACTCATAGCCCCTCTCCATACACTTATAAACTGCGTCCCTGTCCTTTTTGCTGTACAAAAAGAACTCGCTTTGTCTAATCATTCCGTTAGGACCGCCAAGCCTATGAAGATAATCATAAATCGTCACAATCTGTTCAGTGCTGTATGGCGCCCTCGACTGCTGACCATCCCTGAAGGTGGTGTCCGTAATCCATATATCCTTTGGCATATTGTGAGGAACCACCCTGTCATTGAAAGGAATTTTGGGTATCTCATCATAGGGAAACATATTCCTAAATGCATTGGGCTTCTCCACATCCTGAAGCGTATACATATGCTCCTCAATCTCCAAAAGATTGTTATGCTCATTCATAGTGACAGGACGATTTTCAAAATATTCATTATTGTTATCCATTATGCAT
>CAYTGS010000212.1:0-2966 GCA_964437435.1 uncultured Roseburia sp.
CCTTGATAATATATGTAATCTGATGGCTGGTCATTATAATACAATACACTATGTGGCGTGACGTCCCCCTCTGTGGCAAGCTCTAGATAATGCTTTGATTTATCCATGTCTCCAAGCATCCTATATGCCTCACCCATATAATAATAAGTCTCATTGTCATGTACATCGGGAAGCTTTCCCTCACCTAAATTAGCAGGATATGATAAAGTTTTCTCCAATAATTCTATTGCCTCTTTTGGCTTATTCTCATTTAACTTTTTTAGTGCGAGGTTAATAAGTGCATATTTATATTGCTTGATAACTTTTCCCTCTCCCCCTTCCCAAGGGTGGAAAGTCCTACTTGTGAGGTTTTCATATGCCTTTTCGTACATTCCCAAACTATTTTGAAGTGTGATATATCGCAAGAACAAATCATCCCTTTGGACAACCTCATCCATATGGCTTTCCATACATTCAAACCTCTTTTTATCAGGAATATCAAGCCTTGCTGCAAGCTGGTCATATTCAAGCCAATGTCTTGGGTATTTGCTGTCCAAACTGCACGCCTTTTCCATATTTTCAAGGGCTTTACTTCCATCTGATTTCTTATTGTAATAATATATGGCTAAATTTCTATAGGCTGTTGCAAAATCAGGTCTTTGCTGTGTGCAGGTAGTCCAATTATACGCAGCAAGTTCATACTGTTTTTTGTCATAATATAGATTTCCCAAATAATAATGTGCCATTGGAGAATTATTTTCCAGATTTTTTATTGCGGATTTTAATATAAATATCTCCTCAATCCGATTAGGGAAAATATAATCAGATGGCATTTGTTCAGCTTTCATATAATGCTCAATTGCCAATTTTCCCTCGCCTGACTTTTCACAAGCATATCCAAGGTAGTATTCACACATTGGATTATTACCTGGTGCAAGCAAAAGGATATTTTTCGCATCATCATATAAACCTGCATTCATATAATCAAGTGCCAATTCTTCAAAATTAGAAGCATCATTTCTCATCATTTTTATGAAATATTTGGTGTCGTTTGTCTTAATCATCCTCTCATATGCATAACCCATATACAAAATATCAAGCTTTTCACACTCCAACAAGTAATCCTTGTTTTCCACCCCTAATTTTCTAAGTAGTGCAATTTTTAGTCCTCTTGCCTTAACGTCATGCCAATTCCTTACAAGCGAATGGTCTATAAATTCCAACGCCTTTTGATAATCACCCTTTTTAGATAAAAGAGATGCTAGCTGATAAAAAGCTGCCCCCTGGGTTTCCATGCTCCATGTCGCTTTATAAAAGGCGTCATAAGCCTCATCATCTTGTCCAATCATTGAAAGCGCAAGTCCTAGGTTATAATAGCTTTCGCCATAGTAAGGATTGGGATTTCTCAAAGTCTGCTTATTAATAGCCTTCTTGAAATACGAGATACTTTCCTCAACCAATCCCCTTCTATAAAGAAGCTGTCCATAACTGTTATTGATACGAATATCGTCTGGCTCACGTCTTAGACCTTCCTCATAATAATCTGCTGGTTCATATGTGGCATGGCGGTATTGTTCCAAATGCATTCCTGACAACCATAAATCTTCCACTGATTTAATATCAACAGGTGCCAGCATAGGCTTTGCAGGACTTGGGATTGGCTTTAATTCCTTCCTATACACCTTATATTCGGCAATAATCCTATCGCCACTTAAAACCTTTATACGGCAATCATTGTAATCGCCCTCGTATTCCACATAATCGCTATAATAATCTTTGGGTGTAAGCTTTATTTCCTTATTATAAAATACTTTGTCGTTATCCTCTATTGTAATTTTTAAATCGCTATAATCACCTGTGACATACACTTTTAAATCACCGTTATAAAAGCTTATGACTGCCTCTTTTGTCGCATTGCAAACCCTTCCCACACCCTTATAAGGCATAAAATATTGTACAAAGCTCTTTTCCTCATGAGGCTTTAGCCATGTAAAATCAGGCTGGTTGTCTGTAAATACGCCTGTCATAAGTTCGATATATGGTCCATCTTCATCGGTAAGGTTGTTGTCCCATGTGCGTCCAAAATCTCCATTTCCCCACGTCCACTGTTTCTTTCCTGGAGATACATGGTGGTCTGCTATGTGCAAAAGTCCAGCATTTACTGACTCGTCATAATTTCCTATAAAATCAAATTTAGATTCTGCCGCCATGTACGAAGTCGGCACCTTTATATTTTTATATCTGGATATATCTACACCAGCCGAGTAATCCTGTTTGTAATATTCCCCTGTTGCTATAGGGAAAGTGGATACGGCACGTTTTCCATGATCCATCACAGCATTTACGTCTGGCGGAAATACAGAATATGTATAGTCATTTACGCTCACCGCTGGATTTGCCCACCAAAGAAAGGTCTGCGGAAGTTCTGTATGATTATAAAGCTGCCCTTTTATTTCAATATATGCCTTATCTGGATATAGAGATATTTTTGCCATTCCCTTTGTCCCATACATCTTATCAATTTCACCCACACAAACTGTAACTGAACCATCATTGTTTTCAAGGACTGCATAATCCACAGGCGAAAAAGTAGACGGGCGGTGATGCTGTGGCCAGTTAAACTCTATACCGCCAGATATCCAAGGTCCTGCAAGCCCTACAAGTGCAGGTTTTATGACATGATTGTAATATACAAAATCATATCCGTTTGTCTTATCATACGCCCTTTGTATACGTCCTCCAAGTTCTGGCAGCACCATAACCTTGAGATATTTATTTTCCAGCATTATGGCATGATAGCTAACATCCTCTTTTGTGTCTGATATTTTTTCTGTCACAGGCAATGGGTAAACCTTTCCAGTGCTTCCTTGATACGCTCTCTTTTCAATAAATAATGGATTTTTTTCCGCTGGATAGACCTTGTAGGTCGGGATTATAATATCTTCCTCCCATATTTTTGCACTTTCATTCATATATGTATGCTCCTT
>CAYTGS010000213.1:0-2964 GCA_964437435.1 uncultured Roseburia sp.
GCTAGTTTTCTTCTTAGCTTCTTTTTTAGCTGTATCTGCCATGCTGTGCCTCCTGTGAATTCATTGATTATTTTGTTTCCTTATGCAATGTGTGAGTCTTACAGAATCTACAATACTTCTTGATTTCCATTCTGTCAGGATGAGTCTTTTTCTCCTTAGTAGTGTTGTAGTTACGCTGTTTGCACTCTGTACAAGCTAAAGTAATCTTTGTACGCATATTTCCACCTCCGCTTAAGTTCTAATTAAAACTTGTCAATTTTTTAGACATAAAAAAAAGACACTCAATATCTTGCTTTTCTAATATATCACACATAACTTCTATCGTCAAGGTGATAAATGTATTTTTAATGTTTTTTTAACTGCCAAAATATTGTTTTTTGCACGTAAAAGTGGTAAATTATTATATAAGAACGAACTTTTCTTATCATCCTTATTTAAATATAATCGAGTATGTATATTATGCCTTTTATAATTTTTACAAAAGAAGGGAGGGGCAGATATGCAGATCTATGAACAATTCCTAACCTTGTATAGCACCAAAGATAATAATGGAATTAATAGTAAAAATAAAAATAAAAAATCACGCAATGCTACACATAATGCGAGTGAGCTAAAAGACGTGTATACAAATATACAGTGGACGAATCGTTTTGCGCCCATTTACATGACTGACCCCACCGCACAATCTATAGCATACGCTGTTCATATTAAGGAAAGTGCACGAAACTTTGGACAATCCATCGAGACGATAGGCGATACAACAGCCTATAGCGATAATACCTCGCTTTTAAATGTCGAATACGTGCCAGAGGATGCAACTGACTCCACCCCTACGGACTTTGATATAAAGGTGGAGAGCTTTGCCACGCCACAAATCAACAGTGGACGATACCTAGTATCCGAAGACGAAGTTGGCTTGGAGGCAGGCAGCTATTCCTTTGATATGAGGACAAACAAGTTCCATTATGAGCTGCAATTTAATATTAACGAGGGTGATACGAACATAGCTTTGCAACAAAAGCTTGCAAGGCTTATTAACTCGTCTGAAATAGGTGTAAATGCTCATGTCATAGATAATGGATATATGTCCGCCCTAGAAGTAACCTCAAATTCCATAGGCAAGCCCTATAATGGCAAACGCCGCTTTAATATCACGGACGAGAATACCAGCTACTCAAAAGGCGTTGTCGAATATCTAGGACTTAACAGCTCTATAAAGGAAGCCACCAATGCCACCTATACCATAAACGGAAAACAGGGGAGTTCCTATTCAAACAGCTTCCAGGTGCATGGTGCTTACCATATAACGTTAAATCCAGAAAGCAGCGATACTGACACCCATATAGGTCTAAATCTGGACAAAGATAAACTTTCAAATATTATCGAGTCATTTGTAACAGGATACAATGATTTCATCAAGGAAGCAAGCAGTGACGATTACACTTGCGATATTCTAAAAAATGATATGAAGAAGTTCCTAAAAAACAATAAGAGCAGCCTGTCACAATACGGAATATCAGTAAACGCCGACTCTACAATGAGCTATACTCCAAATAACGACATAATAAACGGCACAGCAGATACAACCGCCCTAAAAGCCTTGGGAGTAAATATGCTCAAAAAGCTAGATTCGATAGCAATTAATCCAATGGAATATATAGATAGACGTATGTGTTCATATTCAAATATGATGACCACATACCCAAACCCTTATGTCACAAGTATATATTCTGGGATGTTGATAAATATATACATATAAAAACAGCGGCTTACAACCGCTGTTTCGCTTTTATATACCACTCCCTTGCAGCCTCTCCGCTGCTATTAACGTCAATCTCACTCTCCGCCTCATATGTAGCCTGGTAAAACCACTTTGCAGCCTCCTCATAGTCGCCGTTATCCATAAAGAAATGGCCTAGCTCCATGCACATCTCCGCATTCGCCACAGCCGCCTCAGGTCTAAGACAAAGCTTTAAGAGCGATACAAAGTCACCCTTTAACCTGTAAATCCTCATTAATAACGCCACTATCTGCCTACAGATTACCAAATCTTCATAAGATGCTTTCTTGACAAGAAGGGACTCCATATAACTCTCGGCACTCTCCAAATCCGAAAGCTCTCCCGCCTTGTACAGCTCCCGTATATACATCATGTTAAGCCTGTCTGAGAGGAAACCTTCCTCACTCTGAGATATTGCCTTCTCAAAGAGTTTCAAATCCCTGCCGACATGGCTTCCATGTGGACAATGTATAATCTCTATATCGCTGTCATAGACAACGGGATTAAGATTAACAGTCTCATGGATAGGCTCTATCCAGGTAAACTCCCTTAACCTCTTAAAGAGCTTTGGTCTATAATCACGCTCAAAATTCTCCGTCGGATGGTGGGTGTCCTTGGTGATATAAATCATCTGGACAATCTCCACCTCCGGCAGGAGCGCGCTTTTAAGAAACTTTAATTTTTTCCTATTATCTGCATCCAAAATTTCATCTGCATCCGCAGTATAGATGTAATCCCCTGTAGCCTTGGAGAAAGCAAAATTTCTCGCTGCAGAAAAATCATCTATCCAATTAAAGTTATAAATATCTGGAGTATATAACGCCGCTATATCTTTAGTCCTATCGGTAGAGCCGGTATCTACTATGATAATCTCGTCCATGACATCCTTAAGGGATTCAAGACAGGCTGATAACGTCTCCTCCTCATTTCTGACAATCATACATAGGCTAAATCTCATATACTCCTCATTTCTTCCTATCTAAAAGCTGCGGATCAATATTGTTAATCTTGCTGACCGACTTGTAATATTTCATTGCAGCCGATGCGGAAATTTTGCGTTGCTTATATTCTTTGCGTTTTGACGAGACGGCGGCCTCCATTGAAGCCTTATTCCTTTTTTCCTGTGCTTCAACGGAAACGCCCTTGTCGACCACTTTACCCACAAGCTCCTGTAGACGTAGCAC
>CAYTGS010000214.1:0-2953 GCA_964437435.1 uncultured Roseburia sp.
GAAATCAAATGTGCCTCCATAACTGTCAACACTGAATATGCCACCACAATGACCAATAGACAATAATCCTTATTTTTGTATGACTGCCATATCAGGTAGATGTTAGCAGCCACATACATAATTCCCGGAATAATTCCATACCAGTAAACAAGCCTTATAAATCCCTGGTCAAAAAATTCCTCATTTCCGGCTATTGCAAAAAGCTTCCAGTTCTCCAAGCGGGCATTTTCAACATAATATGCATATTGAAATCTGCCGTTTAAAGCCTTATCAAGCTTATACATAAAAGGAGTTGTATTTCCGACATATGCTCCATACACTGAAAATGCCACTGCCGATACAAATATAATTAAACCAAAAACATATATGGATTTCATATTTTGCAGCGCTTTAATATACTTTAAAGCCATGATTGCCACAACCATTGCAACAGTCACCAATATTCCTGTATTAGAGTCTGTGAACAAATATGAGACAACATTAACCGCTATAATCAATACAAAGTGGTATATTTTCATTTTTTCTGAATACAGATATAATACAAGGCTTGTCATCATGAGGAGCATTACCTGAAATGCGTTTGGATGCCCCATTCCAAAACAATACCTGGTTTCTATTCCACCCCTGCCGTAATCAGCGGTACGGGCAAATACACCAAATATTCCGGTTGCAGAAAGAATAAATAAAACTACTGCTCCCACCGCCGTCACTGCAAGGGTTGTTTTAAGCATTTTTCTAATGTCAACATCCTTGCACGCCACTACAAATATAAATGCCCTTACAGTCTCATCCCTGCCGTTGACAAAATATGACAACACCGCCACAATACCGCATATTCCTATTATAAAAATCTCCCTGACATTATACCTGGTGGTGGCAGCCTTTACACAAAACATCAAAAACGTTATCCTAAAAATCCAGCCTTCATAGGGATTTGTATATGCGCTTTTATCTATTATAACAACTACAAGCTCTATAATAAAGGCTATCCAGAAGCATATCATTCCTGTTTTTCTTAAATTTATTTCCATTTAATGTTTTCTCCCATTTAACCTACAGCTTATAAAACACCTGACGCTTTGGGCAAATCCCTCTATATATTTTCCTACGAATAATAATATATCTATTCCGAGGGATTTTGCTTCTATATATCCCTTATTATATTTCACAATAAATTCGCTCATGAAATATTTCCTACATTCCCTGCTCTCTTTAAGATTATATTTCGTATACATATATCTGTAATCGTTATAAATTCTCATATCTTTTTCAGAAAATGTTTCCGTATACTGATTTTCATGCACACCTATAGATATAAGTGGCTTTGTGGTATATGCAAAGGCTTTCCCTTTATCATGGGAATTAGTAAACAAATCAAAATAGAGAAACATGTCCGAAGCCCAATTGCTCTTTTCATCAAACAATGTCAGCACATCTCCACGCCTGTATATGGTGGCGCTAGGTGCTCCAATTTGGTTACTTTGGAATAGATACCTGTAATCTTCCCTAAGCCTATCTATATAGACATCTGGGGCGTATCTGTCATAGCTTGTCCTATTATGTTCACTTGTCACATGCTGCATATTCTCAATATTTTGACCATCAAGCATTACCTGACGGCTTCCGCTAAATCCAAACACGGCATCGGAATTATCATCAAGAAGTCCTGCCATAATTCCAAGGCTGTCCTTGTCAGTAAACCAATCGTCGCTGAACATTATCTTAATATATTCCCCTGTCGCCATTTTAATTGCAACGTTCCAGTTATAAATATGACCGTAGGGCTTCCCATTATGGATATAGTTAAGACTTTTTATCTTATATCTGTATTTGTCAACTATAAATGCTGTATCATCATTAGTTGAGTCATCAGATATATTTACCTCATAATCAGTATATGATTGCTCCAATATTGAATTGAGAAGCCTGTCAACCTCGTCCGCATTATTATAGCATGGAATACAGATTGAAACCTTTGGCATTTTATCACCGTCCAATTAATTTTTTCACAGCCCTCTTACACGAAACAACACACTGATAACCTGCATTTTTGAGGACAGCCCTTGTCTGCCTGAGTGCTTTTACAAGAGGCTTTTCCGGCTGCATTATAAGGAATGAAAGTTCGTCTTGATGTGTCCTTATATATTCGGGATAGCTGTCATCTATCTCACACCTTACAAACTTTGCATTTCTTCCAAATATATCCTTACCGTCCTTTATCTGGTCGGTTACATTTGACAATACGTGCTTTGAATTGTACTCCTGGTGAGCTGCTGAAACAACTTTTTCCTGAACTCGCTTTTTTATATCCTTTTCGCCATGTCCGCCCATATATCCAAAGTGCCAGCCTCCGTCATCGACACGTATTCCTATTTCCTTTCTCTCCGGAAACCTAAGCTCCCCCAACAGTAGATTTTGCTCCCTTAAAAGCTTATAACTTAACAGCTTTGTACCTATCCACTTTTTGCGCTCCACGCCATCAAATTCACCGGCATATGACAGGAGATTTCCAGAAACCTCCTCCATATTCAGGTAACAGTAAAACAGCCGTTGTGCAAAGTGATATATTTTATCCTGTTTGAAATCATTATTTATGATTTCCTTTATTTTATCAGGATTTGGAATTTCATCCAAATCGCTGAATATTATTATATCCTCATCCGTACAGTCCCTAAGACCTCTAGTAACAGCGTTTTTTTGGAATGTGTCACGCTCATGGGTATCGCCCTCTGGCGTATCATCAACCACCACGTGTATTATCCTGTCCGAAAATTCTGCAAACATTTCCTTGTTTTCCTCATAATACAAGGGCTTCTTAAGACCGGAAAATGTTTCTGTCGCCTCGCTTATCACAAATCTATCAACCACGGGGCTAAGGACATTAAGCCTGATTTTTAATATATCCAATTCATTGAAGAATTGAAAGCAATCATAAACCATTTTTCTTTCTCCT
>CAYTGS010000215.1:0-2922 GCA_964437435.1 uncultured Roseburia sp.
TTGATATGTTTCATGCGCAGGACTGCCAGTATACGGTATGCTTAAGAGGTATAGTCGATGGCGAGCCAAAGGTTATCAAGAGAGTTGTGACGAGTGTGGCAGACGCTGTAGATGCTTATAAAGAGTATGCTAAGTACAATGATTATGCCAAGTTAGATTCCCTTAGATATATTGTGTCAAACACAACAGAGGCTGGTATTGTGTTTGATGACACGGACAAGTTCGAGGCTGAACCGCCTAAGACATATCCTGGAAAGCTTTGCAAGTTCCTTTACACAAGATATAAGCATTTTAACGGTGCAGCAGACAAGGGGCTTGTAATGCTTCCTGTTGAGCTTATTGATGATAATGGACTTCACTTAAAGGAGTGTGTAGTTAAGTTTGCTAAACTTTGGAATCTTGAAGAAGGCTTCTTAAAGTGGCTTGATGATGCGTGCGTGTTCACACAGACATTGGTAGACCGTATCGTTACAGGTTATCCTAGGGATGATGCTGAGGAGCTTTGGAAAGAATTCGGATATCAGGACAATATCGTTGTTACGGCAGAGCCTTTCGGACTTTGGGTTATTGAAAGTTCAAAGGATATCAGCAAGGAGTTTCCACTTCCTGATGCAGGACTTCCTGTTATTTTCACAGAGGATCATCATCCGTATAAGCAGAGAAAAGTCCGTATTTTAAACGGTGCGCATACATCCTTTGTGCTTGCGTCTTACCTTGCAGGCAATGACTATGTAAGGGAGTCTATGGAAGACGAGATTATCGGCGATTTTATGCATAAGACAATTTATGACGAGGTTATTCCTACACTTGATTTGCCAAAGCAGGATTTGCTTGATTTTGCAGAGGCTGTTGACGGAAGGTTTAAAAATCCATATATTAAGCACGCATTGCTTTCGATTTCCCTTAACTCAGTATCTAAGTGGAGGGCAAGATGTATGCCTTCATTGCTCGGCTATGTGGAGAGAAAGGGAGAGCTTCCAAAGCACCTTACATTCTCTATAGCAGCCCTTATGGCATTCTACACTGGCAGCGAAATTCGTGAGAAAGCCCTTATCGGACACAGGGATGGTCAGGAGTACAATATCATGGACGATATGGCAGTGCTTGAATTTTTCGCAGCTAACAGTGGTAAGGCTACGGCAGAGTTTGTACATGCTTATCTTAGCAATGTTAATTTCCATGGTCAGGACTTAACTTTGGTTTCAGGTCTTGAGGCAGCCGTTGTTTCTTACCTTGATGATATCAGAAATCTTGGTATGAGAAAGGCTATTGAAAAGAACTTCTAATAAAAGAATTTCTAACTATAAAGGAAAATAATACATATGGCAAATTTTATTAAAATAAATGAGAATGACAATGTAGCAGTGGCTTTGGAGGTTATTCCCGAGAACACCACTGTCACAGTCGGCGCAACCGAGGTAACGACTACCATGGAAATTCCCGCCGGACATAAGTTTGCTTTAGCCGATTTGGATGAAGGGACTCCTGTTATCAAGTATGGCTTTAGAATAGGAAATACCACGGCTTTTGTCAAAAAGGGGGAGTGGATTCATACCCACAACCTAAAGACAGGGCTTGGGGATTTGCTTGATTATAATTATGAGCCAAACCTTGTTGATGAGAAAACCACAGAGGACGTTACATTTATGGGTTACAACCGTAAGAACGGCAAGGTGGGCGTAAGAAACGAAATTTGGATTATACCTACAGTAGGCTGTGTCAACAACGTTGCAAGCAAGATTGCCGAGCTATCTAAGGGCTTTGTGAGGGAAAATGTTGAGGCAATATGCGCATTTCCACATCCTTACGGATGTTCACAGATGGGTGACGACCAGGAGCATACAAGACAGATTTTAGCTAACCTTATAAACCACCCAAACGCAGGCGGTGTGCTTGTGCTTGGACTAGGCTGTGAGAACAGTAACATTGATGTATTAAAGGGTTATATGGGAGATATCGACAATGACAGGGTTAAATTCCTTGTGGCACAGGAAAGTGATGACGAGATAGCGGAGGGTGTTGAAATTGTCAAAGGTCTTGCCCAGTACGCTTCACAGTTCAAACGTGAGCCTATAAGCGTTTCAAAGCTTGTAATAGGTATGAAGTGCGGTGGTAGCGATGGATTTTCAGGAATTACAGCCAACCCCACGGTGGGACGTTTCTCAGATATACTTATCAGCAAAAAAGGTACGACAATCCTTACAGAGGTTCCGGAGATGTTCGGCGCAGAGACAATCCTTATGAATCGTTGCGCAAATGAGGAGCTGTTCAATAAAACGGTTAATTTGATTAATGACTTTAAGAATTATTTCAAGAGCCATAATCAAACTATATATGAAAACCCGTCACCGGGTAACAAAAAGGGCGGTATCTCTACACTTGAGGATAAATCCCTTGGATGTACACAAAAATCAGGAAGTGCAATTGTTAAGGGTGTTTTGGCATATGGCGAGAGTGTAAGCACTCCGGGACTTAACCTTCTCAGTGCGCCTGGAAATGATTTGGTGGCTTCTACAGCCCTTGCGGCAAGCGGAGCACATATTGTACTTTTTACAACAGGGCGAGGAACACCATTTGCCTGTCCTGTACCTACCATGAAGATTTCAAGCAACTCAAGACTTGCAGGTAAGAAAGACAATTGGATTGATTTCAATGCCGGCGTGGTTGCAGAGGGCGAGGATTTAGATGTGGCAGGACAAAGATTATTTGATGAAGTAGTAGCGGTAGCTTCCGGTAAGGAGGTAAAGAGTGAAATCGCAGGATTTCATGACATGGCTATCTTCAAGCAGGGTGTAACACTGTAAGGGAAACTGAAACAGTGCGTTACATAAATAATAAACATTGAATTATAATGGAGGATTTTAGTGATGGCAAAAAAAGTAGTTACTATGGGTGAGATTATGTTAAGACTTTCTACACCTA
>CAYTGS010000216.1:0-2920 GCA_964437435.1 uncultured Roseburia sp.
ATGTTTTAACTAACTATTGTTATAAAATATATACATTTTAGGAGAGACAAGTATGAAAAATTATAAAAATGAATATATTAAGATATTTATAGGTGTAACATTGTTGGCATTTGTGATTTTTACGATAATCACTTTCAGAACACAAGGTCGCAGCTTGTTATGGTTGGTTATGCAGGAAAACTATAATTGGCAATTTTCTGATTATTTTCGCCAAATTGTATATGCCTCTGATTTGAAAAATATTTATTTTAATACAAGTGATGCACCATTTCCACCATTTGCATATATTTTTTTTCATGTGCTTTATTTGTTGAATCCGATAGATTTTGACAATATTAGTTTAGAATGTTGGAAACAGGCACAAGGGAATAATAATCTTTTGATTTTCTTTTTTAATTTTATGATTGTTTGTTTGCTTCTTTATTGGATTATTGAAGAATGTTTGGGGGGGGGCAAAAATATATATGTAGCCATAAAAGATTGTTGTTTGTATCAATAATCTTATCGCCATTTGTGTTGGATGGTGCTTTGGAAAGGGGAAATATTGTCATAATTGCAATGATGTGCATTTTATTATCTGTAAATTGGAAAGATTCGGATAATAAAGTGAAAAGAGAGTTGGCAATGATTTTAATAGCAGTTGCGACAGGTCTAAAGATATATCCGGCTATTTTGGGTCTTATATATGTTAGAGAAAAAAGATGGAAAGAAGTGTGTCGCTTAGTTGTATATGGTTTGATAATTTTTTTTGTTCCATTTTTGTTCACTGGTGGGATAAAGGGATTATTGGCATATGCCAAGGTTATATTTAGTTTTGGTATGACATATGGTTACCGCTGGACTTCGATAAAAAATTATTTATATTCATTAGCATGTGAATTAAAAGTTGATAATATGCTTAATCTCCAAATTTTGTCGGTTATAGAAATTGTATATTTAGTAATATTGATAATAGCCTTTTTTAAAACTAGTGATAATTGGAAAGCTATATTTTATTTATCATCTATACTTACGACTTTTGTATCCAATAGTTATAGGTATGTAGCAGTATATATGGTTATACCATTGGTATATTATTTTGTGCTTGATGATTCTGATAAACAAGGGAAATTTAAGTATTTAATAATTTTGGCGGTTATATTTTCTGTCCCATGGTACGGATATTTGATAAATTTAAATGCGGATTTTTGTATTTTTACACCTATTTATTTATGTATAATTATATCGCTCATAGAGGACTGTTATCAAAACATAGTGGAACGAATATAAGCAATGTCTGCATCTGATATTATATTCCAAAGGTTGACTATAATATCATTAAGCAATATAATAATATAAGAGTAATAATCAGTGCAGCTTTAAACATATAAGGGAATAATGAATAAATGGAAACAAGGATAGCACTTATAGGAATAATCGTAGAAAATTCGGATTCGGTGGAACAGCTAAACTCTCTTTTGCATGAATACGGAAGCTACATAGTAGGGCGTATGGGAATACCTTACCACAAGAAAAATGTAAACATAATAAGTGTAGCAATGGACGCACCCCAAGATGTTATAAATGCCCTGTCCGGCAAAATCGGGCGACTCGATGGGATAGGAGTTAAGACAGTTTACTCACAGCATTAAAAACAAAAGACCTACAAAAAGCAAAGTATAACTAAACTTGATGTATGGAGAAAATATGAATAAAGAACAAAACATAATTGACGAAATAAAAATATCTAAAAATATAACATTGGAGCAGCTTGACATTCTTTTGTCAACCCAAAATCAGGAAACATTGGAATGTTTAAGAAGCGCAGCCCAGAAAGCCTCCAATGAAATCTATGGAAACAAAGTCTATATAAGAGGTCTTATCGAATTCACAAATTATTGTAAAAATGATTGTATTTACTGCGGAATACGAAGAAGTAATAAAAACGCTGACCGCTATAGGCTCACCGACGAGCAGATATTGGAATGTTGTAAAGCAGGCTATGAGCTGGGGTTTAGAACCTTTGTATTGCAAGGCGGTGAGGACGCATATTTTACTGATGAGCGTATATGTAAAATAGTATCTGAAATAAAGGAAGGCTACCCTGACTGTGCTATTACCCTTTCAATTGGTGAGAAATCAAGGGAAAGCTATCAGGAATATTTTAGTGCGGGCGCAGACAGGTATCTGTTGCGGCATGAAACTGCAAACAAGGCACATTATGAAAAAATCCACCCCAAGGAAATGTCATTTGAAAACAGAATAAGATGTCTTTATGACCTAAAGGAGATAGGTTATCAGGTGGGGTGCGGATTTATGGTGGGTTCGCCATATCAGACAGTGGAAAGCTTGTATGATGACCTCCAATTCATAAGAAAATTACAGCCCCACATGGTAGGAATAGGTCCATTTATACCGCAGCATGACACGCCCTTTGGAAATGAAAAACCGGGTACAATGGATGAAACCTTAAGGCTTTTATCAATAATAAGGCTAATCCACCCCCACGTGCTTTTGCCGGCAACCACGGCTCTTGGTACAATCCACCCACTTGGACGTGAGAAAGGAATACAGGCTGGGGCAAATGTTGTAATGCCAAACTTATCTCCTGTAAATGTCAGAGACAAATATATGCTTTATGACAATAAAATATGTACGGGTGATGAGGCGGCAGAGTGCCGCTTCTGTATGCAGAGACGTATGGAGGGCATTGGATATCAGGTAGTTGTTGACCGTGGAGATTTCCGTGGATAACATATATAGCAGTACTAACAATACTAATTGGAAAGGGGAAATAAACCCTGACCAAAAAGAAAAGGAGAAGATTTTATGTACAACCCAAAATCATTAAAAGCAGATGAATTTATTTCAGATGAAGAAATTTTAGAGACGCTTGCTTATGCTGACGCAAACAAGGACAATGTTGAAGTCATTGATTCGA
>CAYTGS010000217.1:0-2889 GCA_964437435.1 uncultured Roseburia sp.
GTATTCACAAACGTTGCAGCTAAAAGGTGGCATAATCTACAATGTGGGAGCAGGTGATATCGACACATCAAAATTTAAATACGGCACAATAATAAACGCCCAATCAATATCCAATGCAAAACTGACATCACTTAAAAATGTAAAGCATATAGTGACAATAGAAAATCAGGCAAATTATGAAAATATGGTTTACGATGAAACAACACTATATATATTTACACATGGCTTTTTATCGCCAAAAGAAAGGGTGTTTCTAAGCCAAATAGAACAAATGTTAAATAATGATATGGTGAGTGATGAAGTGACATTTGAGCATTGGAGCGATTTGGACTATGGCGGTATCCGTATATACCTGTTCATGAAAAACAAAGTGTTTCCAAAGGTTAAGCCATTAAATATGGATGTATCTAATTATGAAAATCTATACAAAAATACAAAGGGCTACAGTATATCTGAAGATAAACGAAAACTATTAGAAAAGCTAGATGCGGGGGAGCTTACAGATTTAAAGGAATGTATATTAAAATATGGAATAGAGTTTGAACAGGAAACACAGATTTAACCTATTGACGTTTTTATAATTCTATGCAATAATTTGATTATAAAAATGTTTACATAAGAGTGATTAATTGCACCATTCGCCTAGTGGTATGGCACCTGCTTCCCAAGCAGGAATGAGGCGGGTTCGACTCCCGTATGGTGCTTTTTTAGATTATTGAAATAATAAATTATAAGGAGCAATATACCCATGAATAAAATCCTAAATAAAAACACTTTTTCTCCAATCCCACCAATGGGTTGGAACAGCTACGATTACTATGACACAACAGTAAACGAAGCACAAGTAAAGGCAAATGCTGATTACATGGCAGCGCACTTAAAGGAATATGGTTGGAAATACGTTGTGGTTGATATCCAGTGGTACGCAAATGACGCAGGAACGAGGAGAGCCGAGTACCAATATATTCCCTTTGGCGATTTGGAGATGGATGACTTTGGTAGATTACAGCCGTCGCCAAAACGTTTTCCGTCATCAAAGAATGGATTAGGCTTTAAGCCATTAGCCGACTATATACACGATAAAGGACTTAAATTTGGTATTCACATAATGCGTGGAATACCCAGAAAGGCAGCGGAGCGACACCTCCCTATAATCGGTACAGATGTAACTGCAAATGAAGTAGCTGACGCTTCATCAATATGTGGTTGGAATCCTGATATGTACGGTGTAAAGGACACAGAGGCAGGACAGGCATATTATGACGGAATTATAAAGATGTATGCTGACTGGGGTGTTGACTTTATAAAGTGTGACGATATCTGTGACAGTTGGATGTATAGGGGCGACAATTTTTCGGGTTGGCATGAGACGAGGATGCTCCACGAGGCAATTATTAAATGTGGCAGAGAGATAGTTTTGAGCCTCTCACCCGGACCAGCCCACATAGACAGGGCATGGCAATACTGCAAATACGCTAATATGTGGCGAATAACAGATGATTTTTGGGATAATTGGGAGCTGCTTAAAAATATGTTTTGGCGTTGCGAAATGTGGCAAGACCACGTAAGCGAGGGCTGCTATCCGGACTGTGATATGCTTCCTATTGGAAAAATCGGTGGTGGTTTTGGCAATGGGGAGTGGGATTGTAATTTTACCCATGAGGAGCAAAAAACAATGATGACGCTTTGGTGTATGTTTAGGTCTCCTTTAATGGTGGGTGCAGAGCTTACAAAGCTTGATGATTGGACATTATCTCTTTTAACTAATAGTGACATACTAAATATGTTGAGCAATACCTGTAAAGGTATTCAGCTTGAACGCACAGACAACCATGCAATCTGGAAAAGCTATAACAGTGCTGACAAAACAGTTTGTATTGGACTTTTTAATCTTTCCGATAAAGATGATAAAATATCAATAAGCCTTTCGGAAATTGATGAGGAGCTTGATGTAAATAAAACATACGATATATATGAGCTTTGGGACAAAACCACGTCCCGGACAACTGACGGCAAAATTGAGACAAAAGTTTCAGCACATGGCGTTAAAGTGTATAAATTAATTGACATAAAACAGCCATAATAAAGAACTAAAAGGGGAACTCATGCAACATGGATATAAATGACATTATATTTATAATGGAAATAATAGGAACTGTAGCCTTTGCCGCATCAGGTGCTTTGGTTGGCATAGAGCGCAGAATGGATTTATTCGGAGTATGTGTCCTTGGCGTTGTCACAGCGGTAGGTGGTGGTATGATAAGGGATGTGATATTAGGTATTACACCACCTAACGTATTCCGACATCCAAGCTATGCCCTTGTTGCGACAATCACCTCTTGTATAGCCTTTTTAATCATATATATTAAGCGTGAGCATATTCAAAAGGAAATAATGGAAGGTAGCTTTGGGGTCCTATATGACCGGATAATGCTTGTAATGGATTCCATAGGACTTGGAATTTTTACGGTTGTAGGCATAAATACCGGAATACAGCAAGGCTATCTTGAAAATACGTTCCTGCTTGTTTTCGTTGGAACAATTACCGGAGTAGGTGGAGGGCTTATTCGTGACATGATGGCAGGAGTACCACCTTATATATTTGTAAAGCATATCTACGCCTGCGCATCAATTGTCGGAGCGATAGTCTGTGTATATATGCACAGGGCTTTTGGAGCAGTGCCATCAATGCTTGTGTCATGTGCGGTAATACTTTTAATACGTTACCTTGCAGCACACTACCGTTGGAATCTGCCAAGAATAAATCTTTAGAGTAAATATGGCAAATGGGATTAAATGGTCTCATTTGCCATATTTATATTGTGCCAACGTGAAAAAATAGCAATAAATGATTAGCAATTCACATTCTTTGACAAGAAAAAATTATTC
>CAYTGS010000218.1:0-2872 GCA_964437435.1 uncultured Roseburia sp.
ATGGTACTATTCCAGCCGTTTATTCGGAGAGAATAAAGCTTGCAAAGCACGCAGGAATGGCTGTAATGGATATGCTTAACAAAAATATCCGTCCTCGTGATATTATCACAAAAGAGGCTATTATCAATGCCCTTACAGTAGATATGGCGCTTGGCTGCTCTACAAACTCAATGCTTCATCTTCCTGCAATTGCACATGAAATTGGATTTGATTTTGATATATCATATGCAAATGAAATTAGTACAAAGACACCTAATCTTTGCCACCTGGCACCGGCAGGTCCTACCTACATGGAGGATTTAAACGAGGCGGGCGGAGTTTATGCGGTTATGAATGAGCTTTCGGAGCTTGGACTTTTGAATGAGGACTGCATGACTGTGACAGGAAAGACAATCGGCGAGAACATCAAGGGCGTTAAGAATAAAAATACAGAGGTTATCAGACCTCTTGATAATCCTTACAGCACTACAGGCGGTCTTGCTGTATTAAAGGGAAATCTTGCACCTGATGGAAGTGTTGTAAAGCGTTCGGCAGTGGCAGAGGAAATGCTTGTGCACGAAGGCCCTGCACGAGTATTTGAGTGCGAGGAGGATGCAATTTCAGCCATTAAGGGCGGTAAGATTGTTGCGGGAGATGTTGTTGTTATAAGATATGAGGGACCTAAGGGCGGTCCTGGTATGAGGGAAATGTTAAATCCCACGTCGGCAATTGCAGGAATGGGGCTTGGCTCAAGCGTTGCCCTTATAACTGACGGACGTTTCTCAGGAGCGTCAAGAGGTGCATCTATCGGACACGTTTCACCAGAAGCAGCAGTAGGCGGACCAATCGCATTAGTTGAAGAAGGAGACATTATTTCTATCAACATTCCAGAGTGTACATTAAACGTTAAAGTTTCTGATGAGGAGCTTGAAAACAGACGTGCTAAATGGCAGCCAAGGGAGCCAAAGGTTACAACAGGATATCTTGCTAGATATCGTGAAATGGTAACAAGCGGCAACAGGGGAGCCATTCTTGAAATACCTAAACACTAAAATATTGTAACTATAAAGGAGAGTTCAGACATGCAGTTGACAGGTTCAGAGATTGTTATTGAATGTTTAAAGGAGCAGGGAGTTGATACAGTTTTTGGTTATCCTGGAGGAAGTATTTTAAATATTTATGATGAGTTATATAAGCACAGCGATGAAATTACACATATTTTAACATCGCATGAGCAGGGTGCTTCACATGCGGCTGACGGTTATGCAAGGGCAACCGGAAAAGTGGGTGTTTGCCTTGCAACAAGTGGACCAGGGGCAACTAACCTTGTAACAGGTATTGCAACGGCATATATGGATTCGGTTCCAATGGTTGCAATTACTGCAAATGTTAATCTTCCATTGCTTGGAAAGGATTCTTTTCAGGAGGTTGATATTGCGGGTGTGACGATGCCTATCACGAAGCATGGATATATTGTTAAGGATGTCAATGAGCTTGCAGATACACTTAGAAAGGCGTTTCGTATTGCAAAGTCGGGCAGACCGGGACCTGTGCTTGTTGATATTACAAAGGATGTGACGGCTAATAAATGTGAGTTCACACCTAAAAAACCGGATGCACCTGAAATTAAAAACTCATATACTGAGAAAGATATAGATGTAGCACTTGAACTCATAAGAAATTCCAAAAAGCCATATATTTATCTAGGCGGTGGTGCGATTATCTCGGGTGCATCAAGAGAAGTCAGGGAGTTTGCTGAAAAATTACAGGCTCCTGTATGCGACACTCTTATGGCGAAGGGAGCATTTGACGGATATAATGAGCTTTACACTGGAATGATTGGAATGCACGGAACAAAAACATCAAATCTCGGTGTAAGCCAGTGTGATTTACTTATTGCCCTCGGAGCACGTTTTACTGACAGGGTAACGGGAAATCCTAAAAAGTTTGCTGAGAATGCAAAGATTTTGCATATTGATATTGATGCGGCTGAAATTAATAAGAATATTAAGACTGACGCTTCAATTATCGGTGATTTGAAGACTGTATTAAAGGAGATTAACAGTAAACTCACACAACAAAATCATGATGAGTGGCTTGGTACTATAAAGGAGCTTAAGGCTAAATATCCTTTAAAATATGAGTCGGATAAGCTTACATGTCCATATATAATTGAGGAGCTTGACAGGGTTACAGAGGGTAAAGCTATTGTGTCAACTGATGTGGGACAGCATCAGATGTGGGCGGCACAGTTTTACAAATATACTGAGCCACGCACATTCCTTTCATCGGGCGGTCTTGGAACAATGGGCTACGGTTTGGGTGCATGTATCGGTGCAAAGGTCGGAAGACCTGATAAAATATGTGTAAATATTGCAGGTGACGGATGTTTTAGAATGAATATGAACGAACTTGCAACAGCCAGCCGTTATAATATTCCTATAATACAGATTATTATTAATAATCATGTCCTTGGTATGGTTAGACAGTGGCAGACACTCTTTTATGACAAGAGATATTCACAGACTATACTTACGGACAAGGTTGACTTCTGCAAGGTTTCAGAGGGGCTTGGCTGTGAGGCAATGCGTGTGACAAAACGTGAGGAGGTTGCCCCTGCCCTCGAGAAGGCTATTTCCCTTAAGAAGCCTGTCGTTATTGAGTGCATTATTGAGGAGGATGACAAGGTATTTCCTATGGTACCTGCCGGAGCACCTATCAAGGATGCATTTGATGCTGACGACTTGAGTAAGCGCCAGTAGTTGATATTGTTTGCAAACATTGATTTTGAGTCAGTGTTTTGTATATATTTAAAAAATAAAAAAATCAGGAGGAGTTAGAAAGTGTCTAGAGTGTACAACTTTTCAGCAGGTCCCGCAGTTTTACCTGAAGA
>CAYTGS010000219.1:0-2863 GCA_964437435.1 uncultured Roseburia sp.
GCTTATAGAACAAAATAGGAGGATTGAAACCATGAAGAACACGATTTTAGCATTATGTATTATCTTTACATTGTGCCTTACCGCTTGTGGAAGTAATGAAAATATATCATCAAATGAAGCTACAGAGATTTCAGAGACTACATCCACTACAACACAGGAAGAAACAAAAAGTCTCTTATCAAAGACCACATATTATGATGAGGATGGCAATGTATCAGGATATTATGAATACGAGTATGACACTGCTGGCATGCTTTTAAGAAAAAATCATTACGACTCCGAAGGTGTAAAGGATTCCACAGATGAGTACAGTTCAGGTATGCGTACAAGGCAGATTTATTATGAGGCAGGAAAAGAAAGCTATATAACAGATTATGAGTATGACAGTGATTTTAATCTTTTAACATCAACAAGTTATACGTCTGACGGCACAAAGGACTCAATGGAAGAAAACGAGTATGATGAACACGGTAATCTGATTAAACATATAATCTGGTATCCAGGCATGGAGTTGGGTATGACAGTTGAGAATGAATATGATGATAATGGATATTTAATTGCAACATACCAATATGATGGCGACGGCAATTTATTTGGAAAAGATAAATACGAAAATGATACAGACGGCAACATGATTAAAGCTAATACTTTGGATACAGACGATAATGTTTTATATAATATGGAGTACGAATATGATTCATATGGAAATAAGATAAAGGCAATAAGCTATAACAGTGATGGTACTATTGATTACAGTGCTGAGAATGAATATGATTTATATGGAAATATAACAAAAGAAACAGTATATGACGCTAATGGTGAGGTTAATAACATATATGAACATGAGTATGATGAACACGGTAATGAAATCAAAACATTAAGGTCTGATGATAATGGTCAGATGAAGGTAGTATTTGATGTTGAAGTTGATGATAATGGGAATATTATAAAAGGAACTGATTACTATTCAGAAGATGGAACAATCCTTTCATGGTATGAAAATGAGTATATTGATGTACCTTAAAAGTTATTAATATAGAATAACTGTACATGTAAAAATTATTAAAACTGACACTTTTAAAAGTGTCAGTTTTTGCGTATTATCAATATAGACATAAAAAATCATACAATTTAAGGAGACTTACTATGAATAACGAGAGATATGAACTTAATAAAGAACTTGCACAAATGTTAAAGGGCGGTGTAATCATGGATGTAACTACACCGGAGCAGGCGCAAATTGCACAGGAGGCTGGTGCGTGTGCTGTTATGGCATTGGAGAGAATACCTGCTGACATAAGGGCAGCAGGTGGAGTGTCAAGAATGAGTGACCCGAAAATGATAAAGGGAATTCAGGAAGCTGTTTCGATACCTGTTATGGCAAAGTGCCGTATCGGACATTTTGCAGAGGCACAGATACTTGAGGCGATTGAAATAGATTATATTGATGAGAGCGAAGTGCTTTCACCGGCAGATGACGTTTATCACATTGACAAGACAAAATTCAAAGTTCCTTTTGTTTGTGGTGCTAAAGATTTAGGAGAGGCACTTAGACGTATCAATGAGGGAGCCTCTATGATAAGGACAAAGGGCGAACCGGGAACCGGAGATGTTGTTCAGGCGGTGCGCCACATGAGAAAGATGAATCAGGAAATTGCTAGACTTACATCAATGAGGGAGGATGAGCTTTATGATGCGTCAAAACAGTTACAGGTGCCATATGACCTTGTAAAATATGTTCATGAAAATGGAAAGCTACCGGTAGTAAATTTTGCAGCAGGGGGAGTGGCAACACCGGCAGATGCGGCACTTATGATGCAGCTTGGGGCTGAGGGTGTATTCGTAGGTTCGGGAATTTTCAAGTCAGGTAATCCTCAAAAGAGGGCTTCTGCAATTGTGAAAGCAGTCACAAATTATAATGATGCAAAGCTTCTCGCAGAGCTTTCAGAGGACTTAGGCGAGGCAATGGTTGGAATTAACGAGCAGGAGATACAGCTTTTAATGGCAGAGCGAGGCAAATAAGAATGGCAAAAAACAATATAAAAATAGCCGTACTTGCAGTGCAGGGGGCTTTTATTGAGCATGAAAAGATGCTTGAAAAGCTTGGAGTTGAAAGCTTTGAAATAAGGCAGAAAAAGGATTTGGAGAAAGAGTTTGACGGTCTTATTTTGCCTGGTGGGGAAAGCACCGTTATGGGAAAACTCTTAAGGGAGCTTGATATTTTCGATACCTTGAAGGAAAAAATTGAGAGCGGGCTCCCTGTCTTGGGAACCTGTGCAGGTCTCATACTCTTGGCGGATAATTTGTCAAATGATGACAATATATATTTTGGTACATTGCCCGTAACGGTAAAGAGAAATGCTTATGGCAGACAGCTTGGAAGCTTTTATACAAATCAGTATGTAAATGGGGTTGGCGAAATTCCAATGGCTTTCATAAGGGCACCATATATTGAAAAGGTTGAAAGAGGCGTTGATATCATAGCAACAGTTGACGGAAATATCGTAGGCGTAAGATATGGAAACCAATTAGGCATATCATTTCATCCGGAAGTTACGGACTGCCTCAAGATGCACAAGTTTTTTGTGGATATTGTGTTTGAAAATGTATATTTTTTATCATTCAAGTTTAGACAAAGTTAAGTTTAGATTTTCAACTAGTAAAAGTATCTGTGATTTGCTATAATAAATCATTGATACTTTTATTATGTTGATTAGAATTAGCAATTACAGAAATTATATATAAATGGAAAGCGAGGCAAAGTCAGACGTATGGGTAATTATGTAAATAGAGGGAAAGAGAGTTTTGCTAGTGCAGTTAATTCTAAAATATATGTAGACAAGACAGGGCTTCTTGAATATAC
>CAYTGS010000220.1:0-2843 GCA_964437435.1 uncultured Roseburia sp.
ATCTAATGAAATTCGTCCTTTGAAACTCCTCTTTTAAAGGCAAGCCAAACTGTTCCTTACCTAAAGCTATACTTTTCATAAGGAATACCATATTACGAGCCAAAGTCCTCATAATCTGTTTCCCTTCCAAATCTTCTTCTGCTTCCCCTGACTTACTTCCATGTATACTGTTCCAATACTGGCTTGAAGCGATTGGCATACCTGATATCGTGAAAAATTTATTAAGCTCATCAAAGGTTGCTGAACATCCGCCACGTCTCGCACAGACTACGCTTGCCCCCACCTTCATTGTCTTATCAAAATGTGTGCTGTAGAAAAGTCTGTCAAGAAGTGCCACAAGCGTTGCATTTGCAGAAGCGTAATAAACAGGGCTTGCAATTACAAGTCCGTCTGCCGCCTCAAACTTAGGTGCGATATCATTTACCAAATCATTAAATACGCACTTTCCTGTATTTGCACAACTTCCGCAGGCTATACATCCCCTGATATCCTTATTTCCTACCTGAATATTTTCCACCTCAACATCATTTTCAGTAAAAATCTGCTCCATTTCCTTTAATGCTATTGTAGTGTTTCCCCCAACTCTTGGACTTCCATTTAAAATCAATACCTTTAATTTATCTGCCATTTTTTTATTCCTCCTGATTTTTATTACTCATAATTTTTATTACTTTGAAGCGTTGCAATCATCACCGGGTTTTCACCCTTCATCATATGGTATGTGGCTGACTTCTCGCTCCTCGATACCTGGATTGTGATGATTTCTGCATTTTCTATATTTTTGTCCTTCATATACGACAATATTTCACTTTGGGTTTCTAATGTCACCGCATTTATTACTATGCGGATTTTGGGATTTTTAGAATACAATATATCTAATATTTGTCGCAAATTTCCACTGCTGCCACCTATAAATGCGTGGGTTGGGGCTGGTAAACATTCCAGTGCGTCAGGTGCTTTTCCTTCTATAACGTGAAGATTTTCACAAACAGCCTTTTTCTTATTCAAATCAATAAGCCTGACCGCATCTGGATTTTTCTCTATTGCATAAACCTGTCCGTTTACTGCAATATTTGCGCACTCCACCGAAACCGAGCCTGTTCCTGCTCCCACATCATAAACAACCGAGTCAGGCTCAAGCATGAGCTTTGCCACTGATACAGCCCTAATTTCCGATTTTGTCATAGGTACGTTTTTCATAGCTGCATTTGACCTTATAAAAAAATCATCAGGCATATGAAAATATGGTATATTTTCCGCTTTATCCTTGCAAGTGTTTTCTATAATAAACGCAATCAGTCCATTGGCTTCAAAATCAATAAATTCCGATGCCATTTTAACATAAATCCTTTCGTCAGGATATGAAAGGTTTACCGCAACGTACATCTTAGCATCGCCCATTCCAAAATCAATAAGGCTTTCTGCAACTTTTTTGACATCATCAGCAGACGAGGCAAGAGTAAACACTCTTTGAAATCTTTTGCTACCATGTTTTATTTTACCTATTAAATTTGCATTTCTTCCATGTATGCTGCATAACTCCATATCCTGCCAAGGTATACCTAGCTTTGCCGCAAAATACTGTACTGTAGTTATCCCCGGCAGGATTTTTATGTCAGTACTTTCAAAAGCCTGCGTATCTGCATACTCCAAAAAAGCCTTTGCGCCACTGTAAAATCCTGTATCTCCCGAAAAGGCAACTACTATATTTTCAAGTCCTTCATCATTGCTGTTATCTAAATACTCCTTGATTTTATCAGGGCTGTACAGTGCCACCTTTTTAGCATTGCACCAAGACACCGACTCCAAAACCCGCTCTGCGCCAAATATTATCCCTGCATGGCTGCATACATCTGCTGCCTCTCCTGTTAGCTGGCTTTTTCCCGAGCCCATTCCTATTCCAACAAGGGTAAGCTTTATTTTATTTCTATTGCTTTTCAAATTACCTTCAGTGAACTGAATGATTTTTTCATAAGTTTTCTCTAATGAAAGCCCCTGCTCGCTTGGTCTTTTTATTACTACTGCAATCGCTTTTTCCTTTATTGCGGCAGATATTTTTTCATCAAAGCCTCCGGCATTTCCAGACTCCTTGGTAAGCAGATATTTTGAGCCGCTTAGCCTTAGCATAAGCCTGTTAGTCTCCTCGTCAAAGGGTCCCTGCATTGCATAAATTTTAGCACCTTTTATCCCTGCTTTTTCACATAATCCTATAGCCTCGGTATTTGGTAGAACCCTCGCATAAATCCTGTCCTTATCATTAATATTCTCTGCAATTTTACCAATTTCCTTACTTCCTGTCGTGACAAGTATGTTCCCGACTGTTGTATTCAGATAGTCAACAGCCTCATCAAGTGAACTTACATAAATCTCATTTTCTTTCACAGATTTTTCATCAGACGAGTTTGAGTTTTCCCTTAAACAGCGTATCATCTGAACGTTACAATCCAAGCAGGACTTTTTTATGTTTTTAGAAGCCTCCACAGCAAACGGGTGAGTGGCATCAATAACCAGACCGCAGTTATTTTCAATAATAAAGGTTTCCATTTGTTTAATATCCATTCGTCCTGTGTGAACCGATATATATTCAGATTCCTTTATGCAATTTTCCATTACCTCATTTCCGTATTCTGTGGCAACCGAGACGATACTGCTTATCCCTGCCTTTGCAAGCTTTGATGCAAGTATTCTGCCTTCACTTGTACCTGAAAAAATTAAAATGTTTTTCATATATGATAGCCCCTCGGTGTTACCATTTTCTCGCCTATTTTTCTTGTCTGTGAATTACCTATGTAAACTGTTGTGAACATATTTACCTGCATGTCCCTCAATTCACCAAGGGTACA
>CAYTGS010000221.1:0-2798 GCA_964437435.1 uncultured Roseburia sp.
AGTCAATGGGTTCAGAGCTTATTGAAACAGTTACAGCGAAGGAATTTGAATAAGTAATAATAAGTGAGGGTAATATGGGTAGCATTATAACGTTATCAATAGTGCAGAGTGCACTTGAATTAGGATTTATATATGCGTTGGTGGCGCTTGCACTGTTTATATCATTTTCAATATTAAATATTGCGGATTTATCCACCGACGGCTGTTTTACCCTCGGTTGTGCAGTGTGTGCATCGGTGACTATTGCTGGTCATCCGGTGCTTGCACTTTTTGCGGCAATGCTTGCAGGAGTGTGCTCAGGCTTTGTTACAGCATTTTTACAGACTAAAATGGGTATTCAGTCAATTTTAGCCGGAATTATAGTCAATACCGGATTATATACAATTAACATAGCGGTTATGGGATTTGCGTCAAACCTTAACCTATTTAACTGCAATTCAGTTTTTACTTGGGCAAAAACAGTAATACCGGGTAGTTGGTATAAACTTGCGGTGGCAGCAGTCATAGTTATAGTCATAGCAATACTGGTATCGCTTTTCTTAAATACAAAACTTGGTCTTTCAATAAGGGCAACGGGAGACAATCCTGATATGGTGAGGGCATCGAGTATCAATACGGCAATGATGATTACAATTGGTTTATGTGTATCAAATGCGCTCACTGCATTATCGGGAGGACTTCTTGCGCAGTACCAGAAATCATGCGATATCAACCTTGGAACAGGAATGGTGACAATTGCCCTTGCAAGCCTTATTATTGGAGAAACACTTATTGGCAAGGGAAGCATGATTAAAAGGGTGGCGGGCGTTATTCTAGGAAGCTGCCTTTACAGATTTATAGTTGCAATAGCCTTAAGGCTTAACGTTCCTGCGGAGTGTCTTAAGCTAGTTTCTTCAATTATCGTTGCAGTTGCAATTGCTTTTCCCTATCTTAAAAATAAGCTCAATTTTTGGAAACAGAGGCGTATAACAAAACTTCAAAATGAGCAGTATATCAGAGAGCTTATGGCGCAGGAAAATCTTGCAGGAAGTACCGGAAAGGCTGGTGACAGGTCATGATAAACAAAAATATGCTTATAATGAAAAATGTCAGCAAGACCTTTAACCCCGGGACAGTCAATGAGAAATGTGCTTTAAATTCAGTAAACCTTGAATTGAAAAACGGTGATTTTGCAACAATCGTTGGAAGTAACGGAGCTGGAAAGTCCACCTTATTTAATGCAATAACGGGTGCGTTTTTTGCAGACAAGGGATTAATAATGCTTGACGGCGAGGATATTACATACGAAAAGGAATATATACGGAGTAAGGTTATAGGGC
Organism: uncultured Roseburia sp.; assembly: GCA_964437435.1. Classification (GTDB taxonomy): domain Bacteria; phylum Bacillota; class Clostridia; order Lachnospirales; family Lachnospiraceae; genus COE1. The sequence continues at coordinate 1,320 of CAYTGS010000221.1, forward strand.
ATCTTTTTCAAGACCCTTTAAAAGGTACAGCACCACACATGACAATAGAGGAAAATATGGCGCTTGCATATCTTAGGGCATCCACTTCGAGAAACTCATATTTCAGTACAATAAAGCAGTCTGACAAGAAAATGTTCAGGGAACAGCTTTCCCTATTAGAAATGGGATTGGAGGACAGGATGAAACAGCCGGTGGGACTCTTATCGGGCGGTCAGAGGCAGGCGCTTACCCTGCTTATGGCTACAATGGTAACGCCTAAAATATTGCTTTTAGATGAGCATACGGCAGCCCTTGACCCTGCAACGGCTGATAAGGTATTAAAGCTTACAAGACAGATAGTGGCACAGAGGAACATAACATGCCTTATGGTAACACATAATATGCATCAAGCATTGGAGCTTGGAAATCGTACCCTTATGATGGATAGCGGAAGAATAGTCCTAGACATTTCCGGTAAGGAGCGTGAGCATATGACAGTGGATGACTTGCTTAATGAATTTGCAAAGAGAGCAGGCAAGGAGCTTGACAACGACCGTATACTTATTTCCAAGGTGGAAGGCTAGAAATATTTGACATTATATATTTACTTAATTATAATAGTAATTATTCGGAGCAAGGAAAATCTCTGATTTTTCGAGCTTGCTCTGAATAGTTACAGTGAAATTTTAGTTGGAGGAATTATTGTGAAGAACTATGGAGTAAACGAACTTAGAAGAATGTTCCTTGAATTCTTTGAGAGCAAAGACCATTTATCAATGAAAAGCTTCTCATTGGTGCCTCATAATGATAACAGTCTGCTTATCATAAACTCAGGTATGGCACCATTAAAGCCTTATTTTACAGGACAGGAGATACCGCCAAGGCGACGTGTTACAACCTGCCAAAAATGCGTTAGAACAGGAGATATTGAGAACGTAGGTAAGACGGCAAGACATCTTACATTTTTTGAAATGCTTGGAAATTTCTCTTTTGGCGATTATTTTAAGCATGAATCCCTTGCTTGGAGCTGGGAGTTTTTGACAAAGGTTGTTGGGCTTGACCCTGAGAGGCTTTATCCCTCTATTTACAGTGAGGATGATGAGGCATTTAATATATGGGTAAACGAAATCGGAGTACCAGCAGAGAAGATTACACGTTTTTATCGTGACCCCGAGACAGGTGAATGTGACAATTTCTGGGAGCATGGCGCAGGACCTTGCGGACCATGTTCAGAGATTTATTATGACAGGGGAATTAAGTACGGCTGTGGAAAGCCAGACTGTAAGGTGGGCTGTGACTGCGACCGTTTTATGGAGGTATGGAATAACGTATTTACCCAGTTTGATGGTGACGGAAAGGGTAATTATTCAGAGCTTGCACAGAAGAACATAGATACAGGTATGGGACTTGAAAGACTTGCAGTTGTAGTGCAGGACGTTGACACGGTATTTGACATAAATACTATGAAGGCTATTCGTGACAGAATATGCGAGGTGGCTG
>CAYTGS010000222.1:0-2762 GCA_964437435.1 uncultured Roseburia sp.
TTCAGGAAATGATTTATATTACAATTCCCACAATGAAGCCGCAAATGCTTTTTGGTGCGGTTATGGCTATAGTAGGAGCATTCCAAAACGGTGCAATAGGTGTGCAGCTTTCGGGAACAAATCCCACGCCGAACTATGCAGGACAGCTCATTGTAAACCACATTGAGGATTACGGTTTCCTAAGATATGAAATGGGATATGCGGCAGCGGTTTCAGTAGTATTGCTGCTTATGGTATTTGCATTCTCTAAATTCTTTGGAAGATTGTTTAAGGAAGACTAAAGGAGGTAAGAAGATGGCTGGATATAAAGGAAGCAACATTAATCCAAGAAAATTTGACATAAGCCAAATAAAAATTATACTGGCGCTTTTGCCCCTTGCAATATTTATGGGAATACCAATAGTGTTTATCGTGTGCCATGCATTTAAGCCCATGGATGAGCTATTTGCGTTCCCCCCCCAAATTATAGTGCATAAGCCGACGCTTGATAATTTTGTTAAATTATTCAAGGCATCATCTAACAGCAACATACCGATGAGTCGGTATGTGTTCAACTCCCTTGTTGTAACCGGTTCGGTTGTACTTTTGTCAATTGTGTTTTCCACAATGGCTGCATTTGCACTTTCAAAGCTTAGATTTAAAGGCAAATATGCCTTGATGGAAATTAACAATACTGCGCTTATGTTTGTATCGGTTGCGGTTATGATTCCCAGATACCTTGTAATTGACGCTTTAGGACTAAAGGACACGTATTTAGCCCATATTTTACCGCTGCTTGCAATGCCGGTAGGACTTTTCTTGGTAAAGCAGTTTATCGACCAGATACCCGACGCACTGCTTGATGCGGCTTATATGGACGGGGCTTCGGATTTTACCATTTACAGGAAGATAATTATTCCGCTTATAAAGCCGGCAATAGCTACAACAGCTATCCTTGCATTCCAGCAGGCATGGGTAAATACCGAAAGTTCCAACTTCTATATAAATGATGAGAGCATGAAAACATTAGCCTTTTACCTGAATACCCTTGCAAATGCCAACAGCAACGTTGCAGGACAGGGAATACAGGCGGCAGGAATACTTATACAGTTTATACCTAACCTTTTAATATTCTTAATACTTAGAAAGAGCTTTATGAATACAATGGCTCATTCAGGCATCAAATAGTGAGTGTGTATAGAAAGGAAACGGTATTATGAAGAAGAAAATAAAAGCAATGCTTTTGATAGTTCTTGTACTTAGTCTCGTGCTGAGCTCCACTGCTGTTGCGGAAACTCCATATAAGACATATACGGTGGACGGATACGGATATGTGCTTGAAACACAGTCGGCATACAATCCCCTTTCGGCTATCACAAAGGTTGGCGAGACATCCTTTGTAAATCCACAGGATATGGCGATAGGAAATGACGGAAACCTTTATATAGCTGATGCCGGAGCGCACGTAATCATGGTAAGCACGATAGACGGCGACGAGGTTCGCATGATAGGCGAGGGGACACTGCAGACTCCTACGGGCGTGTATGTTTCAGAGGATAATAAGGTTTATGTGGCTGATAAGGATGCGAAAAAGGTATTTGTATTTGACACAAAAGGAAATCTGCTTAACGAATACGGAAAGCCTGACTCACCTATATATGGCTCCACAATGGATTTTAAGCCTACAAAGGTAGTAGCCAATAAATCAGGCACAATGTACATAATATGTGAGGGAAATATGAACGGTATCGTACAGATAAGTCCTGTTGAGGGAGGTTCGTTCCTAGGATATTTCGGTACCAACTATACAAGCTTAAGTCCATTCCAGATGCTACAGAGGCTTATATTGACAGATGCCCAGAGGGCACAGATGCTTAGCAATATACCCTCAACACCCACCAACCTCCATATTGATGAGGAGGGGCTTATCTATACAGTTACACAGGGTGACAAGGAAGCCAGCCTTAAAAAGCTGAATATTGCAGGAAGCAATATGCTTGATGATGACCCGTATTATGCAGACCTTCCGGCAGCAGTAACAACAGGTAATTATAAGAATATGCTCGTAGCCGACTCGGACGGTTATATATATGAGTACAATGAGGAGGGCGAGCTGCTGTTCATGTTTGGTGGACGTGATGATGGACGGCAGAGGATAGGTCTATGCAATAAGGTTGAGGCGATAGCCGTTGACTCACAGGATAGGATTTATCTTCTCGATTCTGATAAGAAACAAATTCATATATTTGAACCGACAGAATTTACAAACCTCCTGCATGAGGCGCTTTACCTTTTCTCAAAGGGAAGATATGAGGAGAGCAAGGAGCCGTTGGAAAAGGTTCTTCAGATGAACAGTATGTTTAGCTATGCTAACCAGGCAATGGGACACGCATATCTTCAGGAGGAGAATTATACAGAGGCGCTTAAATATTTTAAGCTTGCCAAATCATTTGACGGATATTCGGATGCATATTGGGAAGTGCGAAATATATGGATTAGAAATTACCTTGTACCGACAGTTTTCGCAATCGTACTGCTTGCGGTTGCCATAAGCCTTTATAAAAGATGGCGCAGGAAAAATCAGATTGAACGTGAAAAGCTTTCAGAGAGGGTGCCGTTGCTTGGAAAACTTAAATACAGTTTCCATTATATGAGGCATCCCTTTGACGGCTGTTACGGTGTAAAGCATGAGGGCAAAACAGGTTATTTGAGTGCAAATATAATTCTGCTGTTATTTATAATTGTAAGTATTTTGGATAAATATTGCAGCGGATTTCTCGTTA
>CAYTGS010000223.1:0-2761 GCA_964437435.1 uncultured Roseburia sp.
TCTTGGGTGTATGTAGCTCAATTGCAGCCTACAAGGCAGCTAACCTTGCGAGCCTGCTTATGAAGCAGCATGCACAGGTGCAAGTAATAATGACCCAAAATGCCACAAATTTTATAAATCCAATCACCTTTGAAACCCTAACCGGTAGAAAGTGCCTTGTTGACACCTTCGATAGGAATTTCAAATATGAAGTTGAGCATATTTCAGTTGCAAAGGAAGCCTCTGCCGTAATAATTGCTCCTGCAACGGCGAATGTTATGGCAAAGCTCGCCCATGGTATAGCTGATGATATGCTGACCACGACAATGTTAGCCTGCAAATGTCCGAAGCTTATTGCTCCCGCAATGAACACGGCAATGTATGAAAATCCTATAACTCAGGATAATATGCAAATTCTTCAAAAATACGGCTTTGAAATTATAGAGCCAGCCGTAGGAATGCTCGCCTGTAAGGACGTGGGAAAGGGCAAGTTTCCGGATGAAAACCTCCTAGTGGAGCACGTGCTAAGGGCTGTAGCCTTAGAGAAAGACTTAAAAGGGAAGAAAATCCTAGTCACAGCAGGGGCAACCCAGGAGGCAATAGATCCTGTAAGGTATATAACAAACCATTCTACGGGTAAAATGGGATATGCGATAGCAAGAATGGCAATGTTAAGGGGTGCAGATGTTACGTTGGTTTCGGGTGAAACCCACATTGAGCCGCCTAAGTTTGTAAAAGTTGTAAATATAAAGAGCGCTATGGATATGTTTGAAGCAGTGACTTCTGTAAGTGGTGAACAGGATATCATAATAAAGGCAGCGGCAGTGGCGGATTACCGTCCGGCGGCAGTTTCGGATGAAAAGATTAAGAAAAAGGACGATGACCTTAATATTGCCCTTGAACGGACAGATGACATTCTGAAATACTTAGGTGAACACAAAGGAGAGGGACAGCTTCTTTGCGGATTTGCAATGGAAACCTCGAATTTAGAGGAAAATGCAAGGGAAAAGCTGACTAAGAAGAACCTTGACTTAATAGCAGCCAACAATTTAAAGGTAGCAGGTGCAGGATTTGGAACTGACACGAACGTGGTAACATTAATTTCCAAAACTGGCACAAAGCACTTGGAACTCATGAGTAAGGAACAGGTTGCAATGGAGATACTTGATACCCTTAGAAATATGTATTAAATAAAAAATCACAACCCGCTGATTTTCCAAAGAAAACCAACAGGTTGTGATTTTTAATATTTCATGGCTTTTTTTATTGCCTCTAAAAGCTCATCATAAGTCTCATATGCAGGAATGTCGGGATTGTCAGTCTTGATTTTATCAGTACTCTTAAATAAAAATCCCGCCTTACTTGCCTTAATCATTCCAAGGTCGTTGTAGCTGTCGCCACTTGCGATTGTTTCATAGCCTATAGACTGTAAAGCCTTCACAGTAGTATATTTAGACTGCTCGCAACGCATCTTAAACCCTGTAATTTCACCGCTTTCTGCCACCTCTAAGGAGTTGCAGAAAATAGTAGGCCAGCCAAGCTTTTTCATAAGCGGAGTGGCAAACTGCGAGAAAGTATCACTTATAATGATTACTTGGGTTATAGAGCGAAGCTCATCTAAGAATTCCTTTGCACCGGGAATAGGGTCAATCTTTGCGATTGTTTCTTGAATTTCCCTAAGTCCAAGTCCGTGCTCCTTTAAAATGCCGATACGCCATTTCATAAGCTTATCATAATCAGGCTCATCCCTTGTCGTTTTCTTAAGCTCAGGTATTTTGCTTGCCTCGGCAAAAGCAATCCAAATCTCAGGAACCAATACACCTTCTAAATCCAAACAGGTTATGTACATAATTACTCCTCCGTTAAAATATTTACTAAGATTATACCACATATTATTTCGACAATAAAGATAAAATATGGCAAAATCAATGTTTTATAAAACTAACTAAAAATGAATAAAATGTTAATATATATAAATATACAAAAAAATGATTGACAATCAACCTACTTAGGGGTATTCTGTATCAGGAAATTATTTTGAGAGTAAAACTATTTGATGGTCAAAAGTTTTGAACTTCAAATAGTTTGAATAATCAAAGTAATCTAAAAAGATAACACTAAAAACTTATTCAAAATTGAAAGGATGGAAAAGACATGTTAGAAAGAGTTAAGGAAATCATCGAGGAGCAGTTAAATATCGAGGGTGTTGAAATTACAGAGGAGACACGTTTTAAGGAGGACTTAGAGGCTGATTCTCTTGATTTATTCGAGATGGTTATGGCATTTGAGGAGGAGTACAACGTAGAAATCCCTTCAGAAGATTTAGAGAAGATTACAACTGTAGGCTCAATTATTGAGTATCTTAAGGCAAAGGGTGTAGAGGAATAATCAGGGCATAAAAGGAGCTTGTGATGAAAACTAGAATTACAGAACTTTTAGGAATTGAATACCCGATTATACAGGGTGGTATGGCATGGGTGGCTACTCATGAACTTGCAAGTGCAGTTTCAGAGGCAGGTGGCCTTGGAATTATCGGCGCAGGCGGTGCTCCTGCGGAATTTGTAAGGGAACAGATTCGTAAAGTTAAGGAAGTAACAGATAAACCTTTTGGTGTCAATATCATGCTTATGAACCCGGAGGCTGACGCAATCGCCCAGGTCGTAGTTGACGAGGGCGTAAAGGTAGTGACGACAGGAGCAGGAAATCCGTCAAAGTACATGGAGATGTGGAAAAACGCTGGAATTAAGGTTATACCCGTTGTCGCAAGCAGTGGCATGGCGAA
>CAYTGS010000224.1:0-2714 GCA_964437435.1 uncultured Roseburia sp.
GCCATTGTAAGCTCGTACAAATCCATTACCATTGTTAAATTTCTCTTATCTGCCTGCTTCATAATATTTCGTGGTCCTTTCAATTATATTTATTTTTTAAAGCATATCACAGTGACTATTATAAATCAATAAAACAGTTTTTGATTTTTCCTACCATATTTGAAATTTTTATGATATTATTATGTTTACAGATTTGATTTAAGTTATACACAATTCAGGAGGGAACAATGTTAAGAAACAAAGATATACTAGAGCTTAAGAGGCGGTTCAAAAAGGAGTCATGTACCTTTACAAGGATGTGTGGCTGCTATGTGGATGCCAACAAAGAAAGGGTAGTGGAATTAAACGAGACTTTCCTTAATTTAGAGGACGATGAATTCTATAAATATTTAGAGATTGCCAAAAAGACGCTTTCAGGTACAATCGGCAACAATCTACTCCAGCTTAATTTCGCAAAAAAGGAGGAAGAAGCAGGCGGAAAACAGCAGTATCTTTTAGGGCTTCGGGAAAGCGGGCTTAAAAATCCCGACCTCTTAGAGCACTTATATGATATGATTATTGACAACTATGATTATGTGGGTAATTACCTGATATTAGTATTCCATGACGCTTATGACGTAATCACAAAGACTAACGATGACCTAAAAATAGACGAGTCCGAGGAGGTATTTACCTATCTTCTCTGCGCAATATGCCCTGTCAATCTCTCAAAGCCGGGACTTGGCTATAGGGAGGATCAGCACAGAATCGGCGTGCGCATACAAGACTGGGTTGTTGGTGTACCCGATGTGGGATTTATGTTTCCGTCTTTTGTGGAGCGTTCAACAGATATCCATTCCCTTACATACTATGTCAGGGACGCAAAGGATTCCCACAGGGATTTTATCGAGGCAGCTTTGGGCTGTGGTGCAAAGCGCACTGCCACAGAGGAACATAATACTTTCAGTAATATCGTAAAGACTGCAATTGCACCTATTATTGAGGACAGTGACGGAATGTTCATTGAAATTCAGGAAAAATTAAATGACATAGTAGAGGAGCATGAGGCGGCAATGGAGGATTTGGTTGTCATAGAGCCGGATGACTTTACGCTTACCCCCGAAATCATCAAGGATGTGTTTTCTGACAGTAAAATTCCTGATGCAACTGTTTCCCTTATCACGGAGCATTTCTCGGAAGAATTTAACGACAAACCTCCTGTTGTCAAAAACCTTGTCAACGAAAAAGCTATAGAGAAAAACAATAAGGAAAAGAAAGAAATCAAGCTTTTAGAGGAGGTTGCAACTTTAAAGCAGGAGCTTAAGGACACAAGGCAGGAAAATAACGAGAAATCCGAACAGATTGAGACGCTTGTAAAAATGGAGGCTCCAATCAATGCGGAGGAAGCGAAAAATTGGGCTGAAGTATTTTTACGCATGAAGCCGGAAAAGGCTGAACACGTTAAATATGAAACAATCAACGGTCAAAAATATATTCTTATTCCAATGGACGAGAACGAGCAGGTTAATTTAAATGGTGTTATTTCTACAGATATATAAATAATTTAAGAGGTTAAGGAGGTTATTATGCCAAGAGCAGGTTCAGGCGGTGGCGGAAGCCACTCATCAGGAGGACATTCATCAGGAGGACATTCATCCTCATCACACAGTTCAGGGGGACATCATGTAAGCAGCAGTCGCCCTAGTTCAAGCAGTCATAGCAGAGCAGGCAGCGGAAGCAGTTTTGGTGGCGGTTCACACCATAGCGGCGGTGGATTTGGAGGCGGTCCACATCCAGGTGGCGGTGGATTTGGAGGTGGTCCCAGACCCACACCGCCACGCCCACCGAGAACACCTATAATGCCGCCACCAAGAAGACGGCACACATATTATGGCGGTGGTGGCGGATGCCTTAGCAGTATTTTAGCTATTTTCACAGTTGTTATAATTATAATTATAGCAGCCGTTTCATGTACTGCGGGCAGCGAATACCACCCAGACACTAACAAAACAGCCGTAAGCACTGTATCACGTGAAAAGCTTACCACATCCGGCTCATTTGACAGCAATTGTATTGTGGACGAGCTTGATTGGTTTGATAATGTAAAAAGTGCAGGGAAAAGTCTGAAAACATTTTATGACAAAACAGGAGTTCAGCCATATGTTGTACTCCTGTCATATAATGCGTCATTAACAAATGATGCATCAAAGGAGGAATATGCCGAAAATTACTATAATAACAATATAAATAATGAAGACACATTTCTTTTCGTATATTTTGCGGAAAAGAACCAAGATGATGATGTCGGATATATGTGTTATGTTGGCGGTAATAATACAAGAAGTGTTATGGATAGCGAGGCTGTTGAGATTTTTTGGGAGTATATTGATGATTATTGGTACTCAGATCTGTCAACAGATGAACTGTTTGAAACTGTATTTACAAAAACTGCAAACAGTATAATGGCGACTTCTACATCAGCGTCAAACGATAGCAGCTCCAAAATCGGTAAAATTATAAGAAATATACTGCTTATCGCTGTTGTAATTATTGTTGCTGTTTTTATAGCTAAGAAATTTAACAAAAAATCTGACGGTGGTTCGTCCTCTGAAGCCAGTAACGACACAACCACTAAGGATAATCCAAATATTCTAAATTAAAGATATAAGGGGCTTACTGAGCTTTCCGGACGTATTATCTTTGCATATCTGCTCTCATCAAAATAGGTGTAACGG
>CAYTGS010000225.1:0-2696 GCA_964437435.1 uncultured Roseburia sp.
ATAAGGTCAAAACAATATGAGTGAAATGTCTTGATTTCAATAAATGCTGCTGCATTTCCAATAAGCTCATAAAGTCTTTGCTTGAACTCTGTGGCTGCTGCCCTTGAAAATGTAACCATTAATAGCTGTTCATGCTTTACATCTTCCAATAGCATCAATGATGCCAGCTTATGTACTAATACCTTGGTTTTCCCACTTCCTGGTCCTGCTGCCACCACTATATATTTTGAGCTGTTATCATCAATTATGTCTCTTTGAGCTTGTGACAATTCACAAAATAGTTTATTGTATTTTTGCGGTGTTATATTTCTATTAATCTCTTCTTTACGATTTCCTTTGAAATATTTTGCAATAAACATTCGGTAGTCCATTTGAAAATATTCATTTACAAACTGTAATGCCTCATTATAATTTCGCACCATCATATTTGCAAACTCACCGACAATGTGTATCTGCTGCATTTTCTGTTTATAATATTCATTGAGACTCTTGTAGTCATCTGCCTTGTATCTAATTTTGTTATCCAATTCAAGTCGTGTAATCTGCATACCGCTGTAAAGCACAAGGAACCCGCCTTCAAGCTTCATGGCATCAATTTTTGAAAGATATAAAAGTGCATCCTCTATATCTTCATCTAGCACCTTTTTACCTGTAGTTCTTTCATATTCAAGTCTTAATTCCAACACTGAAAAACCTACAAGCACCTGCTCACTTTGGCTTGTCTTTTCCCTGCTTTTTTCATAGAGGTAATTTACTATAAATCCTGCAATGTTGCTGCTCTTTACCCTTTTGGTTTTAAGTAAATCAAGCGATATTGTGGGTACTACCACTGTTCTTGCTGACGTGTTTTCTATACTTTTTGTAATATATTTTTTGATTGTCCAATAATATATTACCGTCTTGATAGCGTTTACTGTACAGTTCTTCACTCCGCTTTTAATAGCATTTTCGTTTAATTCCTTAAGATTTAGAAACTGTCCTTCATCGCTTATGTTCTTGAGAAGGAAATCTTCAATCGCCCAATATTTTTTCATCACATTTAATGATTTATTTTCAGTATCATTTTTATGAATATATGCTGTCAGGTCTTTAGTATCTGCCAAAACCGACTCATCACGCAGTATGTTTACAAGTTTAAAGGTTTCATCTCTTGGAATCCCCAGTTTGTCCGATATGTAATCAACTCTTGATTCGGCATCTGCATTTTTCGCCTTTGCTACGCTTCTAGCTGAAATAAGCATACTCATTATTCGCTTTGCATTTACACGTTCCTCATCATTCATGTTATGTGATTTTTCTATAATAATAGCTGCTTCTATCATATTTTTTACAAGGATGCTTGTGGCGTAAACTCTTGGTACATTCTTGCCCCTTTTTATATATCCCGCATTTTCAAGTGCTTGTATTGCCGTCTTTACCCTTGTCTCAATATCAGTGACATTTTCATCCCATCCTGCCTGTCTTGCTATTTCTAGAGGTGTCCTTTGAACTGAAGGTCTGGTTTTTGTCAAATCTTTTATTGCCTTCCAGACTTGCTGTATTTCACTTATGCTTAACTTTGTCTGGTTTAACAATATGAAATGTTTATCCAAATCTCCGTCATTAAATAACACATAACATTCCGCCTGAAGATTTTGATCCCTTCCTGCACGTCCTGCCTCCTGTACATAATTTTCCAACGAATCTGATATGTCATAATGGATTACAAGTCCTACATTTGGCTTGTCAACTCCCATTCCAAATGCAGATGTTGCCACCATAACACTGACTTCATCATTAATAAACGCATCTTGGTTTGCCTGTTTTTCATTATTCTCCATTTTTCCGTTAAATGGAAGTGCCTTAAAACCGTCATTAGTCAGTTTCTTTGACAACTCTATTGTTCTCTTTGTCCTTGAAACATATACTATTGTTGGACAATTTTTCTGTTCAATTAGCCAACGAAGCGTTGCATATTTCTCGTCATCACTTTCCTTGTATATCACTTCATATCTCAAATTTTTACGGCTTGCATTTGAAGAATAAAGTTCCAAATCTATATCAAGCTTGTCCTTGAAATATTCCTTTATATCACTGACTACCTTTTGTTTTGCTGTTGCAGTAAAGCACGAAATTGGTATCTTATAATTTAAGTTCTTTTTAGTCTGTAATTCTCTTATAAAGTCACCAATGTAGAGGTAATCAACCCTGAAATCCTGTCCCCAAGCAGAAAAACAATGTGCCTCATCTATGACAAATCTTGATATTGTACGTTTTAATAGCAGTCTTTCTATAGAAAACGAGCGCAGTGACTCTGGTGATATATACAATATGGAAGCCATCCCGCTTTCAACTCGCTCTATTGCATCTGCCCTCTCTATTGGGCTTAATAGTCCGTTTATTGTGACTGCATCAACTATTCCTTTTTTCTCCAGATTATCCACTTGGTCTTTCATGAGTGATTGCAATGGTGATATAACTACTGTTAACGCCCTTGATGCATCTCCTGCAATAAGTGCTGGCAACTGGAAGGTGATTGATTTTCCTCCACCTGTAGGAAATATTGCTAGAAGTGACTTATTATCAACCGCAGCCTGTGTTGCTTTTTCTTGAAGATTCTCACCATCAAATTTTCTAAAATCATCATATCCAAAAATATTTTTAAGTCTTTTATGAATGTTAAGTTCATTTTGACAATATGGGCAATTGGCATGGCA
>CAYTGS010000226.1:0-2696 GCA_964437435.1 uncultured Roseburia sp.
AGTACATTAACGCATAGCATATAAATGTTAGGATTGGAGAAATAAATGATAACTTATTTTTTGAATATTTCACAATATGGTATTCTTGGATTTATCGGTGTAATTTTTGCTTATGCAATGACAAGCTTTTTGCTTCATTCTGGAATGAATAAGCTGCCTCGTGACCATGGACGTGAATTTGCGCATGACGGAGGATTATCTGCGGGAAAACCAAGGGGTGCTGGTTTTGTGTTTATACTTGTGTTCGTTGTGGCATCACTTATTTTTGGAAGCATTGACAGGGAGATAGCGATATATCTCATACTTACGGTTGCCGCAATGATGACGGGATATCTTGATGATTGTGCAAAGGTTTCATGGGGAGAGCTTAGAAAGGGATTACTTGATTTAGTTATAGCGGTCATGACGGCAATTACAATAATAAACTTTAACGGAAGTGACGTGACAATCGCCCTCACAGGCTATACCTTTACATTGAACCCTATAGTGTATGCCGTACTTGCGGTAATCCTTGTATGGGGTTCAATAAATGTTACAAACTGCGCAGACGGCGTTGACGGACTTTCGGGAACCCTGACGGCAATTACCCTTGCCACAATTTACATTGTTATGAATAAGACTGGCGTAGCCACAGAGTTTTCATATCTTATTTTATTGTTCATAGCATGTATTTTAGGATATTTATGGTTTAACGCTACACCCAGCCGTCTCCTTATGGGAGATGCAGGCTCCCGTGCAATGGGGCTTTTCATAGCAATAGCGATAATGAAAACAGGAAGCCCTTTCCTTTACCTTTTGGTGGCATTTGTACTTATGGTAGATGGCGGTATTGGACTTTTAAAGGTATCACTTATCAGGTTCCTCAAAATCCATATTCTTTCCAATGTAAGAACCCCGCTCCATGACCATGTTCGCAAGAATTTGGGATGGTCAAATGCACAGACAGTATTCAAATTTGCAATTATCCAAATCATTATATCGGTGGCTGTTGTGTGGCTTGTTGGTATGTAAATGTAACATTCAGGGTAATATGGCAGTTTAAGTCGCAATGGGTTGAAAACAGGAAATTTTTGGATATAAGGGAAATAATTTGTTGAACGATTTAGCCTTGTAGAGTATATGTCAAGTGGTTATACTTGTGTTATAAAAACGCAAGGGAGATTATCAGCATATGTTGAATTATTTTAATCATTCATTTATTATGATACTTACGCTTGTTCTTATGGTTATCGGTATTTTATACCAGATTGCTATAGGGGTAATATACCAAAGACTGATATATGAAGCGGATACAATGACTGGCGTTGACAGCAAACTGCTTAAGCGTTGCAAGGAAAGGTTTGTGAACTGCTATAAATTAAATGGGGGCGTGGCTAATATTCCGGTATTTGTAGACAAGTATATAAACCGGATACGCATTTTGGGAATGAGTATCAGCTTTATGAAGCACCTGTCCGGACAGCTCATGCTTGCCGGTGTATTTGTGGCGGGATTTGGAGTTTTTAAAGGCATTGTGGAAGGGAGAAGTTTTGTGGATTTGCTTCCCTTTTATATTATAAGCCTTTTTGGAATTTACCTGTACCTCAGCGTTATGTCGATTGTTGACATGCAAAACCGCAGGAGGGCACTGAAAACAAATCTCATTGATTTTTTAGAAAATACCGTCGCACAGCGTCTTGAACAGGGAATGGCTGAGAAAGAAAAACTTCTGTGGGAAATTGCAAGGGAGAAGGCGGCAAATGTGGATAAGTCTGCAACTGCAACGGAGGCTTCGGGATTTTCTCAGGATGAGGCAAATGAGCTTGAGGAGCTTTTAAAGACTATAATTGGAAACAAAGCATAAAAAAGTGCGAAAACTTTAATGCTACAATTGATTTATAGAGAAAATTTTGGTATGATAAGCTTGTTAAAGGCAAAATAACATTAATAAATTGTAACTATTGGGTGACTGATGGTTGCGATAATATGGTAAAGGAGAATACAGATGAGCAAGGTAACATTTGATTATTCAAAAGCGTCACAGTTTATCAGTGAGCATGAAGTTGAGTACATGAAAAAGCTTACACTTGATGCAAAAGAGGTACTTGTAAAAAAGACCGGAGCAGGAAATGATTTTTTAGGCTGGATTGATTTACCCGTTGATTATGACAAGGAGGAGTTTGGCAGGATTAAAGAGGCTGCCAAGAAAATTCAAAATGACAGTGAGGTTCTTCTTGTTATAGGTATAGGAGGTTCTTACCTTGGAGCTAGGGCAGCTATCGAATTTCTGCGCCACAGCTTTTACAACATGGTAGATAAGAGCATAAGAAAAACTCCTGAAATTTATTTTGTGGGAAATTCAATCAGCTCTACTTACATAAAGCACTTGATTGACGTTATAGGAGACAGGGATTTCTCTATCAACATGATAAGCAAGTCGGGTACAACAACCGAGCCTGCAATTGCTTTCCGTGTATTTAAGGAAATAATGGAAAAGAAATATGGAAAAGAGGGTGCGTCAAAGAGAATTTATGCCACAACTGACAAGGCTAAGGGCTCTCTTAAGAACCTTGCAACAGAGGAGGGCTATGAGACATTTGTAGTGCCTGATGATGTAGGGGGACGTTTTTCTGTCCTTACTGCAGTAGGACTTCTTCCTATAGCAGTAAGCGGTGCTGATATAGACAAGCTTATGGAAGGAGCAGCTAGCGGAAGAA
>CAYTGS010000227.1:0-2694 GCA_964437435.1 uncultured Roseburia sp.
ATTTTGCAGTTTCACTTCCCGAAATAGAAGTGTTTCAAGAGGATATTCAGCTTAGAAATGATAGGTATTGTGAGTATTTGAGAACACTTGGAGCAAAGGGGCTTAATGTGGTTCATACATTGGAGGGGATATCTGGATGTGAGGTTAGATTATGAGTATTACTAAAATAATAGATTTAAGCGGAAACTGGAATTATCTAACGGATTTAAATGATTTGGGAATTAGTGAGAAATGGTATCAGAAGGATTTCTCAAAGTGTGAGGGTACAGGTATTTTTAAACTGCCTGGCTCTACCTGTGACAATAAAATAGGTGTGCAAAATATCCCTACAGACTTTAAAGAGGCGGTAAGGGCACCAAGGGAAAGATATGAATATATTGCACCCATTTGGTTGCAGACAGAAATAGAAATAACAGATAATGATGTGGCGGATAATGACGTGTTTTTATTCATGGAGAGGGTAAATATGTCATCAATGCTGTGGATTGACGGAGTGCAGGTTGGAAGTGAAATAGTAGAACTGTCAGTACCGCATATCTATAACCTTAGCAGCAGGAGCTACCATATTATATCGGGAAAGCACCTATTGACTCTTAGGATTGATAACCGAGACAAGCTTTGCATTGGTGATATGGCAAGCGGTTATTCGGTGGATACGCAGGGATATTGGAACGGCATAATCGGACGGATTGAGTTACAGTTAAAGCCACATATCCATATAGATGATGTACAGATTTATCCAAACACCGATTACATTGATGTTCATGTCGTGACAAGGGCAAACTTATATGTTCCTCTAAATACCAAAATAGCCAATATCAAACTCACAGTTATAACTCCAGAAGGTAAAAGGCTAAAGAGCCAGACTACGCAGGTAGAGCTTTTTACGTCAAGGCAGAGAAATCGTTTTAGGTATAATCTGCATGAAATGGGTGAAGGCAATATCAGACGTTGGAATGAATTTGACCATGAGCTTTATACCCTTGAGGTGCAGCTTGATACTGAAAATGGTGAACATCAAGTTGAATTAAACTTTGGCATGAGACAGGTTTGTGTGAAAAATAAGCAGTTCTATATAGATGAAAGACGGTTTTCACTCAGGGGAACGATTAATTGTGCACAGTACCCTTTGACTGGGTATCCGCCAATGGATGTCGAAACTTGGATAAAACATATGAGCAATATCAAAGAATTTGGTCTTAACCATATACGTTTCCATGCTTGGTGTCCGCCAGAGGCGGCGTTTGAGGCTGCTGATAGGCTTGGACTGTATCTGCTTGTTGAGATGCCGTTATGGTTAAATCGTGATGTGGTTGATTACGAGTTTGGAGATGAGGATGTTCACGAGACATATTATATGAGGGAGGCAAGGCGGATTAGAAAAGCTTATGGAAACCACCCATCATTTATGATGTTTTCAAATGGCAATGAGAATATGGGTGATTTCGCACTATTAGAGGATTGTATAGAACAGATAAAGGCAAGAGATAAGAGGTGCTTATATACTCTTACGTCAAATTTTGACCATCCAGTTCATCCCTGCGAGGATTATCTATCGGCTTTTGAGATGGGGCATACAGCGGCTAGAATACAGTTTTTGCATGACAAGGTGGCTCATGATACAAGTTTAACTTATGATGAAGTAGTTGATAAAATCTCTGTGCCGGTAGTTTCATTCGAGGTAGGGCAGTACTGTGTTTATCCTGATGTTGACATTACCAAACAATACACAGGCAATATGAATCCAGTAAATTTTGCTGCAATCAAAAAACGTATGGAGGAAAAGGGTGTATATAGCAGGTTGAACGACTATATAAAAGCATCGGGCGATTTGGCGGCAAAGCTCTATAAAGAAGATATTGAGGCGGTACTGCGTACTAAGAACTTTGGCGGTATTGAACTGTTGTCCATAAGTGATTATACAGGACAAAGCACTGCAACTGTAGGAATGTTGGACGTGTTTTATAATGACAAGGGAGTGGTGGATAAAAAGTGGTGGAGAGGTTTTTGCAATGAGGTTGTACCACTTTTTAGCGCAAAGAGAATTTTTCATACAAATGAAAATTTAAAAGGCAGCTTTACGCTTTATGATTATGGCAGACAGAAAATTGATAATCCTGAATTTAAAGTTCGTATTTATGATGGTGATGTCATTATTTACGAGGATATTGTAAAGGATAAACTTGACTATCCGCTTGATAGTATAAAAGAACCAAAGCTCTTAAAGGTAAGTGCGCAAGTTGAGGGCAATGGAAAAGTATATGAAAACAGTTGGAGGGTTTTTGTATATCAAAAAACACAAAAGTTGCTAAGTCAAGATATTGAGATTATATCGGATATGGAACAGTTTAGACAAGCACTTAAATCAGGTAAGAAAATAACCGCAACTGTAGAGGTGGTATCTAAGTATCTAGGAAGAGATACTAAAAAGACTAACTTCATACCTGTATTCTGGTCTCCTGTACATTTTGAGTCAAGTGATTTTTGCGGTGCAATAGTTGATGAAAAACATGAAGTCCTAAAGGATTTCCCTACAGAACATTACATAGATTATCAGTGGAAAGACCTTCTTGAAAATGGAATTGGTATGGATATAAAAGGATTAAATGTACACCCGATTATTGAAATGGTGCCAAATTATGTTGATAATTCAGAAGTTTCACCGTTGTTTGAAATGGAGATAGATGGTGTAAA
>CAYTGS010000228.1:0-2691 GCA_964437435.1 uncultured Roseburia sp.
TCATAATATTTGCGTTCTTCGTCCTGCGATTCCTTGTTGATTACAAGTATGCAGGGCGTATTTTTTAAATCATTTACACTGACCTCGTTTAATTTTGCAATCGGATTTCTCGCAGACACTTCTATATATGTAGTGCTTGTGGAGAGAATAAGGTTATTGTAAGCATTAGAAAAAGCCCTTCGCTGGTCGTTTAATGCAAGGTCGATAGTGTCATTCTCCATAGCATAGTACAAATCGTCATGACTTCCATTCATGACAGAAATCTTAACAGCAGGGTACTTTTCGGAAAAATCCGCAATAGCTTCCGAAAATTCATTTCCATGATAACCCTTGTAGACACCGAGGCGCAGTGTGGCTAGGTCTTTATTATCAATACGTTTAGTTTCACGTATAAGTTGCTTTATATCAGAGGTGATAATCACTGATTTTTTATAAAAATGTTCCCCCGCAGGCGTTAGGGTAAACGTCCTGTTATGTCTATCTAAAAGCATTACACCAAGTTCGTCTTCAAGCTTTTTTATCTGTTGTGATATGGCGGATTGTGATACATGGCATTTTTCGGCTGCTTCATAAAATGAGCCAGTCTCGACAACCGCTTGTAGATATTCCATTTGATTTAGAAACATATTTATCCCCCGATAAAAAGATTAGCGTAATTGTTTAGAGCCAAGTAAAACTTATTAATTAAAATAGTAGAACGAATTGAAATATAAGTCAATCAAATTTTAGTACTGTATTTGGTGAGCGAAAACAGTTGACGTGGAAAGCTTAATATTTTATACTATACTAGTTATAATAAACTTTTAACGGTCAGGGGGAATAGCATGATTAAAAGTATGACAGGCTTTGGAAGATGCGAAATAGAGGAGCAGGACCGTAAATTTACAGTTGAGATGAAATCTGTAAACCACAGATATCTTGATGTGAATATTAAGATGCCGAAAAAGCTAAGCTTTTTTGAAAGCTCCATTAGAAATGAACTGAAAAATTACATTCAGCGTGGAAAAATTGACATGTTTATCACGTATGAGGATTTTTCGGAGAGCAACGTATGTATCAAGTACAATAAGGATATTGCGGCAGAGTATCTTAGATATCTGCGTTCAATGGCAGAGGATTTCGGACTTGATGATGATATACGAGTGTCAACCCTTTCGAGATATCCGGAGGTATTCTCTATGGAGGAGCAGACGGTGGACGAGGAAGAAATCTGGAATGGGCTGGTGAAGGCTATAAGGGGTGCTGCGGAAGCTTTTGTGGAAACCCGTGTAGTAGAGGGGCAAAACTTAGCGGATGATTTGATAGCTAAGCTTGACGGTATGCTTAATCATGTTTCGTTCATAGAGGAACGTTCTCCCCAAATTATAGAGGAATATAGGAATAAGCTCCATGAGAGGGTGAGCGAGCTTGTGGCTGATACGTCAATAGACGAGAACAGGCTGCTGACGGAGGTTACAATATATGCAGATAAGGTATGTGTTGATGAGGAGCTTGTACGCTTGAGAAGCCATATTGAGACTATGAAGCAGACGCTCATTGACGGGGGAAGCATTGGAAGAAAGCTTGATTTTATCGCCCAGGAGATGAACCGGGAAGCTAATACAATCCTATCAAAGACAAGTGACCTGACAATTTCCAACAGGGGTATTGAACTAAAGACAGAGATAGAAAAGGTTAGGGAACAGATACAAAATATTGAATAGTTCAGAGTCAGGCAAAATTAGCAACATAGGCATTTTCGAGTCTTGGCTCTTGTTAAGGAGACAACTCATGAACAGACTTATTCATATAGGATTTGGCAATATAGTAAATACATCAAAGATAATTGCCATTGTAAGCCCTGATTCTGCACCTGTAAAGAGGCTCGTCCAAAGGGCAAAGGAAAATGGCACCGTGATTGATGCAACTCAGGGACGCAAAACAAAATCAGTACTTGTTATGGAAAGCAGTCAGATTGTGTTGTCGGCATTATTGCCTGAGACTATTGCAGGAAGGGCGCAGGGCGAAATACAGGATGTTGAATCCGGTGAGGAACAATAAAAATATTTTATAAAAGAAAAGTGAGGGAAAATTATGTTACATCCATCTTACACAGATTTAATGAAAGTAGTAAACAGTGACGTTGAGGAGGGAGAGGAGCCTGTAGTTAACAGCCGTTATTCAATTGTTATGGCAACCGCAAAGCGTGCAAGACAGATTATTGCGGGAGAGGAGCCGCTTGTAAATACAAAGGAAACAAAGCCGTTATCAATTGCAATTGAGGAACTTAACGAAGGCAAGCTTAAAATTATTCCAGAGGATTAATTCTTTATGAAGATATTGTTTGTTTCACTAGGCTGCGATAAAAATCTCGTAGATACTGAGATAATGCTCGGAATGCTTGTACAAAAGGGCTATACGATTACAGATGATGAGAACGATGCGGATATTGTCGTAGTTAATACATGCTGTTTTATAGGTGATGCAAAGCAGGAGAGCATTAATACGCTTCTTGAAATGGCGGAGCTTAGAAAAAGCGGGAATATAAAGGCACTGGTAGCGGCAGGATGTCTTGCACAGCGTTATAGGGAGGAAATCCAAAAGGAGATTCCGGAGGTTGACGCTATAGTAGGCACTACTGCCATAGATGCAATAACGGATGCCCTTGATGAAGTGTTCAATGGTAGTAAGGGCAATCATATTGAGGATATA
>CAYTGS010000229.1:0-2652 GCA_964437435.1 uncultured Roseburia sp.
ATTTTAGTAAACCAAGACAACTTTTCGTTTTTTCCCATATTACATCTTTCTCCTTACCCTCTAGAACTTACCAGACTTGATAGTTCGCTTATTTCCCCCGATGAAGCAAAATGTCACAGACATGATGAAATAGAGCTTATATATATTTCACAGGGCAATGTGTGCGCATCTTGCGCTGATATTGATATTTTGGCAGGCGAAGGAGACATATTATTTATAAATCAAGACGTTGAACATTTTGTGACATTTGAAGGCGGAACATCAGAGATTTATTCCATAGTAATTAACCCTTCGTTTATATTGGATTTTGAACAGCTTGAACTTGAAAACAAATATGTTCATCCCATTATTTGTGACAGTACCTTTTCACATCTGCACGTTTCTAAAGGTGATGCCGTTTATGACCAGTTTATAACCCCTTTATCAAATATTATAGAGCTTAACCTAAGCCATACAAACGGATATGAGTTGCTTTCACGCTCTTACATTATACAGCTTTGGAAACTTATTTATGACATTTTCAACAACCGATTTCCCACCAATGCACCGTCAACGCACGGTACAAAGGTCCGCACATCACTCCAAAACGAGCAGCGTGTACGTCAGGCATGTATATACATACACGAACATTTCACCGAACCCATTACCCTTGAGGATATTGCCGATTCAATTTTGGTCAGCAAAAGTGAATGTTGCCGTTGTTTCAAAAGGGTATGCTCTATGTCTCCCTTTGAATACCTTATGAAATACCGAATAGAGCGTGCCTCTATTAACATGCAGCTTAACACCAGCAGCTCCATTGCAGATATTGCCGGCTCTGTTGGCTTTAATAATATAAGCTATTTCAACAAAGTGTTCAAAAAATTTATGGGTTGTACTCCATCCGAATACAAAAAATCATTATAGACATAAAAATGGGCAGAACAAACTGCCCATTTTTATTAATTGTTATTAAAAATCTTATAATTTACCGTATCAATCTTAAATATCTCATCTGCGACCTGACAAATATCATCATTAAGCCGTATACCCGTAAGAATTATTCCCACATCGTCAGCCTTAGCTTCCAAAATATGTCTCAAATCGTCGATAGATATAATTCCATTGTCTATCAGCCCAAGTACCTCATCAAGTATTAATAAACTACATTCTCCAGTAGTAAGTACCTTTTTAGCAAAATTCAACCCATTTTTTATATTATGAATTTCCTCCTGCTTCCTCTCCTCACTTAATTGGGAAAACTCTTCCTCGCTTTTTTCAAACCTGAAAATCTTTATCTCCGGTTCAAGTCTTTTAAGAAATTCTTCGTTTTGGTTTCCCTTAAGGAAATTGATAATTACCACATTCCTGCCTGTGCCGGCTATCTGCATGGCTCTACCAAGTGCTGCAGCGGATTTTCCATGACCTTCTCCACTGTATACCTGTATTAGTCCTTCATTCATTGTATTAATACCCTTTCCTCGCATCCCCATAAGTTCAAGGGATATATGCTGTTACAATAATAGCATATTTGTAAAATTTTGACAACTCTTAAAAAGCTTCCTCGTCGCTATCATTTTCTTCTGTTTCATTTTCATCAGGAATTTCAAGCTTGCTTACAGAAACCTCATATGCAACCCTCTTTTCAAGTTCTTCCTCGCCAACTTTTTTCATGTACTCCCTTGACTGGATTCTTCCCCATACAAGGCATCTTTCACCAACCTCAAAATTAGAAGCATATCTGGCATTTCTACCCCAGCATATACACGGAATATAATCTGATTTTCCATATGGACGGTTAACTGCAAGTAAAAGATCAGCTATCTCACGTCCAAGAGGAGTCTTTCTATAAATCGGTTCCTTGCATACATATCCGTCAAGGTATATCTGGTTAGTCTTAACAGTCTCGTTTATCTCATCAACAAACTCAACCTCCCTTGCAAATACCGAAAGCACCAATTTGTTTCTGTGCTCCTCATGACGGTTGTATGAACGGAACTGACCATTAATTACAACCAAAGTTCCTCTGTAGTCTGCGGTTACATCAAGAAGCCTCTCTGAAATCATAACCGGTATAATATCCATTGATTCCGAAAGTCTTGCCACCTGGATATCGACCATATAAAAGCTTTCACCAAAAATCTCATGACTGAAAGAAAATTCACTTACAATTTCTCCCATTACAGTCACTTGGTTGTTTTCAATTACCTGTTCGTGATATCCGTTTTTTGTCTTTAATGTTTCTTGCATTTTTTCATTCTCCCTTCGCTCTTGTGTTTTTATCATATGCTATTTTATACGGTAAATAAAGCATTTAATATCGCAATAAAATAAGTATTCTAATCCTATTTTACATAATTTATTTACTTTCGACAAGTATCTATGGCAAATTTAATTAAATTTTGTTTATTGCCGTAGATATTTTCTTGCATTTATGGGATGTAACTTCACAAATAAGACTATAAAAACGTCACAAAAATAACAGGGACAATAATCAATTCCCTGTTTTCCGTCAAGCTTCATCTTGTTCCATGCACTTACGCTGTGTTTAATATATTAATTCTTCAAACCTCATTGTTTCAAAATCATAAATATATCCTTTATATCCAAAATCTGTATAATCTGATAAGCCTGTTTTGTGATTGCATCCATTACCTAGGATAATCAAATATT
>CAYTGS010000230.1:0-2640 GCA_964437435.1 uncultured Roseburia sp.
CAGGCTGGTCAAACGACATACCTGAAATAAGGGAGTTTATGAAGAAAAACAGTGACTTCTACTTTACCAAGGTTGAGGAATTAAAAGAATTTTTATTCTGAATTAAGATACGATAAAAATGCGCACAACCAATCATGTGCGCATTTTTATATGTCTTTGTATAAATATTAATCATCTAAAAATTTCTCGGTAATGTCTTCCTTGTTTGCGTTTGCAGAATCAGCGTATGTTGATGAAACAGAGGATGAAGCATCATCGTCATTAGCTTCATCAGCCTTTTCGGATGAAGCATCGGAAGCGTTCATATCCATTTCAGTATAAACAGGCTCAGAGGCAGGTGTTGTAATTTCGCCTATAAATTCCTTTGCCTTGTCTATCTTTTCAGAAACATTGAACTGTTCAAGCTTTTCCTTTGTTTTATCAAGGGTTTCAATAACCTTTTCCCCAATTTTTTCTTTTGCATTGTCTATATCAATTGATACATGTGAATGACTTTTGCCGGAATTGGAAGTAGAATTTTCAGATGAGAAGTCATCATCATCAAGATCTTCGTCAAAGTCATCAAAATCGTCAAGATCATCTAAATCCTCCGCAGGTTTAGTAGTCTTGTTTTGGAAATAGTAATAAGTTCCAGCAGCGGCTGTTGCTATGACACCTAAAATAGCAATTTTGCCAAATTTTTTTGCCATAAAGTAATTCTCCTTTCGTTTTTGAATCATATATTTATTTTAATACTATTTTGTGAAAATTGAAAGAGAATATGTAAAATTTATACAATTATTACTTTCTCTGCTGGTATACAGGTGCGGCGGGGTATCCTCCCTTTAATTTCTGCATACCACGCTGGATTGAGTCCTTGGAATTTTTCCAATCGGCATCAGCATTTCTATAGTCAAATTTTTCAACCATCCAGCTTACATCCTCACCTATGCGCTTAAGATTGTCTTCCATAAGCGGAAAAACCAGTGAGAAAAATTCGTCACGCTGCTTGTCTGAAAGCTTTTCTACAGCCTCCTGGCATAAATCTCCAAAGTGTACAAGGCAAAATCCTTTGCTGCCAGTGATTTTGTCCTTGAAGGCTGAATCCTTTTTGTACATATAGAAAAATGTATCAAGGTATCTGGCATATTCTTTTTCATACATACTGCATATGTAGCAGGACTGCTGCTTGGCATAGGTCCAGGCGGTCATGCTGTTGTTTATGTCTTTTGAGCGTTTTAGCTTATCCATGAGGGAAAGCTTCACGGGCTTAAATTTTTTGACCTGCTCGGAAAATTCATCATTGATTTTTCTATAGTGGGTCTTTAGTATCCATGCATTTCCGAGAGTGTTTCCATATTGGAACATCTTTTGGAAGTGGGTTCTGCAAAATCCTGCATTGTCGGTTTGCTCACGTATGTCGCTTTCCATGTATGATGAGCCTGAACCGAGTGTAAAATCCAATAAATCGTGTTCCAACTGCTGCTCAATATAGCAAAAGGGACATTCATCATTGGCTGTAAAAGCGTCATTTAACGGTATTGTATACAACTGTTCTTTCATGTACATCTCCTTATATATTAGTGTTATAATAAATTTTAACATAAAAGCAATAAAATTTGTAAAAAAATTAAAGAAAATACACAAAAATTATAAAAATATGATACAATATACGTAAATACTTTATTATATGGGAACGGAGGTTGGATATGAGTAAATTTATGGTTGCAGGTTTTGTACAGTTTGAAACAATTGTAAAGGTAGACGATTTGCCACTGCCCTATAAGCAGTTTGAGAGTGTGCCGGACATTGTAAATACTAATATTGGAGGGGCGGGCTTTAATGAGGCAATGGCGCTTCGGTGGCTTGGAAATGACGTGGACTTTATGAGCATGGTTGCACGGAATATGTCACGGCGGCAGATAGAAGCATATCTGAAAAACAATAAAGTTAACTTAAATACTGAATATGTGCTGCCTATGCTTGACGGAATGCCGACATCGGTAATTTTGTATTCAAAAGGTGGAAAGAAGCAGATATTTGAGGACGTGAAAGACATCAGAAGCAAGAATTATGAAATGGAAATTGCTGAAAACCAGATACAGGATAAGGATATGGTACTTGTGTCAAGCTGTAATTTCTGCCGTCCTTTATTAGAGCTTGCTAAAAAATACAATAAACCGCTTGCCGTAAACATGAGGAGCATGAGGGATGAAAAGATAGCCAATAAAGAAGATTTCTTGAAGGCGGCTGATATTTTATATATCAGTGATGATGACATAGAGAAGGAGCCATATGAATTGGTTCGCAATTGCAGCGAAAAATATAATCCTAAGATAGTGCTGGTGGGACTTGGCGAAAAGGGTGTATTGCTCTATACTAAGGAGGATGACAGCTATATTGAATACAAGCCTGTAAAGACAAATGAAATTGTAAATACAGTCGGTGCGGGAAATGCCCTTTTCTCATCATTCCTGCATTATTATGTAAAGACAGGAAACCCCAAGGAGTCTGTAAAAAATGCCCTGCTTTTTGCTTCGTATAAAATAGGATTTGTGGGAACCTCGAACGGATTTATGACAGAGGAGCAGATAGAGCAGTGGAAGACACTTATATGGAATTATAAAAAGTAAAACCGCCTTATGGCGGTTTTGCTTTTGG
>CAYTGS010000231.1:0-2628 GCA_964437435.1 uncultured Roseburia sp.
GTTGCAGTTTTTGTGTCATGTTTATCATTATATCATTTTACGCAGTTTTTACAACATTAAAATCATATTATGTGAAAAAATCATTTCCGCATATTTTTGCCCATTACGCCTACACCTATTATGGCTATTCTTAATTTGGAAATCATTTTCTGTTCTCCTCCTAATCACACTTTTTATTATGATTGTTTGTTTACATACTCCATTACTCCCATATACACTGCCCATGCCACTTTTTCTTGATAATTTTCCTGTGTCAGCAGCTCCGCCTCGGTAGGATTACTCATAAATGCACACTCCACTATCATAATAGGTACTGAAGTCTTTTTTAGCAGATAATAGCTCCCATTCTCTTTTGCCTCACGTTCCTTTTCTGGATTTAAGGTCTTTATCATCTGACTTTGCATAATAGTCGCCGCCTCTTTACTTTTGGCAGAATCCTTATAATAAAATACCTGAACACCGCTTACAGAGGCTGAGGGATAGCTGTTTTGGTGTATGCTCACTGCAAGTACGGGCTTTGAAGACTCTATTATTTCTAGTCTTTTTTTCATGTCAGTAACTTTTTTGTTTGTGTCATTTTCCGCATATAATCCATTGTCATCAGTTCTTGTCATGACAACATTTATTCCATTTTGGGCAAGGTTTCGCTCTAATTTCAAGGCAATTGCAAGGTTAATGTCCTTTTCCAAGGCACCGTTTATCCCCACCTTGCCAGGGTCTATTCCACCATGCCCTGCATCAATTACAATGGTGATATCCTCATTCTTATCCTTAAAGACTTTTATCACGTTTTCATTAACCGTACTCACAAATCTGGCTGACTGCCCTGCAGTAATAATAAGGGCGATAACAAGTATCGCCATAAATAATTTTCTTGACATCCGCTTCACGCAAAATAATTCTTATAATAAATGTATGAAGCCCCTCTCCTCTTTAGACGCATTTTGCCACACGTCCTATTACACAATTTATAAAAAATGCAAAAATATCTGCCACAACAATAGTCGCACCCACAGGTGTCGAGAATAATATTGACAGCACAATTCCCAAAAGCGCACAGCATACGGAAATGACGGCTGAATAAATGACTACTCCCTTAAAATTATGCATAACCCTCATCGCCGACAATGCAGGGAATATTACAAGTGCCGATATCAAAAGTGAGCCCACAAGGTTCATTGCAAGCACAATTATAATTGCAGTAATTATTGCTATAAGCATATTATATGCGCCTGCATTAACCCCTGTTGCCCTAGCGAAATTTTCGTCAAAGGTTATTGCAAATATCCTGTTATAAAATATAATAAATACTGCCACAACAATAGCCGACATAATAATGCAAAGCCAAACCTCCGCATTTGTAAGGGTGAGAATTGATGTTGAGCCAAAAAGTGTTGAACACACATCTCCTGAAATATTAGCCGATGTAGAAAATAAATTCATAACAAGATATCCCACCGCAAGCGAACCGACAGAAAGCATTGCTATAGCAGCATCACCATTTATCTTTGGGTTTTGTCCTGTTCTCAAAATAAGTATCGCTGCTATAATAGTCACAGGCATTACTACTATTGATGTGTTAGTAAGGTCAAATATTGTAGCTATCGCCAATGCTCCAAATGCCACATGGGAAAGTCCGTCACCAATATACGAAAAACGTTTGAGTACAAGCGTCACCCCCAAAAGTGATGAACAAAGCGCTATAAGAGTTCCCACTATAAGCGCATATCTCACAAAAGGATATGACAAATAAAATTGTAAAGTTTCCATTATCCCCATTTTAATAGTCCTTTCCTCTTATGGCTTTCCAAAAATCACTTTCCATGTATTGCTTAGTTGTTCCTATAAACGATTTTTCCGGGGATTGTTCTTTTTCTACATGTAGAATGTGGCTTGCATACTCCACCGCAGCATTTATATCATGTGACACCATTATAATAGTAAGTCCTTCATTATTTAATTCCTTTACTAACTGGTAAAATTCCACCGTAGCCTTTGGGTCAAGTCCAGTGACAGGCTCGTCAAGCACTAGAAGCTTTGACGAGGCGCAAAGTGCCCTTGCAAGAAGAACCCTTTGCTGCTGCCCTCCTGAAAGATTGCGGTAACATTCTTTTTTCAAATTCCAGATATCCATGCGTTTCATGTTTTCCTCTGCAAGCCTTTTGTGCTCGCTTCCAAAAAAAGGTTGTCTCCTGCACTTTGACAGCGTTCCAGATAATACAATCTCCCAAACCGAAGCTGGGAAATCCCTCTGCACGTATGTCTGCTGTGGAAGATAACCTATACCATTGGCATCCAACCCGTCGCCATATTCAATATTTCCACCCATAAGGGGTGTAAGACCTAACAGGGTCTTCATAAGCGTACTCTTTCCCGCCCCATTCTCGCCGACTATGCAAAGGTAATCACCACCGTTAACCTCAAAGCTTATGTTCTCAGCTACAACAGTTCCCTCATAGCCAAGTACAAGATTTTCACATTTTATATATGACATTTCGCCTTTTCCTTTCATACAATCAGTTTGCAGTAATTGAAATTAATATGCTAAACTATTAATTCAATGCAAGCTTTAACATTTCCAAATTGTCCTTCATTACAGAAATATAAGTCATTTGGTTTTCAATGTCA
>CAYTGS010000232.1:0-2534 GCA_964437435.1 uncultured Roseburia sp.
TGATTATTTCCACTATTTTTTCTTATCCATGAGCTGGGGATCAACATTGTTAATCTTGCTGACCGCCTTATAATACTTCATTGCTGCCTCATTGGAAATTCTTCTCTTTCTGATGTCCTGGCGTTTCATGCCAAGGGCAGCCTCCATGGAAGCCTTGTTTCGTTTCTCCTGGGCTTCCACGGACACTCCCTTATCCACTGCCTCCTTTACAAGGCGCTGAAGCTCCAATACCTTATCCCTATATTTATCGGGATTTGTCTGAACCTCGTCCCTTATAAGCTCATAGGTGGATGTAAACCCATCATCAAGACGGTTAATTTCATCAATTAATGCACCCTTTTCATCCATAATCTTATCGTACGTTTCCACATCAAATGTCTGCGCAGTAGAACACTCAAATTGTCTTTTGTTGACCTCCATTATACTGTCCAACACTGCCAGTTTCTTTTCAAGGCTCTCAATCATTATCTGAATATAGCTTTCCGTCATATATGTTCCCCTTCCTGCGCCTTTATCTTCCTATTCAGGTTCCTGTCTGTTTCATGCCAGGAGCATAACCTGATGACGAACTGCGGTTTGCCACTACCCTTGACTGTGCAGCAGGATTAGATTTATCACCGCCGGCTGACTTCATTACCTCTTTCCAATTATCCCTCATAGAGCGCAGATGTGTCAATATCTCCTCCATAATTTCAGGGTCCTTTTTCATATTAGCTTCATGGCACCGTCTAAGGAGATATATGTATATATTTTCAAAGTCCTGCCATACTGGATATTTTTTATCAAGGGTCTCCCTGAAATTTTGAATAATATTTTCCACCTTTACTATATTTTCATGCGCTTTTGCCGGGTCATTATTCTCCATAGCGGTTATAGCTATATTTCCAAACTTTATGGCACCCTCATACAGCATAAGCGTCAGCTCGGCAGGTGAAGCTGTTAAAATCCTGTTGTTTTTATATTGTGCGTACCCATTCTGCTTTAACATGTAATCTCCTCTTTTCTGAATAAAACAAATTAAATAAATTATCAAGCCTATGACGTACCAAGCATACTGCTTACCACACTCTGGGTAGACTGTAGCTTTGATAAAGCAGTCTCCATTGATGAAAACTTGCTGTACCATTTATCCTCATAATCGCTTAGCTTATCCTCTGCCTCTGAAATCTTTGTGGTATAGTCATCATACTCTGTCTGAAGGCGCTTATCCTCATATACCTTATAAATACTGCTGTAGTCAGTTGCTTTCATTGCAGTATTTAATTTAGTGTAGAGTGTCTTACAAAGACTTGAAAAGAAATCCACGGTTCCATCAGGGTCATTTGCAATTGCGGACTTTAACAAGTCATCATCAGAGGATGTATTTTCATCATCAGGGTCTCCCGCAATATGAAGGGCATATCTCTCACCCTCCTCAGCCTCAAAATATCCCAAAGTCTCAATACCGTAGCTAAACAAATAACGCTTTTTACCATCCGAATCATATCCGTATGAGTCATTCATTACACTTGTAATAGAGCTCATAAGCGTCTGAAGTGTCGTATCCTTTCTAAGAAGCGATGCCTTGATTGTATCCTCCCATGTTTCTATCTCATCATCAGTCATCGACTCTTTCTCGTCATCAGTAAGCATTGAATATTTTCTAGCCGAATCAGCATTATACTTTTGGTAAACATCATTTATAATATCATTGTACTCGCTTACAAAATCCTTAATCATATTATAGATTCCATCATAATCAGTATCAGTGGTTATTGTAAGCGTCTCGTCAGTTCCTGTAACACCTGTTACATTGATTGTAAGTCCATTTATAGAGAAAGTATTTGTATTAGATTTGAATGTAGCACCGTTTAATTCAATCTCTGCATTTGAACCATTAATTTTTGTAGCATTACCGCCGGTTGAATAATCAAGCCCTAATTTTGAAAGTATTGCATTATCCCCAGTAATTTCAAAATCACTATCATCTCCTGTTGATGTAGAGCTAATAAAGAACCTTTGGTTGGTCTCGTCAAAAGAAGCGTTTACTCCAGCCGCCTTTAACTGCTTAACAAGATCATTAATGGTTGTACTCGAATCTATATTTATCTCTGTTTCCTTTTTATTATCATCCTTGCCTACTGTAATTTTAAACGTTGCACCGTCTTTAAAGCTTGCATTATCCACGGTCATAAGCTTATCATCACTGGTAAGCTTTGAGCCGTCATCCTTACTGATTTCAGCGCCGGTAAGATATCCTGACTTCGCAATACTATTGATTTTAAGCGTCTGCGTACCATTTACCGCATTGTCCCCTGCTACAATTGTAGCCTTTGTTGAGTCTGAAATCTTAGTAGTCTTCTTTGCATATGAGCCCTGCAGACGCATATTAGAAAGTGTCTTGCTATAAAAGCTATAAATTTTTGAATTTAATTCCTGCCATGCATTCTGCTTCCATTCAAGCTTTTTCTGTTCATTTTTTAAATCTGTTACTTTCTGTGACTTTGTGCTTACCAAAGATTGAATAATTGTTTCCGTATCCATACCTGAATACA
>CAYTGS010000233.1:0-2497 GCA_964437435.1 uncultured Roseburia sp.
CAGGTCAGCATTCCGTCAAAGACTCCCTGATTTCCGGAGAACAGTATGTTAATCATGTTTCTTTTTCCTTTTTTATATAATGTATTTTCTCTATAGTATTAGCCTTTGCACGCATTTTCATTTTATCATATACCTGATTTCTAAGACTAAGTCGCTTCGTTTTTGGTGACGTTGCATTTTCGTCTGGGAAAAACGGTCCGTCCACATATGTGATGATTTTACAGCCTTTACCAAAACGCTTTTTGTGGTAAGTATTTGTAAAACAGTAAACGGGTACATTTTCCGAAACAGGGTAATGGAATGATGTATCCTTAAAATTTCTTATATCCGTGTAATATGGCCATATATGGGCTTCTGGATATATTACGATTGGGTTTTTGCACCTAATCGTCTCAGTCAGGGCAGCCCCGAAATTTTTCATGGCTTCCTTGTCATCCGGCAACGGAAACGCCCCTAAGTACGGTGTGACTGCACCAAGCACAGGCATTGACACATTGTTTGGGTGTACGATTACGCTTGCCTTTTTCGGAAAAGTAAGCATACTTGGGATAAATGCATCCGCCATTGGGTTTGTGTGGTTGCCGTATAGGTAGTAACCCTTGGTTTTATCTTTTTTTAACACGTTTTTATTTATAATTTTGTGGTTAAATTTTATCTTTAAAAATAACCACGCTATCGGCTCTGCAATAATTCTATACAATAAAATATGCGCAAATCTGTCTATAAAGCCTTTGCGCAAATACCTATAGCTGCCATCAATCCTTTTGGGGGTAATGGCAGCGTTTGAAAACTCATCATTTAACTCATCAGTATAGTAGATGACTTTATCACGCATAACGCTTATTGTTCCTTTCAGACACCTGTTGCTATTTTATCATATTTTTTTTGGTATGGCTAGTGGGAAAATTTTAAAAGCCCCTGTAACTGGCTTTAGTATAGCAAATTACAGGAGCTAAAACAACAATTATTCATCCTATGACTTTTGATACTCTGGGACTGCGTCACGACCAAGGTTTTTAAGCATTTCCTTATCACTCCTTATTGTAGCGCAGGCTGCTGTAGTGAGCATATTTCCCGTGATGGTGGCTGAAGCTCCGGACTTAAACGCTCTTTCACCGTCATTGGTCAAGAGGGCACGTCCTGCCGCAAGCCTTATGTCTGCCTTTG
This sequence comes from uncultured Roseburia sp., assembly GCA_964437435.1. Taxonomy (GTDB): domain Bacteria; phylum Bacillota; class Clostridia; order Lachnospirales; family Lachnospiraceae; genus COE1. Next base: position 1,168 of record CAYTGS010000233.1, read on the forward strand.
GATTTATGTAGCGGAAGAAAGCAATTGTCCTTAATATCTCATCCTCCGTAAGCTGCTTTTGGTTTTCCAAAGGAGTCCCCTTTATAGGCATAAGCGCATTTATCGGGATAGAATCAACACCCACCTCAGAAAGGCTTATTGCCATGTCAAGCCTATCCTCCCAAGTCTCGCCCATTCCTATAATTCCACCTGAACATGCCCACATTCCTTCTGCCTTTACCTTTTTAAGCGTCTCTATTTTCTGGTCATAAGTATGGGTTGTACATATATTAGGGAAATTGCGCTTTGAGGTTTCAATATTGTGATGGTAGCTTGAAACGCCCGCCTCATGAAGCCTGTGGAGCTGTTCCTCATTTAAAAATCCCATTGATGCGCAGAGGTCAATTTTGCACTCCTTATGCATTGTTTCATAAGCATGAATTGCCTTGTCAAATTCATCGCCTGTAAGGGCTCGTCCTGCTGTAACAATAGAAAATCGGTGAACACCCTCTGCCTCGTTTAGTTTACACGCTTCAACAATTTTTTCCTCAGAAAGGAAATCGTATACTTCGCAGTCTGTATGGTTATGTGCTGATTGGGCACAGTATTTACAGTCCTCAGGACAGCGACCGCTTCTTCCATTTATAATTGAACATAGGTCAACGGTATCACCAATAAAATACTCCCTTATTTTATCAGCTCCCTCGCAGAGCTTATCTAAATCACAGGATAAAAATACGGAAAGGTCATCATCCCTCGTAATGCGTCTTCCAGATATAATTTCCTGTGCCAATTCTAAAATATCCATGTCTATTCCTCCAAAACCAATACTATAACCAAAGGCATATAATTTATTATAACATTAATGCAGGAATTGTCAACAATATCAAATATCATAGTTAACATTTCATAGTGATAAAAAGAGGCTGCCACGTTAATGTGACAGCCTCTTTCAAAATATTTATCCTTCAATAGCTATATACTTAGCTTCCTCAACTTCAGGTTTTGCCTCCTTTTTAGGAACCATTATCTTAAGTATTCCGTCGCTAAATTTAGCCTTTATGTCCTCTTGCGTAACCTCGTCGCCTACATAGAAGCTTCGGCTGCATGTTCCGCTGTAACGTTCACGCCTAATAAATTTACCATCCTTGTCTTTCTCGTCATTGCTTGTATTAGTCGTGGCGGTGACTGTAAGGTAGCCGTCCTTTATCTCGCCCTTTACGTCCTCTTTCTTAAATCCGGGGAGATTCATTGTAATCTCATATCCGTTGTCCTTCTCCTCAACGTCTGTCTGCATCAGTCCATTCGTGTTTGCGGTTCTCATATAATTGTCCCTCATAGGGAATCCCCA
>CAYTGS010000234.1:0-2495 GCA_964437435.1 uncultured Roseburia sp.
GTAATATCCTTATACCCCTCACCATAAATCTCGCTTGCAGAGGATATAATCATAAACGCACGCCTATCCTCCCTCTTTACGATTTCCTCAATCTGGGGTGCTTTCTGTTTTCTTGTGACAACCATAAGCATTTCCTTAGGGGTATTTGTGTATGCACCGATTGCCGGAATAATTGTTGCAGTAATGTCTAGCTCCGCCAACATTTTATTTTTTACCTTTTCCTGTTTGTCACTTATTATGAAAATCAGCTTCGCCTCGTCTGGTCCGTACAAAACATAATCTATCACAATAGAGTCAACAACCACAGAAACTCCAGCATAAAATGCGACCGTCATATCCTTAAACACAAGCCATGAGGCAAGAATTACCGCACTGTCAAAAGCAAGAAACAGAACATTTGTCTTAATATGTCGCCACTTCGTCCTGAGCACTTTGATAATAATGTCAGAACCGCCAGTCGTAGCACCTGCTTTCATGATTATGGCTATCGAAAGCCCAACAAGTACACCACCTATAACCGACGCAATAAGAAGGTCATCCGTAACTGCACCGTATACCACAAACCTGTTAATAAATACGGTTATCAGCAGTAATGCATAAAATGTTGAGCAAATAAACTTCCAACCAAATTTCCAAAGCCCTAGGACTATGATAGGTACATTTAAAATCAAATTTATTGTTCCCGTCGGCAGATTAATAAAACGGCTTATCAAAATTGCAACACCCGACACTCCCCCTGGTGCCAAATCATTTGGGTCAAGAAACAAACCGATTGCCGCAGAGTATATCACAGCCCCCACGGTAATCAGTATATATTTTTTCAATAATTTAGCAATACTTTCCACTAAAAACCCCTTTTACATCTTAAAATACAAACTTAAATATTAGTCCTTACAAGCCTAGGCTTATAACCGTTTTCCTCCAAGGCATTCATAATCTGCGCCTTATGGTCTGTGCCAAAACATTCAAGAGTTATTCTAAGCTCAACGGCAGCGCTCCTATTGATTGATACGAACTGGTTATGGTCAAGCTTAATAACATTTCCGTTCTGCTCGGCTATTATTCCAGAAACCTTTGTAAGCTCGCCCGGCTTATCAGGAAGCAGTACTGACACAGTGAATATTCTGTCCCTGAAAATAAGTCCCTGCTGAACAACTGATGACATTGTTATTATATCCATATTTCCGCCGCTTAATATAGAAACAATCTTTTTATTCTTTACGTCAAGGTGACGGAGGGCTGCAACTGTCAAAAGTCCCGAATTTTCAACAATCATCTTATGGTTTTCAACAATATCAAGGAAAGAAACTACAAGCTCCTCGTCAGGAACAGTTATAATATCATCTATATTTTTCCTTATATACGGGAAAATATTCTTACCCGGAGTTTTAACCGCCGTACCGTCAGCAATTGTATTAACAGTAGGAAGCGTCACCACCTCGCCTGCCTTAAATGACTCCTGCATACAGTTAGCGCCTGCCGGCTCCACGCCTATTACCTTAATCTTTGGATTTAAAAGCTTTGCAAGGGTTGAAACACCTGTTGCAAGCCCACCTCCTCCGATTGGAACAAGGATAATATCTACAAGGGGCAATTCCTTAAATATTTCCATTGCAATTGTTCCTTGACCGGTAGCAACTGCCAAATCATCAAATGGATGAATAAAGGTGTAGCCCTTTTCCTCTGCAAGCTGGTATGCGTATTCGCAAGCCTCGTCATACACATCACCCTTTAATATAACCTCTGCACCGTAGCTTTTCGTGCGGTTAACCTTCATAAGCGGTGTTGTTGTGGGCATGACGATTGATGCGTGTACACCGTATTTCTTTGCAGCATAAGCAACACCCTGCGCATGGTTTCCTGCCGATGCGGTGATAAGACCCTTTTCACGCTCCTCTGGTGAAAGTGTGCTTATCTTATAATATGCACCTCTTAACTTGTATGCACCTGTAAGCTGCATATTTTCAGGTTTTAAAAAGACCTTATTTCCTGTCTGGTTGCTAAGAAACTCGCTGTAAATAAGCTTTGTCTCTGACGTAACCTTTTTTACAATTTCTGAAGCCTCCTCAAATTTTTCCAATGTAAGCATTTCTGACATTTCCTAAGTCCTCCCTATTGTAATTTTTATTCAATTTCTGCAAACAGTGCGTCCACAAACTCGTCTGCATTAAATTTCTGTAAATCTTCGATTGTCTCTCCTACACCGATATATTTTACAGGCACATTAAGCTCTGACTGTATCGCTACAGCGATACCACCCTTTGCCGTTCCGTCCATCTTTGTAAGGATTACTCCGGTAAGGTTTGCAACCTCGCCAAATTCCCTTGCCTGTGAAAGGGCATTCTGACCTGTAGTACCGTCAAGTACAATAAGATTTTCCCTGTGTGCATTGGGAAATTCCCTGTCTATGATACGGTTCATTTTCTTTAATTCCTCCATAAGGTTTTTCTTATTATGGAGTCGTCCTGCCGTATCACATATAAGCACATCAACAT
>CAYTGS010000235.1:0-2458 GCA_964437435.1 uncultured Roseburia sp.
AGATTGCTTCTAAATACGCTGACAAAGTGCTTGACTTTGAATGGATAGATGATTTTAGTGCGGCGAGAAATTTCTGTGCTGAGCACGCATCAAATAACTGGATACTCTCTATTGATTGTGATGAGTATGTTGAAAAGATAGATGTGAGAGTTGTTAGGATGTATATGCAGAAGCTTCCAAAAGGCAGAGGACTTATAAAGCTGACGGATATTACAATTAATAATGAAGGCAATAAGAGGTATTCTTCCGATGATGTTGTCAGGTTTTATAATAAGAACTATTATCACTATGAGAAGCCTATCCATGAACAGATTGAAGGCATGAAGGAAGGTTTGGATAATAGGGTATTTATATTACCTATGGAAGTTATCCACCACGGATACGAGATTTCCAAGGAGGAGATGCTTGTAAAACAACAGCGTAACCTTGATATGCTCTACAAACTTTTGGATAAAGGAGTAGAGGAAGATGGAGGGGCTTATATCCATTTCCAAATAGGTCAGTCGGAGTACCTTATAGACCATTTTGATAAATCTGTGGAACACCTTGAGAAGGCTCTTAGTTTGGTGCCGGAGGACACCGATTTGTCATATGTCGAAACCCTTATATATGTATTAAACATGGCATATAGGGCTATTGGGAGACCAGATTTAGCTTTAGCACTTATGGATAAGTATGATGGCAAGTATAAGACAGCTAATTATGTATTTATGCAGGCTTCCACATATATAATAAATAATAATATTTTAAAGGCATTGGTTTATTACCTAAAAGCCGTAGCTATGCCTGACGTGGATACGCTTGGTGATTCGTTGCTAGAATGTTATGAAAACATAGTAAAGATATATACCAATATGGGCGAAACTGACATGGCGAATATGTTTATAGAAAAACGTGATGCCTTAAGGGCTGAAAAAGAGAGGGTACTCAACTCATAGTTGAGTACCCTCTTGCAATATATAATCTAAAATTCAACACCACGCATCTCAGATATCCTCCTGAGCATCATTGGCTGCATTGAATACAGGAAAAGACCAAGCCCCGCCTCGTATGCCCTGACAAAATTTACATCCTCTGCCGTTGCAAGCATGCGGTAGCTGTCGTCAATATATGCAACGTTGTCGCCAAATTCCAATGGGTATTTAAAATCCTGTATTCCCAATATAGACGGACACCTTACGATTGTGACGGCATCCCTTTCGGGCTGCGGAAGGAATACAATATCGGGATTTATTTGACGTATTACCTGCTCCAAGAATGGGTCGTCCTCCTCTATATAGATTCGGTCATGCTCCTCGAAAAAGTTCACAAACAAAAGCCCTGTCTCATCATTGGAGAGTATACGGCTTTGGGGAGCCTTCCCCTCCAAGCCGTAGAGAGCATCGCTTAGGGCGCTTAAGTCCGACTGAGCCATGTTGTGGGCATGTCCCATACGGTGGAGATAGAATGATTCAAACACCGACTTTAGAAGCTCCAAACTCATTTTGGCGCACTTATCGGTGGGAGTGTATTTCATAAAAAAGCTGATACATCCACGTGTCATGTAATAATTCACTTTTGTGTTGTCATGACGGTGGAGCGGGCTTGCCCCGTGGTATGCCTTTGCGTCTCCTAGTGCCACAACGTTAAATCCGCTGTTCTTAATTCGATATCCCCATTCCATGTCATCCCAATACAGGAAATTTTCTTCAGGCATAAGCCCTGCGCCGTTTAGAACACGTGAATTTACCAGCATTGCGCAGGCTCCAACAGCATCACAGTATACCACATTTGGAATGTCGGGGCTGTCACATACATCAGCATACAGAGTGGCTGCCCTGTAGTTTTTAAAGTCAACTGATATTCCAAATTGCTGGATATAGGTGGGCATATGTCGGTGATACACTTTTGCACCCACAAGCCCTGTATCTGGATTTTCAATCATATAGTCAAGCATTATTCTAAGTGCATTTAAGTCCAGTGTAATCATTTCCCCAAGACAGCATATGTATTTAAAACCCTCGGAAGCGGCAAGTGTCATTCCTAAATTTAATCCGCCGGCACTTCCAAGGTCAATGTCGCTTCGGACAAATTTAATCATGGAATTTGGGGGTATTTTGGGAGGACTGTCGCTTGCATTGTCTATGACAAATATTTTAAGCGTGTCCTTGTCAAACCCATTTGAATTTAGAACGGAGTTAACGCATGACAATGTTTGTTGACTTTTATTGTGATTGCTTATGACAACTGCAAGTTTTTCCCTAGCTGCCACGATATCTTCTCCTTTACATTATAATTTGTATGGCTCGATTATATCACAAGCAGAGCTTGTGGTAGTCATTCGCTGTTCGCTAACGCTCATTATACCACAAGCAGAGCTTGTGGTAGTCATTCGCCGCTCGCAATGAATAGGCTTTGCCTGCTCCTGCTCGCTAACGCTCATTATATCACAAAAATTAATAAAATCATACAAATTATG
>CAYTGS010000236.1:0-2421 GCA_964437435.1 uncultured Roseburia sp.
GTCTGATGTCTAGGAAGATATCAGAGAAGGTCATACTAGAGGCTGGCGAGAATGGAAATGAAAAGCTCCTGGACATGATAGCTGAGTATATCGTCATATGCACAAACAGTACGGCAAGGGAGATAAGCCCATATGAGAAGATGATGCAGTCCGTAAGGCTTTCGGAGATACTTCCTGCAATGCTGGAGGACGGAGAGCTTAAGGGGCGTGCCCTCAGGGCGGAGGTCGCCAAGGAAATGAACTGCGGTGACGGGCAGGTGGGAAGGTATCAGGCTATCTATAACAAGCTGACACCCGATGCAATGAAGCTTTTTAAAGACAATGCTATACCTGTGACGATAGCCTACGGCATGTCGGGGCTGTCCGAGGAAAGGCAGAAGGAGCTGCTTACAAAGAAGGATAATATCACCTCGGATGAGATAGAACGCCTAAAGGAGCTGGAAAAAGAGGAGAAGGAGAGCCAGCGGTACTGTGAGGGGCAGATTACACTGGTTGATGAGGCTGTGTCCGAAATGGACACTGATTATGTCAATGAGTTTAATCCTAGCGATTATAGCAAAGCTGAATGGTCGGAGGAATTGATGTATAAGGCATTGGATCTTGTATTTGGCAGTAAAAAGTTTCCGTCAAGCGTGATGGAGGAACTCTTGAAGCCAGAGAACAGGGAGGCGGAGTATTTCAAGAGGATAATGTGCGATATACTGCCGTTTGAGACGGATAAGATAAGGCTTGAATTTGAATTATGCTTTAAGGCATATTACAAAGACCTGATGATATGTGCAGAACTCCCGCTTTGGCCGTTATGGACGAGGTTTGCTGATAGATATGGTGTATTTAAGAGCAAAAACAATAATATTGTTAATGACGAAGGGGAAAACAACAATATTGTTACTGGTGACGGAGAAGAAACACATATTAGGGTTGTCAATAGCAGGGGATACTGTAAGAATGACGTGGAGCTGTTATTGAAAACATATAGGGAGATGGTGCGACGTATTGAGCCAATAGCAACGGCACCAAATGCATCAAATGGCGATGTTAAAACGTTGAATAAGGCAAGAATATTAAGAGATGCGCTTTTATGCCTGCTCGACAAGTATGATGAGATGGAACGCCTTTTGGATTCCAAGGGGAATTAATATATATCACAAACAATTATTAAGGGCCATGTTAAAGCCATGCCGGACTAAGCCGCCCGGCATGGGGAAAGGAGACAGATGGAGTCAAGGGTATCTGGAGGAGAGGTACTTGAAGGTCTTACCTACATGATGATGACGGCGGACAACGCCAGGGATTACGGTACGCTTTCGGGTGCGATAGCGATTATTAAGAGATATACGGAGGATAAGCGGTGCATACAGCTTCCATGCGAGATAGGGACAGAGTTCTATTCGATTATAGGGGATAAGGTCAATACGTACATTGTGGCGGGATTCCGTATCGAAAAGGATATGTGCTATATCGAGACAGAGGACGGTATGCTTTGCAGGGTTGACAATTTTAACAAATATTTCTTTTGGTCCTATGAGGAGGCAGCAGACAGGTTTAGGCAGTGGAACAAGCAGAGCAAAGGGGCGTGATAATCTATGGATATTATCAGGGTATATGTTGAGACCAGCGTAAACGGACCTATGAGGGTAAAGCAGGGTGTCGCTAGATGGTATAGGGAACGACTTGTTGACGGTAGGCGTGTAATGGACGATACAAAGGACAAGGGCTTTATTCACGGCACGAACACAACAGAGGTCGAACTGACATTGAAGGCTCTGATAAATGCTCTGTGGAAGCTGGAGGAAGGGCAGCAGTTGGAGATATACAATTCATGTCAGACGGTTCACAATGCCCTGCAATATCGCTGGTATTCCCAATGGAGCAAGGACAATTGGGCAAACGCCTACGGCAAGCCAATTAAATACCCTAAATTGTGGGAAATGCTTATTCCGATGCTTGAGAAAAGGGCATGGGTGGTAAAGGGCGGTGCACACGAACATAGCAGGGTTATGGAATATGAGATTGAGAAGGAAATGGAGAGGTGGAAAGGAGAGGCACATGGGTAGATGGGTAGAAAAGGATTACGAGATGGTAGGACATAAAGGAAAGCTTGAAACAGTGAAAGATTCGAAAGAACTAATTAATTTTACGGTTTTTGAAATTAATAATACTAATACCATGAAATCTCTTTATGATTTAAACATCCAAATGGGAATCATAATGGGATGTATATTAATGCTTAAAGAAATTGAGGTTATAGATGAAGAGGGGGTAAAAAAATTAAGTGAGGTATCAGCAAATGCTGTAGCAGCGCAGGAAGCAAAGATTATTGAAGGGTTGAAAAAGGAGAAAAAGGAATGAACATCTTACAGTTTACAATGACGGTTGTGGTATTTGCTAGCTTGATGACCTTTGTGATGCTGTCGGGTG
>CAYTGS010000237.1:0-2417 GCA_964437435.1 uncultured Roseburia sp.
CTTGCACCATCTTTCCATCATTATAGCATATTTTGTGTTGGAAGTCATCAAGATAAAAGTCATAAAATATTTCAATTTGTTTAAATTACATATATAATTTCAATTTTTTAGCTAGTCAATGATACGTTATAAGTATTATAATATACTAAAAAAGCAAAGGGAGGCTGTCATGATTTCTTATATAAAAGATAAACGTGTCCTATTTATAACAACCAAAAACACCGACTATATCAGAAACACCCAAGAAATTAATATAATAAAAGAAAACGCCGCAAAATACAAAATAATCGGTTCATGCAAGAAAGGATATGCCAAAAGACTCCTTTGTGTATATTCACAGCTTGTTCACACAAAGCCGTCCGACTATGATGTTGTATTCATCGGCTTTGCACCACAGCTTGTAATCCCAGTGTTCGGACATAAATTCAGAAATTCATTTATAATAGAAGATTTCTTTATCTCCATGTATGACACACTCTGCTGTGACAGGAAAAAATTCAAGCCAACATCATTTATCGGAAAACTGCTTCACCGAATAGATGAGAACACGCTAAAGAAAGCAAATCTTGTAATATGCGACACAAATGCACATGGGCATTATTTTGCAAATGAATTTCACGCTGATAAAATAAATATGCAGACGCTATATCTTGAAGCCGACACAAGTATATACCACCCAATGGACATTCCAAAGCCTTCAAAATATGAGGGTCTATTTGTCGTCTGCTATTTTGGAAGCGTCCTACCGCTGCAAGGTGTTGACGTAATACTTGAAGCCTTTAAGCTATTACAAGACAATACAAAAATCAAACTAATATGTATAGGCCCTGTTAAATCAAAACTTGTATCGGAGAACATCGAATATATAGACTGGCTACCACAGCATGAGCTTGCAAAATGTATAGCCTATTCCGACCTATGCCTTGCAGGACATTTTAACAGCGATATAGAAAAGGCAAAGCGCACCATTCCTGGAAAAGCTTACATATACAGCGCAATGAAAAAGCCCATGATATTAGGGGATAACCCCGCAAACCATGAGCTATTTGATGAAAATAAAATGGTTACATTTGTAGAAATGGGAAATCCCAAAGCCTTAGCTGGGGCTATTACAGACCATTTTGAGCCACATTGAGAAGCCATACGCCAAAACTTGACTTAACACGCCCCACCAAAATCATAACTTTAAGCTTCCATTCCGCATTGCTAAACTTAACGTTTCTAAATGCGCTTGTATAAGGTTCAGTTTCCATTACCTTACTGACATACGCAAGCTTGTCACTGAAACTCTTTTTATTCTGCGGATTGAAAAAACACAGCCTGCAACATATACTAAACGATTTAATAATACGGCAGTAGTACGCCTGTTCAAACATCTCATCTACAGGCATATTGTCTCTGTTAATATACGCTTCAATATAATCCCAGACCTCCATATCCTGACCCACCCTGTCAGGTCTGTAGCTGTTGGTGATAGAATCGTCAACATGGCGATAATGATATATCTTTTCCTTAAAATATGCCACACTCTTAGCCACGCCAAAAGCCTCCATATTGAAAACCATATCATCAAGAACTTTCAACCTTGAGGCAAATCTTATACCACTTCCAGCAATAAACTCTCTCCTGAATACTTTATCCCATGGAGCTGCAAGTGGGACATCTGTATGTATATCACACATAGGAAAATACAACATTCCTCGCTGTAGACTCTTCAAATCCTGATTTTTGTCAAAAACAGCTTGATTTTTAAAATGCTCCCAGTTCTCCTCGCCCCTAGCAGTATTCTTATAAGCATCAAACAGCATAATATCCTTATCAGGATTTGACACCGCATGAAGGCATATTATATCAACCGCCCCATCTGCAAGCCAGTCATCAGAGTCAACAAAATAAAGCCATTCACCAACAGCACACTCTATTCCTGTATTCCTAGCCACAGCCACGCCTTCATTTTTCTTGTGGATAACCTTGATAAAATTGTATTTAGCGGCATATGAATCAGCAATCTTCCCAGAATTGTCAGGCGAACCGTCATCTACTATTATGACCTCTATATGCTCTGTCTGACCACCATTTACAATACTGTCAAGGCACTTCTCTATATACCCCTCCACATTGTACACAGGAATAATTATCGACAGTAATATCCTATTATCTGCAATAGTCAAAGCCCCAGCACCGCCTTCCAATAATCAATACTCTGTAGCTCCTTGAATTTATCAAAGTACTCCTTCCTACTGTTTCCATATTTAAAAAATATAAGATAAAGCGATTTTATGTACATGGCAATACAGACAAAGGTTTGAGCAAACGAAAATTCAAGTTCTAGCCCTTTCCCACTTTCCTTGTCAAACAATATTCTCCTACGACTCCACTTAAGCTTTCTTGGATGTCTGCTCATATAAAAGGCATTT
>CAYTGS010000238.1:0-2416 GCA_964437435.1 uncultured Roseburia sp.
GCCTTTAGGTATTCATCAGGCAACCCGATATTGTAAACCACTGGCAGTTCCTTATGCTGTGCGGCATATCTGCAAACCTCTGCCCCAAGCCCGCTTATTACATTGTGTTCCTCAACGGTTACTATCAACTTACAATCAGTACTAATTCCATCAAACACAGACATATCCAACGGCTTTATAGTGTGCATATCTATAATTCCTGCATCTATGCCTTGTTCACCTAGTATTGCCGCTGCTTCAAGTGCTTTTGCAACCATGCTTCCCGTAGCAATTATTTGGATATCGGCACCCTCTCTAAGCTTTATCGCCTTTCCGATTTCAAAGTCGAAATCATCTTCATAAACCCTCGGCATACCTGGCTCGCCTGTCATTCTTATGTAGACGGGTCCTTTATAATCAGCCGCCGCTTCCACGCACTTTACAAGCTCTGCGCAGTCGCAGGGTGAGAGGATTGTCATTTTAGGGATTGAACGGAGCATTGATATGTCTTCCAATCCGTAGTGGGAGTTTCCAAGTACGCTCATGGATATCCCACTTCCCAATCCCACAGTTTTTATGTTTAAATTCATATACCCCATGTTCATGCGGATTTGGTCGGCGCACCTATGGGTTATAAACGGGGCAAATGATGAGGCAAACGGTATTAAGCCCTCCTTTGCAAGTCCCGCAGATACACCTATAAGGTTCTGCTCCGCTATTCCTGTGTTCAGGTAGCGGTCGGGGTACTGCTCCATCACCCTTGCAAGTCCCGATGAACCTCCAAGGTCTGCGGACAATGCATAAACGCTGCTGTTCCTCTCTATAAGGTCAAGCATTGCCAGCCCATAGGTTGCCCTTGGTCCGAGCCTTGACCATGTTTTCGCATTCTTTTTGTTTATTTCCATTATGCCTCCAATTCGTCAAGTGCCTGTTGGTATAGGCTGTCTGTCAATCTGTTGTGATGCCATGCGTTATCGTTTTCCATGAACGAAACGCCCTTTCCCTTTACGGTATTGCCGATAATAACCTTCGGTTTTAATTCCGACGTGGCTCTAAATGCATCCAGTATTTCAGCCTCATTATGCCCGTCCACATCATACACATTAAAACCAAAGTTTTTAAATTTATCAGCAAAGCTGTCAAGCCTTATAATGTCGACACTCTCACCGTCGCTTTGGAGTCTGTTGTTATCAAGTATTACCGTGAGGTTGTCGAGCCTCCACTGTGCCGCAAGCATGACCGCCTCCCATACAGAGCCTTCGTCACACTCACCGTTACCTATCAGGACATATACCTGGTAATCCTTGTTCTTTAATTTTGCAGCTTTGGCTATGCCTACTGCCATTGAAATACCCTGCCCCAAGCTTCCGCTTGAACTTTCTATCCCATGCCTGACGTTCATCACGGGATGCGAGCCAAAATCGCTTCCGTCCTGCAAAAAAGTCGAAGCCTCATCCTCACTAATAAACCCACATTCAGCCAAAACTGCGTCAAGTGCAAGTACACAATGCCCCTTGCTCAATATGAATCTGTCCCTGTCATCCCATAGTGGATTTCCAACATCATACCGTAGTACATCCCTATACAAAACTGTCAGTAACTCCACCATTGACATTGAACCGCCTATATGGGCATTCCTTTTACACCCATTAGCCATTTTTAATATACGTTTTCTGACGTTCTTAGCAGTCAGTTCCATTTTCTATAATCCTCCACCGTCTACCCTGATTACCTGTCCTGTTATATAACTGCTCTGGTCGGAAAGTAGAAACACCACAGCCCTTGCTATCTCATCAGGCTTGCCAAGCCTGTGCAACACCGTCCTATCCAATGTCTTATTCTTAATTTCATCACCCATCTGACAAATCATATCGGTTTGGGTTATTCCAGGTGCTATGGCGTTTACACGTATTCCAAACTGCCCCCATTCGCTTGCAAGCTTCTTTGTAGCTCCGATTACAGCCGCCTTGCTCGATACATATTCAAGCTGTGCAGGCTCACCGTCCAATGCCGCAACTGATGAAATATTTACAATACTGCCCGATTTCCACCTCATTAATTTCTTTGAAAATCTTTGCAGAAAGAACATCGGTCCGAAAAAGTTCACTTCAAATGTATTCCTTATTTCTTCCATAGTGGTCATTGAAAATAATCTGTTTGCGCCTGTAACTCCTGCATTATTTACTATGCCGTCCACCTGCAAGCCTTCATCCAATATCGACTTCGCAGCATTCTTTATTGAATCTTCATTTGCTAAATCAAGTTCAACCAGCGTTATCTTTACCCCATATTCAATTTCAAGCATTTTCATGTATTCACTTATTTCCGTTGAAACACTTCTCATACAAGCCCACACATTTGCGTGGTTTTTGGCACATTCGGTTACTATCGCCTTTCCAATGCCCCTGTTTGCTCCTGTGACAACTATATTTTTATT
>CAYTGS010000239.1:0-2408 GCA_964437435.1 uncultured Roseburia sp.
ATATAGTAATATGCGTCAGGATATAGAGTATGGTGAAAATGCTATAAACAATGTTTTTAAAACATATGAGACGATTATAAATCTTCAAAAGAACCAGAAAAGACTGAGCACTCTTTTAAGCCTTGATTATACTGATTTATCATATAGTGATATTGCATACTATACACAGAATAATTTTGACAATATACTTGTATTGTATCCTTCATTGGACTACATACATATTTACAGTAGCAATGACACTCTGCCTGATGACCAATTATATTTTTGGGGAATTGATGAGCTTGACAGTAGCTTGTTAGAGAGATTAGAGAAAAAAGATGGTGAGGTGTTGGTCACTGTAGATTTGTCAGAAAATTATGCAGATGATATCATGCTTATATCAAATGTTGACTATTATCTGGTGAAAACTCTTAAAAATTATATTGCGTTAGGAATTAACCAAGAGTCAATTTCCGAACAATTATATCAAGGACAGGAAGGAAATATGATGTATTTGCTCGGTGAAGATGGCTGTATCATCTCATCTACAGGCATGAACGATATAGGAGAAAAATTTGACACAATATTGCCAAATTGGGAAAGTCTTGATTATAACGAGGTCTGTGCAGTAAGCAATATGGACGGACAGGAAGTTATAATGATTAAAGTCCCGATTGAAATGGATATGACGTTGGTAATGACTGTTGACAAGTCAGAGCTTTTAAGAACGGCACAGAGTATTCCGTTAAGGGTTATGGCGATTTTCCTGTGTGTTTCCTTGATAGCGTTTGCAGTGTTGGTTATCTACAGTAGGAATCAGAACGAGCGACTTAATAAAATATTAAATGCCACAGTTAAGATTGGTAATGGTGAATTTGGTGATTTGATAGATGATATGGGTAAAGATGAGTTTGGTCAGATAGCAAGTGCTGTAAACCAAATGAATACAGAGATTGACACTCTTATCAAAGAAAATTATGAACGTCAGATAAGGATAACGGTCAGTGAAATGAATCTATTGCAGGAACAGATTAATCCACATTTTCTATACAATGCGTTGTCGGTAATAAATTCTCTCTCAATGAAGGAGGGTGCTAAGAGGACAGGGCAGAGTGTAAAGTATCTGTCAGATTTCTATAGAATGTCGTTAAGCAAAGGAAAGCAAGTAATCACAATTGAGCAGGAGGTAGGCTTATTACAAAATTATGTAAAAATCCAGCTAATACGTTTTCCAGACATGATTACAATTTCATATGAGGTTGATGATGAAGTGTTGCAGTACAACACTATAAAATTGATATTGCAGCCTTTGGTGGAAAATGCAATCCAGCATGGTCAGGTGGAGGAGCGTGTGCTAAATGTGAAAGTGAGGGCATGGTCTATAAATGACAGGATAATCTTCGAGGTGGAGGATGACGGATACGGTATAGACAATGATACTCTTGAAAGGCTTAGAAGCCAGTTCAAGGAGAAGAGTGAGGGATTTGGATTAAAAAATGTTGACACAAGAATTAAATTAAATTATGGCGACGGCTACGGACTAGATATAACAAGTGAGTATGGACATGGTACAAAGGTTCATGTGGAAATACCAAAATATAAAGAATAATAAAGTTTGCAAAAGCGTGGAGAATATCTATGCTTTTGTTTTTTTTGTTAAAAATTGATAGAAATGTTAAAAAATGATATTTTTCAAATCAAAATAATTGAAATGAGATATTTTTTGTAAAATCCTTTCGTTGTTTGCATAATCTTGTCATTTTATACTAAATATAACAAAACAAACAAGTTATATGAATCATTTGAAAGGAGCTTATTTATATGAAAAAGAAAAGAATTATCGCCTTATTGACAATGGTAACTTTATTAACAGGAACTTTAACCGCTTGTGGTGGAAGCTCTGACAGTGCAACAAGCAGTAACACACCTGTTATTGAGGATACAGATGATATATGGGCAGCATATGACGAGACAGTGACCATTACAACAGTTGTTGAGGAAAATTCGGGAACAGTATTCTATGATGGTGAAGATTGGGACAATAACGCTTGGTATGACGCATACAAGGATAGATTCAATATTCAGGTTGAAAACTTATGGGTTTCAAATGATTATGGAACAAAGCTAAACCTTGCTATAGCTGACGGTGACCTACCTGACGTATTCCATGTAGATGCATCACAGTTACAACAGCTTGCAGAGGCAGGACTGATTATGGATTTGTCACAGCTTTTGGAGGTTTATGGTTCAGATACTTTAAAGTCTTATTATGAATATGACCCAGACACATATCAGACAGGATTTGTAAATGGAACATTGTACGGACTACCACAGGAAACTTACGGTATAATTGACCAGTTCCAATATGTATGGATTAGAAGTGATTGGAAGGAAGAACTGGGGCTTGCAGACCCTGAGACAATGGAGGA
>CAYTGS010000240.1:0-2406 GCA_964437435.1 uncultured Roseburia sp.
GCCTCAATATGTACCGCTGCACCATATCCCTTATTGTCTGCAAAATGATACTCAGGGTATACCCTGTCATACTCAACCATCAGCCTGTCCCTCGTAACCTTTGCGACAATGCTTGCAGCCGCAATCGACACACTCTTTGCATCACCCTTTATAATAGGCACTTGTTTTATGTCAACTCGTGGGATTGTAACTGCATCATTTAATAATATATCGGGTTTAATACTTAATTTACTTATAGCCTGACGCATAGCTTCATACGTTGCCTGTAAAATATTTATTTCATCTATTCTTTCATGAGACGCATAACCGATACCCACAGCAACAGCCTCTTTCATTATCACGTCATAAAGCTCCTCACGTTTTTTCTCGCTAAGCTGCTTTGAGTCATTCAAATATAAAATTTTACAATCCCTTGGAAGTATGACTGCACCTGCCACCACAGGTCCGGCAAGCGGTCCCCTGCCAACCTCATCTATACCGCATATATATCCGTATGAATCGTACTCTTTTTCGTATTTCTTCATTACCTCAATGCGCTGTTTTTCCTTTTCAAGCGCCTCTATGGTTTTTGAAGCCTTTGCTACAAGTGCCACAACTCCGCTTCGCTCATCTCCCTTATATGTATCCACAAAAACAGGCAGCTCACTTTCGCTTGCTGCCTTTAATTCATTTTTAATTTCGCTTATTTTCTTTTCCAATGTAATCGCCCTCTTTTTAAATTTAATGCTTTAACAATCCAAAGCTCGATAATGGCCATATTCTGATAAAAGCCCTACCTATGATGTCCTCACGCTTTATATTACCTACCGACGGGTCCCTGCTGTCGGAGCTATTATTTCTATTGTCACCCATAACGAAATATTCATCATCACCGAGTGTTATCGGCTCGCTTGCCCGCCCTGGATTTTGGATTACCTCCTTACCGTAGGACTCTTTCAATATCTCACCGTCTATGTAAATATTTCCGTCATAATCAATCTGCACGGTTTCTCCCGGAAGCCCTATAATACGCTTTATGTAATAAGTGTCCCTGTCATACTGAAAGGGAAACACTATGATATCAAACCGCTCCGGATCCTTAAAGCGGTATGATATCTTATCAACGAGTAGATGATCGTTATGGCTCAAAGTATTTTCCATACTGTGACCACTTACCTGTGTGCGCTGTCCCACATATGTCACTATGAGGTATGCCACACAAAGAACTATTAAAAGATATATACTAGTACTTAAAATTTCCTTCAAAACATTTTTCACTGAACTATTTCCTGCCTCACTCATTTTTCGGTATCTCCAATGTTATTTTTCCTATTCTTCCGTTTCTAAAATCATCCACAACCATTGATGACGCTTTCATAATATCAAGCTCCTCACCCTTTAAAAAACACCTTTTGCTGATACATATAGCCTTAATCGTATCGTATGCTTCCTGGTCATCAGATATTTCTATATCATACCGCTTTTCTAAAAATCCGGGGTATTCCTCCCTAATGAACTTAACCAAATCATATGCAAGCTCATCCAAATGAACTATCTCATCATTCATTGAGCCAATCATTGCAAGATGAAGTCCTACCGTCTGGTCATCAAACTTAGGCCACAGGATACCCGGTGTATCTAAAAGCTCTAAGCCTTTGTTTAGCCTAATCCACTGTTTTCCCTTAGTAACACCCGGTTTATTTCCTGTCTTTGCACACGCTTTTCCCGCAAATGAATTTATAAATGTTGACTTTCCCACATTTGGAATACCTACAACCATCGCCCTTACCGGTCTGTTGATAATGCCCCTTTTCCTGTCACGCTCAATTTTTTCCTTACAGGCTTCTTGTACTACACCCTGAATGGACTTAACACCCTGACCAGTCTTAGAGTTAATTTCAAGGACATGAAATCCCTTATCAGTGAAATACTCCATCCAAAGCTTATTCTTTCTCGAATCTGCAAGGTCTGATTTGTTCAAAAGAATAATCCTTGACTTGTTCTTTCCAAGCTCATCTATATCGGGATTTCTACTGCTAAGCGGAACCCTTGCATCCACCAACTCAATAACCAAATCTATAAGTTTGAT
Organism: uncultured Roseburia sp.; assembly: GCA_964437435.1. GTDB lineage: Bacteria > Bacillota > Clostridia > Lachnospirales > Lachnospiraceae > COE1. The sequence goes on from CAYTGS010000240.1 coordinate 2,069, forward strand.
ATCCTCCTGCATCATTCTCTTTGCCTTAGTCATGTGACCGGGATACCATTGATAATTTGCCATACTTACTATTTACCTTTCATCTATTCCACAAAGCCAATATTGCTGTCGCCTGATGCCATTTTGAACCATGCTTTTCCTATAATATAGCTTTTATTAACCGTACCGATATTCGCCGAACGGCTATCCTCACTGCTGTTGCAATTGTCTCCTATTACGAAATATTCATCCTCATCAAGTATTACCTTGCTATCCAATAATCCCGGCTCAGCTATTTTGTCATTAAAATATTCCTCCACAGCCTCATCATTTACATACAGTACCCCGCCCTTGATATA
>CAYTGS010000241.1:0-2399 GCA_964437435.1 uncultured Roseburia sp.
AAGTAGTAAAATTGACACTATAGGAGTCAGTCGGATTAATAGCTTTCCTCGCATGCGCAATCAGATCCGCATTGCATTTTGTTGCAACCAAGGAATTAATTTCATCAATTCCTCGAAATCTGTTGTAGACAACCCGCCTGTCGCTTCCAAGCTCCCGGCAGATTCTAGTAACCGTCACAGCATCTGCACCCTCACTACATCCAATATTTGTAGCAATTTCGACGATATGCTGGCTGGTTTCGTCCTCAATACGCTTTCCTTTAGAGAATACCATCTTCATCACCCCACTTTTGTAACTTTATTTTATCAGTTATTGTGGAATAATGCAAGTAAATTGTCGGAAATTACTGAAAAATCTAATTTTTTAAGCATTTTGAGCAATTGAATTTCCGGTATAGAGCTGATAGTACTTCCCTTGAGCTTCTATAAGCTCATCATGAGTACCTCGCTCAATAATTCTTCCGGCTTCGAGAACCATGATACAGTCGCTATTTCTGACTGTCGAAAGCCTATGGGCGATTACAAAGGTTGTTCTGCCCTTCATAAGCTTATCCATACCGTCCTGTACTATCTTCTCGGTACGTGTATCAATTGAGCTTGTAGCCTCATCAAGTATAAGGGCTGGCGGGTCAGCGATTGCCGCCCTTGCGATTGCAAGTAGCTGTCTCTGTCCTTGGCTAAGGTTGGCACCGTCCCCTGTAAGGAGTGTGTTGTAACCTTGCGGTAATCTCTCAATAAACTCATGGGCATTTGCAAGCTTAGCCGCTGCGATTACCTCATCGTCCGTTGCGTCAAGCTTTCCATAACGGATGTTTTCCATTACTGTAGCCGTGAAAAGGTGTGTGTCCTGTAATACTATGCCTAGCGAACGTCTAAGGTCAGCCTTTTTAATCTTATTTACATTTATTCCGTCATAACGTATTTTTCCGTCCTGAATATCATAAAACCTGTTGATAAGGTTGGTTATTGTAGTCTTTCCTGCACCTGTAGAGCCTACAAAGGCAATCTTCTCTCCCGGCTTTGCGAAAAGGTCTATATTGTGAAGTACAATCTTGTCATCCGAATAGCCAAAGTCAACATCATCAAATACAACGCCACCCTCAAGCTTTTGGTAGGTGGTTGTATTGCTATCCTTGTGGAAATGTTTCCAAGCCCACATTCCTGTATGCTTTGAGGTCTCCCTTACCTCGCCGTTTACTTCCTCGGCATTTACAAGTGTAACATATCCGTCATCTGTCTCAGGCTGTTCATCAATAAGCTTAAATACCCTGTCTGCACCTGCAAGAGCCATGATTATTGAATTAAACTGTTGGCTTACCTGGTTTATAGGCATATTGAAGCTTTTATTAAATGAAAGAAAACTTGCAAGTCCGCCAAGGGTAAGTCCTGAAATGTTTCCAAGGGCAAGAATACCGCCTACGATAGCACAGACAACATAGCTTAAATTGCCAAGCTGTGCATTTATGGGTCCTAACATATTACCAAACTGGTTTGCGTTGTAGGCACTGTCAAAAAGCTCGTCATTGAGCTTATTAAAACGCTCCATGCTCTCGCCCTCATGGCAGAACACCTTAACGACCTTCTGACCCTCCATCATTTCCTCAACATAGCCGTTTACTGCTCCAAGAGCCTTTTGCTGTGCCACGAAGTATCTTCCCGAAAGTCCTGTCGCTTTCTTTGTGACAAAAAGCATAATTGCCACCATTATAAGCGTCGTGATTGTAAGGGGAACGCTTAAAACTATCATACTGATAAACACGCTTACAATTGTTATTGCACTGTTTAAGCACTGTGGCATACTCTGGCTTATCATCTGCCTTAATGTATCAATATCGTTTGTGTAGCATGACATGATATCACCGTGTGCATGTGTATCAAAATACTTAATAGGCAGCTTTTCCATTTTAGAAAACATATCATTTCTGATGTTTCTCATAGTACCCTGGCTTACGTTAATCATGATACGGTTGTATGCATATGAAGAAAGCGCACCTATTGCATAAAAAACTGCAACTCTTGCTATTGCTTGTGCGAGTCCTGAAAAATCAGGATTTGCACTGCCAAGCAATGGTGTTATATAGCTATCAATAAGCGTCTGCATAAACAACGTTCCCTGAATATTTGCAAGAACCGCCACAAATATACAGATTATTACAATGATGACATGTGGTGTATAATTTTTGAGCACATATCCCATAAGTCTCTTGAATAATTTACCCGGATTTTCAATCTTGGGTCTTGGCCCTCTCATATTACGTCCTGGTCCTGGTCCCGGCATTACATGTCACCTCCGTTCTCATCAAAGTCACCACTTCCACCAGTCTGTGACTCATATACTTCCCTGTAAATAGGGCTAATCTCCAACAATTCGTCATGCGTGCCAAAAGCTGAAATCTGAC
>CAYTGS010000242.1:0-2388 GCA_964437435.1 uncultured Roseburia sp.
AAGCGCTGTATAATCGTAATTTGTATAAAAGCTGCCATATCGCTTGGCATTAACAGCCAAAGTGCTATTTGCGTCAAATAAATCACCTTGAAGTACAACGCCGATATCCTGTTTAAGCTCATATTCATTGACAGTATAGCTTTTTCCAAATATATTTATTTCTCCATTGTCATAAGAATATAAGCCTGTTAATATATTAAGCAATGTCGTTTTTCCCGCCCCGTTTTCGCCTATCAATCCACATATACATCCGGTCGGAAGTTCCAAAGATATGTTTTTCAGCGAAAATGAGCCTAATGATTTTGATACATTATCTAGTTTTATCATATATCCTCCTAAAAAAAGTGGTTATAATCTGTATATACTAATATATACAGATTATAACCACTTGTCAATAGGGAAATTACATATAATAACAAATAATTAACTAAACCACTTAATAATAAAATATAAACAGCTCAATATTATTAAAAATACAACATTCACAATTGTAAAATACAATAAATATAAGCCCTTATTTCCACCATTATTCTGCGCAAAAAGCTTGTATGAAATAAGGCTTGCCATTGATGCAATCAATGTACCCAAACCACCTAAGTCAGTTCCGACAATCAAAGCCCTAATATTATCAGTAAATCCTGACAATAACAATGCCGCTGGAACATTGCTGACTACCTGTGAGGTAAGTATTGCTGTAAGAGTTTCCTTGCCATTTATAACGTTTTCAAGGAATTGTCTAAATGCAGGGATACGTCCTATATTGCCTATAAAGACAAAAAATCCGACAAATGTAATTAAAAGTGAATAGTCAACTTTTTTAAGCGTTTCCCTATCAAATATAATCAAGCATAAAAACACTATCGCAAATGCCACCGCATAATGGACTAATCTAAGAACCACCAATAAGCTTACTATGAAAAGCAATGCATACATAATCAACTTTCTAGTGTCTGTGATTTCAATATGTACGTCAAATCTAACGGTAATATCATCATTTTGCCTTAACGTTTTTATCATTACCCATGCCAATATAAGCAAAAAAGATATTGTACTATAAGGTAGCATAAGCTTAATAAAATCCCATAGCCTCATACCAGATTTTCCATAGAGATAAAGATTTTGTGGATTTCCTAGAGGTGTCAGCATACTTCCCAAGTTAGCCGCCACAGTCTGCATTACAACCACTGGCATAATCCATTTTTTCCTAAACTCATCACCTGCCATGTCAAGAAGTGTGAATGAAAAGGGTACAAACGTTATAAGCGCCACATCATTTGTGATAAGCATACTCAGGAAAAAGCATAGAAATAATAAAATCAATACAAGTTGGCGAATATTTTGGGCTTTCTCTAAAAGCTTTTGCGATAACAGTTCAAAAATCCCAATCCTCCCCATACCAGCAACCACCGCCATTAGGCAAAATAATATTCCCAATGTCCTAAAATCAATATAACCTATATACTCGGCATCTGGCTTTATTATAAAGGCTGAAATAATTGCAAGCACACAAGCTATCATTAGTACTGTTTCTTTTTTTGTAAATTCAATAATTTGTTTCATTTCTTTATTTTCACCTAGACAAGTTTTTATTATGATATTTTCTTTTAATCTGGAGCGGTTGGTGTCCGCCCAGTTTCTATATTTTCTTCAAATATCTTGCACTATTTGGCTTAGTGGTCTCCGTAATGCTCCCCACATTGCACTATCTCAAATATGCCGTCATCAAGTTTGAAAACAATGCGGTTCTTCTCGTCAATCTTCACGCTCCAATATCCTGTTAGATTTCCTGTCAATGGTTCGGGCTTTCCGATACAATTGTAGCCGTTCCGCTCTATGTCCTTTAGAAGTTTGTTAATCTTCTTTAGTGTCTTTTTGTCCTGGGTCTGCCAATACTCGTAATCTTCCCACGCTTCATCATGCCACAACTTTTTCATTAGTCATCTACCTCGATTAGCTCATGCTCGTGCATGTTCCTTCCGACTTTAGCATCTGCAATACGTCTTTCCAGCGTTTCCATGTTCTGTTTGCTGTAAAATGGGTCTGCTGTAATCTCAAAAGGTATACGCTGCTCTTGTATAACCTTGGTTGCAAACATTGTAAAAGCACTTGAAAGTGTCAATCCCATGTCTTTACAAGTTTTTTCCATTTTTGCTTTCAAGTCGCTATCCATTCTAAAATTTACCATTGTACTATTTGCCATAATGTCAACTCCTTTCAAGGAATATTATACGCTTTATGTATTACAATATCAATCATTTTATATCAAATTCTTTACATTTAACAAAAGTAGCTTCAACTTTGTTGACGAGTATCTTCTTAAGCTGATGTAGGGAATGAAATAACTGAAAATTCCATAAAGCAGAAAAAATGCCGTAACCCCAAGAGATT
>CAYTGS010000243.1:0-2386 GCA_964437435.1 uncultured Roseburia sp.
TCAAGCCGCTGTTTCATCTTTCGTACTACGATTTTGTTCCGTCAATCTTTTCATTTGTTTTAGTAATTAGCCCACCAAATGGTGTCTGTAAATACAATACTATATTGTGAATAAAAAAACAATGCCTCTGAAAGCTTTGTCATTTACAATTAAGCTAATATTTAATTACGAAATGAGCACCAATCAGTCTTTGTTTTACATAATTTCTGACAATAAAAAACTGCTTCAGAAAGGGGGTCTGAAACAGTTCTTTAATTTGGAAAGTTGAGGTATCTTTTATAGATACTTTACGGAACACACCACCAATCACATCAAAGTGTAAAGGTTATATATGTAAAACATAATATAATAATTATTATTATTAAAGGGACAACAATTGTTTTAAAGATGTAATTGGTGTATGACAACATAATACTAAATTTATCGTAAAATGCAATATTTTCGCTTAATTTGTAAATTACATTTTTGCTAATTACGCATTACAGTGTCAATAAATGACAGTTTTGCCAAATATTTTTTATTTAAAATCAACAAAAGGCAGCCATATATCGTGCATTTGTAACCATTTTATGTCAATATTGCTAAATAATTACAGAAATTACTGTAATTTTCTATTGAAATTACATTTATAATAAACTATAATAAAGGTATTAGGGGGGAGTTTATTTATGTTGTTTTCCGATAAATTAAAAACGCTTATGGACCTTACTCATACGAGTAACAAGGCTCTTGCGAAACATCTTATCGTCGACCCATCTATGATTAGCCAGCTTCGAACTGGTGCTCGAAATATTTCAAAGAAGAATGACCATTTAAAAAATATGTCCGAATATTTTGCTAGCAGGTGTAATTCTGAATCACGAATTATTGAGCTTCAAGACGTAATCGACGATGAAAATTTAAATAGTAACTGTACTGTGACTGAGCTTACGGACATTATATTAAAGTTTCTCTCAGAGGAAAATGTCCGAAACGCCTCGTCGCATAAGGTTATATCTGAGATATTCAAGACTAATCCACGTATAAGGCGTACCGAGTTAAAGCCGATTGATATACCTGACAGGAGTCTTATGGTATGCCACAACACTGCCGAGAAGAAGGAATACATGAAAATGCTGTTTGAGTATTACATAGCTATGGACAAGCCTGATGTAATATATTTTTCTTCCGAGGAGATTGTTGAATGGATTTATGATGACCCTGATTTTTATAACAATTTCAGGTCATGGTGTCTCACACTTTTAGAAAAGGGGTTTACGTTCATACGTATTATGAAGCCCTTGGAAAATAAGGAACATTTCTTAAAAAATATACTCTTGTGGTTGCCTATTTACCTTACAGGGGGCGTGCATCTTTATTACTATCCCCATTTCAGGGACGATATATTCCGACAGACAATTGTAACTGTTGACAATTCCGCATCTTACTATTCTAGTTCTATTGCCAAAACTGACACTTGCTATTACAGTTTTTTGAGCACTAATCCGTCGCTCTCAACGGCATATGTCAGACAGATTAAGGATTATCTTTCTATGTGCAAGCCTTCAATGGAGGTGTGCACAGACAAGCAGGAGGTTGCCGATGCCTTTGTTGACCTTTTATCACTTTCGGGTGACAGGATTACAAAGTCTTACAATCTTTCATCGGAAAGTCTGCCCTACAGTGAACTTGTCGAATATATGAGTATGTCCAAAGATGAAACCTATAGGAATGCAGCCAAGGTCATGACACGCCTATATAATACTAAGAGCGGCACTGAGAGCAAGACTTCTATTATAGATATGAGCACTATAGCCTCAACCGAGGATGTTATAAACGGAAAAGTTCGGCTATTGCTTCCTGGATATATTAATTCAACACCTATATACTATGACCCAACTTTGTATGTTATTCACTTAAAACATATATTATATCTGTTAAACACTAATCCGAATTACCACTTTTATCCGCTTGATACTAAGGATTTTGGTGAATATTCAGATGACTATTGGCCTGTAAGCGTTGTGGACGGTCAGTCCTTGCTAATTTCAAGCGAACAGGTGGTGCTGCATTTCGTACAGCATGACATTATAAGGACTCTATACGAAGACCTTTATAATCAGGCTCTTGTAAGGCAGAAATATTTCCACAGCAGGGAAGAGATTATTTCACTTATTTCTGATAAAATTGAAAGCATAAGTAAAAGCGTAGGTTAGAAACCCACGCTTTTATTTTTGATTTATTATAATTCAACCTTGTCCAAATGCCATATGTCGTCTACATACTCTTGGATAGTTCTATCTGAACTAAACTTTCCTACCTTGGCTACATTGAGCATTGCACTCTTTGCCCAGCCTTTTGTATCCTTGTAGGCTGTCTCAACCCTCTTCTGGGCATCTGCATATGA
>CAYTGS010000244.1:0-2386 GCA_964437435.1 uncultured Roseburia sp.
TTAATGCTAGAACAGCAGACCAGGAAGGTATGATTATTCCTGTTGTCATCACAGTATATGCAGACAGAAGCTTCAGCTTCATTACAAAGACTCCGCCAGCAGCAGTTTTATTAAAGAAGGCTTGTAACCTTAAGACTGCTTCTGCAGCACCTAATAAAACAAAGGTTGCAACTATTTCAAAGGCAAAGATCCAAGAGATCGCAGAGCTTAAGATGCCTGACTTAAATGCAGCAAGCCTTGAGGCTGCTATGAGCATGATAGCAGGTACAGCTAGATCTATGGGTATCACAGTAGAAGATTAATAAGCGGAGGTAAAATAGAATGAAACATGGTAAAAAATATAATGAATCCGCGAAGTTAGTAGATCGCGCAACATTTTATGAGTTAGAAGATGCTGTAGCTTTAGCTAAGAAAACAGCTACTGCAAAGTTTGATGAGACTGTAGAGGTTCATATTAGAACAGGCTGTGACGGACGACATGCAGAACAGCAGATTCGTGGTGCTGTTGTACTTCCAAACGGTACAGGTAAGACGGTTAGGGTTTTGGTATTCGCCAAGGGTGATAAGGTAGCAGAGGCTGAGGCAGCCGGAGCTGATTACGTAGGCGGAGACGAGCTTATTCCTAAAATTCAGAATGATGGTTGGTTGGATTTCGATGTAGTAGTAGCTACACCTGACATGATGGGTGTTGTTGGTAGACTTGGTAAGGTTTTGGGACCAAAGGGCTTAATGCCTAACCCAAAGGCTGGAACAGTAACTATGGATGTTACAAAGGCTATCAACGATATCAAGGCTGGTAAGATTGAGTACAGACTTGATAAGACAAACATCATTCACTGCCCAATCGGAAAGGCATCTTTCACTGAGGAACAGTTAAATCAGAACCTTAATACACTGTTAGATGCAATTGTAAAGGCTAAGCCTTCAAATCTTAAGGGACAGTACTTAAGAAGCATTACACTTACATCAACAATGGGACCTGGAGTAAAGGTTAGTGTTGCTAAGTTCTAATCAAAATAAATGATATCAAGACCTCGTTTTTAATTTTAATTAGAAAGCGAGGTCTTTTTGTACATATAAATATATGCTTCGGGGGTGGAAAGCTTGAAAAAACAGATAAAAGTATTTACGATTTCCCTTATTTTAGTCCTCACGGTTGGAACGGCGGTTATGGTTGGAGCCATATTCATGATTAACCGTAATGGTGATGATAGGATTGCCAATAGAACAGAGAATGAAACGGAGATTGTGGATTTTGGAGCGATTAACGGTATAAATACTGATGCTGATGAGAATGAGAGCGTAAGCGTTCCTACATATGAGGAGGAGAGTGAAGCAATAAGCGATGACGAAAGATTATATAGTGAAGCCATAGATAAAGGGGAAAATGTACGGCTTGTGGAGTGTGCTGATGATGAAACTGTTACATTTGCCTTTGCAGGGGATGTACTCCTTGATGATAATTATGCCATGATGTATAAATATACGTCATTGGGAAGTGATGTCAGTAAAGTTTTCTCCCAAAGCCTGATTGATATGATGAGAGGCGCAGATGTGTTTATGCTAAATAGTGAGTTCCCTTTCTCCACAAGGGGCGAGCCTATAGCGGATAAGCAGTTTACTTTCAGGGCGAAACCCTCAAATGTGGAAATATACAGTCAGCTTGGGGTTGACATAGTTTCCCTTGCAAACAATCACGCCTATGATTATGGGGAGGATGCGCTTATTGATACTTTTACTACCCTTGAAGATGCAGATATTCCGTTTGTGGGTGCCGGACGAAATATTGATGAGGCTAAAAAGCCGGTATACTTTGTTGCAAATGGAATGAAGATTGCTGTTGTGAGCGCAACCCAAATTGAGAGAAATTCCGTTCCTGATACAAAGGAGGCTACTGAAACAAACGCCGGAGTTTTGAGGTGCATGGATGAGACGAAGCTTCTTGAGGTTATAGAGGAAGCAAAGACCGAAAGCGACTTCGTTATATTATATATTCACTGGGGGACTGAGAATGAGGAGGAAACGGACTGGCTTCAGGATAAACAGGCTGTAATTTACGCTGAGGCAGGTGTTGACATTATAATAGGAGATCATCCCCACTGCCTCCAAAAGATTGACAGTGTATCAGGGGTTCCGGTTATTTACAGTCTTGGGAACTATTGGTTTAATTCCAAAGCCGTTGATACGTGCCTTGTGGAGGTTGGAATTAACAAAAGCGGAATGGAATATTTCAGGTTTGTTCCCTGCCGTCAGGAGGATTGCCGTACAGTTTTGCTTGAGGGTGGAGAAAAGTCAAGGGTGATAGAATATATGAGGAGTTTATCACCGAATGTAGTCATTGATGATGATGGATATGTGACATTCTGATATGATATAAAAATAAATT
>CAYTGS010000245.1:0-2355 GCA_964437435.1 uncultured Roseburia sp.
AGGAAAATCTTGATTCACGCAACTTCTATGCATTTAACCCAGAGTTTGACAAATAAGGAAAAATAACTAAGGGCGTATGCACATTGACAACAATCTGCATACGCCCTCTTTAATATTAATCACATCTTAATTCTTCCCTGTAGAGCCAAATCCGCCTCTATTAGGTCCTGTAAGCTCATCAACTTCCTCAAAAATAATATCCGGCTGTTGCTCCATAATCCTAAACTGACAGATACGGTCATTTAAACTAACCTTAGTATCCCTCATTGCATACATTGGAACAAACCACTGGTCATCGTTTCCACAGTAACCGCCCTCGCCATTCTCACGGTCGGGACCGTCGATTACACCTTGATGATTAACCTGTATTAACCCAAAATTTTTAAATGTAGAGCTTCTAGGCACTACGTGGGCCTCGTACCCCCTCGGAAGCTCCATAGCTATCCCTAACGGAATAAGCTTAAACTCACCCTGCTTCATCTCAACATCTTGGGCTGCCCTTAAATCAATCCAATTGCCCTTGGAAATCTTTTCAAGCTTCTGAACCTTGTCTGTAAAATATTTTACCTTAATATTCATTAAAACTAACCTTTCAAAAAATACAATTATTATGCCTCACATGCGTTTTTCTTAATTCCACAGTTGCCGGCAGCATCAAATATTACAATATTCTCATCATCACCAGAACCGCTTCCAACCGTCTCACGTCCCATTGGGATATCGTCATGGTCGCCACAATGGAGAATGGGGATAAATTTATTCTCCTGTGCCAGAGTAGCCTTAACATCTATAACACGTTGGTTGGAACTGCCTTTCCACATAAGTGTGACATCCTTTAATTCTTCCCTAAATTCACCGTCAACTAAAATGTCAATGTATTTCATCAATGGATAGTTTGCCACGTTCTCCCACACATCACCCGTGTACAGCCATATATCCTTATCAGGGTACTTCTCTTTGATTTCAGCGGCAAGTGCCTTTACACCGTCACGGTTGGCACAGTGAAGCGGGTCCCCACCCGAAAACGTAATTCCTGATATATATGGTTTGTCAAGCTGCTCAAAAATCTCAGACTTTGCAGTATCATCAAATGCAATTCCACCGTCAGCATCCCATGTCATAGGATTTTGACATCCTTTACAACAATGTTCACATCCTGCAACCCATAAAACAACTCTCAGTCCCTCACCATTCAGCATATCATCCTTGGTTATATTATGATATCTCATCTTTTTTCGCCCCTTGAATTTTATTTAGTTTTTTATAACCATTAAGAGCAAGCTCGAAAAATCAGGGATTTTCCTCGCTGTGCTTTTCGCAGCATAAAAATTTACATACTTTTTCTTTCGGCAATCTCTGCCATTTTTGCGTCATTAAGTCTTGTATCACCGTGTACTCTGGAATATGAAAGATATCCGTTCATACGGTCAATCTTTGTAAGGTTCTTACTTCCGCACTTAGGGCAGACATCCATTTCAAGCTCCTGATGACCGCAATCATCACAATAAGCAAGTGAAAGGTTTACTCCCTCATACAATCCCATATCCATTGCACGTCTTACAAGTGTCTTGATTGCAGGAATATTGTAATCTATAGGATACTTAACATACTGGATTTTTCCACCATTAGAAAGCTCCCAAAATCTGTATTCCAAATCCTGCTTCTGAATAGGGGTGATATCCTCTGTTACGTGGCAATGGAAGCTGTTGCTGACATATTCCCTGTCTGAAACACCCTCAACTATACCGTACTGTGTACGGAACTGCTTAACCTGAAGACCGCAAAGGTTCTCCGCAGGTGTTCCATAGATAGCATAGAGGTTTCCGTCCTCCTCCTTAAATCTGTTAACCTCTTTATTGATATATTCAAGCACCTCCAAAGCAAACGCACCGTCCTCAACAAGCGATTTGCCGTTATATAGCTTTTGAAGCTCATTGAATGCCGTAATACCAAATGATGCCGTCGCTGACTTAAGAAGTGGCTTAATCTTATCTGAAAGCTTAAGATGACCGCCCAAAAATCCTCCCTCGCAATATGCCAAAGGATTTGTAGACGCACGCATATTACCAAGATATTCATATGTTCTAATATGGAGCTGTCTGATTAAATTAAGGTAATAATCGAGCACTTCATAGAAATCCCTGCTCTCCTTTCTGGATTTTGCAAGAATCATTGGCAAATGGAGGGAAACAGCGCCAATATTGAAACGTCCCACGAATACAGGAACATCATTTTCATCAGCCGGATGCATTCCGCCTCTCTCATACCATGGTGAGAGGAACGCACGGCATCCCATAGGAGATATAACCTTGCCGTACTGCTTGTACATGCTTGCTATATAACCCTTTCCTGTAA
>CAYTGS010000246.1:0-2350 GCA_964437435.1 uncultured Roseburia sp.
AGGGGGCTTGCATGGACAAGTGTAGGCGGTGATACGCTCCAAATAGAGGTAAATATTATGCCGGGTAAGGGCGAGATAGAGCTTACGGGTAAGCTTGGGGACGTTATGAAGGAATCAGCCATGACCGGAATAAGCTATATTAGGAGTATAGCGCCTAAGTATAATGTACCTGTAGAATTTTTTAAGGAAAATGATTTTCATATTCATATTCCAGAGGGGGCGGTGCCAAAGGATGGTCCCTCAGCGGGAATTACAATGGCTACTGCTGTGCTCTCGGCTATTACAAAGACACCTGTAAAGGCTAAGGTTGCCATGACGGGTGAGATAACCTTAAGGGGAAGGGTGCTTCCAATCGGTGGGTTAAAGGAGAAGCTCCTTGCTGCAAAGACAGCAGGAATTAAGACTGTTTTAGTGCCAAAGAAAAATGAAAAGGACGTGGCTGAAATTTCCAATGAGATTAAATCCGGAATGGAAATATTTTATGTGGAGTCTATGGATGAGGTGACAGAGCTTGCCTTTGCAGAACCTATAAAGCCATTTAAGGCAAAAAAGACACGCCAGACAAAGAAAACACAGGAGGGAGATAAATAGTGGTAATTAAAAATGTATCTCTTGAGACAGTTATAGGTGTGACAAGCAAGGTGCCGGAAAATAATATGCCTGAGATAGCCTTTGCGGGAAAAAGTAATGTTGGAAAGTCATCACTTATAAATGCACTTATGAATAGAAAATCGCTTGCCCGTATAAGTACACAGCCCGGCAAAACCCAGACTATTAATTTCTACAATATAAACAGTGAGCTTTACTTTGTGGATTTACCGGGATATGGCTATGCGAAGGTAAGCCAGCAGGAAAAGGAAAAATGGGGCAAAATGATTGAGAGGTATTTAAGGCAGTCAAAGGTTTTAAGGGCTGTATTCCTCTTGGTCGATATAAGACATGACCCATCTGCAAATGATATTCAGATGTATGAGTGGATACTTGCGAACGGTTTTCAGCCTATAATAATAGCAACCAAAGCGGATAAAATCAACCGGAGTCAGCTTGAAAAGCACGTAAAAGCCATAAAAACCGGGCTTCAGGTTGAAAAAAATACAATAGTTATACCATTCTCTGCACAGACAAAGCAAGGCAGGGATGAAATTTATGAAATAATTGACAGTATTATCCAGGATAATAATATTCTGAATACAAGCGGAGATTATGGAAATGAGGAAAAATCTTAAATATATTGTAAACCTGATTATATCCCTGGTTATATTGCTTTTATGTATATTCCTTGTACCAAGGCTTATTGTGTTTTTCATGCCGTTTGTCGTGGGCTGGATAATATCATGTATAGCTAATCCTTTAGTCGTGTTCCTGGAAAAGAAGCTCAAAATCAGAAGAAAAGCTGGAACAGTCGTAGTTATACTATGTGCAATAGCTGCGGTTATAGGAATAGGCTATGGTGTCGGAGTGCTTTTGGTTAAACAGATATTTGGCTTTATCGGTGAAATTCCGGATATGTGGCGTGCTGTAAGGAGTGATTTTGACAACCTTGGAAAGATTTTGAGCCAGTATATTGATATTAAGAACCCAAAGCTTACTGAGACATTGAATGATTTTGGAAATACAATAGGGGAAGCCATAAGCAATATACCTGGAAATTTGGATTTCACAAATTTCGAGGGAATGGGAAGCATGGTTGGTTCCATTGCAAGTATTACAATATCGACGATAATGTGTATTTTATCGGCATATTGTTTTATATCTGACAGGGAATGGGTGCATAATTTTGTGGCAAAATACCTGCCTCAAAGCGTTTCACATAAATATGACGTATTTATATCAAGCATACGTCAGGCGGTCGGAGGATATTTCAAGGCGCAGTTTAGGATAGAGATATGGATGTATGTTTTACTTCTTGTGGGACTTACTATATTGGATGTAAGGTATTCATTCCTGATAGCCCTTTTAATGGCTTTCCTTGACTTTTTGCCTTTTTTTGGAACAGGTATAGTACTCATGCCTTGGGCAATTATAACGTTAATAGGAGGCAATTATCTAAGGGCATTGGGATTTCTCATAATATGGGGTGTAGGACAGCTTTTCAGACAGTTTATACAGCCTAAAATTATGGGTGAATCAATCGGAATGGAGCCTATACCCACGCTGTTTCTCTTGTTTACAGGCTATCGTGTCGCAGGAGTTGTGGGTATGCTTATAGCTGTACCTTTGGGAATTATAATTGTCAATATGAATGAAGCTGGTTTTTTTGACACGCCAAAGTACAGCTTTAAGATACTTTTAAAGAATTTGAATAATTTCAGACGGCTTAATGACGAGGATATGGAGCAATTGGAGAGCC
>CAYTGS010000247.1:0-2327 GCA_964437435.1 uncultured Roseburia sp.
CTAAGGTTCTTTGTCTCATGAAATGAATAGCAGCCAAAATCGCCTATTGCGCCAAGTGCCTGTCCCTTGTAAGTTGCCATAATTCCCTGTGCTGCATCCTCTATTACCATAAGGTTATGACGCTTTGCTATAGCCATTATCTCATCCATCTCGCATGAAACCCCAGCATAATGAACAGGAACAATTGCCTTTGTTCTTGGCGTTACCGCTTCCTCAATCTTCTTCTCATCTATATTCATTGTATCTGGCCTGATATCCACAAATACGATTTTTGCGCCTCTTAATACAAATGCATCAGCCGTTGACACAAATGTATACGCCGGCATTATAACCTCATCCCCCTCCTTAATATCTACAAGTAGGGCTGCAAGTTCTGTTGCATGGGTACATGATGTGGTAAGGAGACATTTTTTAGTGCCAGTATGTGCCTCTATCCATTCATTGCATTTCTTAGTAAACGGACCATCTCCGCATATTTTCTGGTTTTCCACTGTCTCTCTTATATAATCCATTTCTTTACCAGTAAATGGAGGTACGTTGAAATTAATCATAGGCGTCTCCCTTTGTATTTATAGTCATAATTGTACACACTCATATATATTTTTGCAAGGTTTATTGCATTTTCTTATATTACTTTCTATTATACACCCTGTATGTATCATTTTCATAGACCTGTACATAATTATTTTTATTCATAAAATCTTCTATCGTTTTTAACTTTTTATATGATGCTTTTGTCTCATCGGTTTGTTCATCCACAGACTCACTTCCAAATATAATCAGCGGATATTCCCCTCTGCCGTCATTCTGTATACCTTCAAGGTCATCTTCAAGCCTTGAAAGGGGATTCGAATCCAAATCCGCCCATGTTGTATATATGGCAGGTTCCATATCAAAAATATATGAAAGCGCTGGAATGTACCCATATGTCAGAAGTTTTTTTGAAATAAGCCCACTGTCACAAATAAAATCGCCAAGTGACTCCAAATCTTCCTTTTTAGAGGCTGTAGTTAATATTCCATTTACAGGGCTGTCACATTTAAGGCTGATGCTTACCCTTTTGCTCCCCTCCTCCGGCTTATCATGAAACACAAAATTTATTCCAAACAGGAGGCTTACAATAAATACACATATCATAAAGCTGTTTGTGACTGTCTTAATGACAAACCTAGTATCTCCATGAAATTTATCGACCGTTTTTTCGTAAAACTCGCCAATCAGCAATACCGACAACGGTGCTACAAGAAACAGATTATTTATAATCGTATACAGCCCGTTATTACTTCCAAGGGGTGTGATAAATATTGTAACAAGCAAAAACACAGACCAAAGCCTTAGGTAATTATCCGTACTTTGGGATGAAAGCGTCCATATACACAGGAAAATAACGAATACAAGATATACTGTTAACCATTTATACATACTAAAATATTCTGTATAGTCAAAATCAAACATTCCCCTGCCATAGCAGAAACGAAGGACTACCAATATTCCAAAAGCATATAGGGTTTTGAATACGGCAGTTATTTTATCATGCATTTCTCCTTCAAATATTTTTTTTTGCAATATTTTATTCAGAATTTCAAAAAATACAACGCCCGCTATTATATATATTAAAAATGCAAATATCCACACACCATAGTTCAAATAATCGCCAAACATTGCGGAAAGCATGGAAGTAGGCTTATAGTCCGTTGCCGACTCAGTCATGCCAAAAAGAGAGCTTACCATATTCGGATAAGTAGTGATACCATACCTTATGGAAATATACCCTATGGGCACCAAAAAACCTATAATATATCCACACAAGCAATAAAGTGTTCTTTTTATAAGGTTCACACCCCAATTATCCTCTTTCCTCCTCTCAAACCAATAATACCAAAGAGGGAGTATAAACGCCATATATGTGATATTTGGCATTCTCACTGCCACACAAAGTCCCAAAATCACTCCCGTCGCCATAAAATATCCAATGTTATCTTTTGTAATAGCCGTATACAAAATCAATGACGCTACAGTCATAAGGATATAACCAAGGTAATGATAAAGCATTACCGTTGGAGCAATACCAAGTGATAGCGCCCCAAGCTCAGCGCAGAATAGCAATATTTCTTTTTTGTTGTCATTTGGCTGTTTATTTACAATAAACAAGTATGTCATAGCTGCCGTAATACCAATCAACAGACTAGTATATAAATTCATCCCAATCCATGTACTGCCAAAAGGCATACGCATTAAAAACATGCCTATTACATTTGAAAGATATGTTGCAAACTTCCAAGTCTCATTCATTGTATCAAAGAATTTGTAATTTCCCAAGGCATATC
>CAYTGS010000248.1:0-2313 GCA_964437435.1 uncultured Roseburia sp.
ACTCTTATCTACCTCCGCATGAAAATATTTCTTGTCGAGCCACTTTTGGTAGATTTTATCCTCCAGACCATGTGGGTCGTAGGTCTTTGCTAATTCCTTACTCATTGTCTTATCCTTTCCTATATATACCTACTACAAATTCACATTGTTGTTTGACTTAACCTTAATCATCCTGACTTTTTCTTCCATATTTTCAAGACCGCTGATTACCTCCTCAGCCGCCGGAAGCTGTGCCGAATTAATACAGAAAACAACTCTATTTTTACCATTTTTGAATAGCTTTTCAAAAAGCCCCGCCTTTTCCCATCTGAGGAAATATGAAACCCTTGCTTTCAAAAAAGCACGTTCCAAAGCTGATTTTGTATCATTATCCGTGACTGAGCATAAATCTATCTCATTGTTAACCTTAACTTTGCTATACTCGTTTTCCAAACTCAATTCCTTCTTTCGGTATATAATAAAATCACTATACGCTCTATATTAACTTATATTTGCAAAAAAAACAAGACATAACTATGTAACTATCTATTTCATTATGCAAACCGACTGTGGCTCCATTTTTAAAATTCCTTTTTTAAGTGTAATTTTTTCATCGTTTAATGTCAGATATCCCCTTATTTTCATATCTTCCAATTCGGTTCCCTTAAGGTCAATATCCAGCTCATCATCCGAGGTATTGTATACAATGGCAATACTGCTGCCCTCATACGTTTTAATAATTACCGCCTGATTACCCTCCGTGAGCTCGTCAACTATCCTTATCTCCCCCCTTGCAATTTCAGGATTTTCATTTCTAAGGCGGATTGCCCTCTTATAATAATTAAGTATTGAGCTGCTGTCATTAAGCTGTACATCCGCACCCTCAAAAGCCGACTCAATTCCTTTATCAGAGTCAGCCGGTCCGATTGTCATACCCGTAGTATCGGTCTTTGACCAAATAAACGGAAGCCTTTTATTCTCGTCCTTTGTACCGGAGCTTGACATTCCTATCTCCTCACCATAATAGACAAAGGGACTTCCATTCATGGTCATAAGCAGTCCACAAGCCATTTTCATATCGTTCTCGTCATTTAGAAGATTATTTGCCACACGTGCCATATCATGGTTTGCTATAAATGGGGCATCTATAAAATCAGGGTTTTTCTCAGCATAATCATTCTGATAGCCTACCATACTCTCCACAAAAGCAGCCGCCTTATAGCTTCCCCTCGCAGTCTTTACAAGCTTTCCCTCTGCCCCTGCCGCATCAAAATTAAACATACTGGGAGTTTTACTTCCATAGTAATCTGTAATTGTAGCCTTACTAGCCCATACCTCTGAAACCATGTAAAAATCAGGATTTATCCCCTTGCAAAATGTATATAGCCAATTTAACACTTCATTGTTAAATTCCGTGTCATTTTCCTCAAAGTGCATAGCGGCATCCATTCTAAAGCCGTCAACACCTACATCCTCAACCCAGAACCTCGCAATATCCTCAAGCTCGGTTCTAAGAATATCGCTCTCAAGATTAAGGTCAGGCATCTCTGACCAGAATACGCCCTCATAATACCAGTCACTTCCCGATACATTATAGTAGCTGCTGTTTACCTGCTCCCTGCTGAAATGATAGTAATCCACATACGGACACGCCTCCAAATCAGGCTCCTCATCACTGCCTAAATTTCTAAGGTAATCACATGCATCGACAAACCACTGATTTTGAGATGAAGAATGATTTATCACAAAATCAATAACCACGTTTATTCCCCGACTATGGCACTCCTCCACAAGGTTCTCAAAATCATCTATTGTTCCGTATTCACTGTCAATCGAATAATAATCGACAACATCATACTTATGGTATGTGGTGGATTGCATTACAGGCATAAACCATATGCCGTTAAAGCCCATATCCTCTATATAATCCAACTTTTGGGTTACTCCATTTATATCACCTATTCCGTCACCGTCAGAGTCATAAAACGAATACACGAAAATCTCATAGTAATTTCTATAATTGTCATCAATTATATTAAGTTCCGCTGTATTATTTTCAGCGTTATTACCACATCCGCATATTGCCAATATTACCAAAAGAGCAAGAAGCCCTGACACAATCTTCCTTTTCATATGACCTCCTATACTTAAAAATCGGCAGCCCTAAGACTGCCGATTTTATTAAATTCATTAACCTTTTACTGCACCACCTGTTACTCCTTCTACATAGTACTTCTGCAAGCACATGAATAGGATTGTAACTGGCACTGCGACCAAAACACCGCCTGCACAGAACCTAGTGAAGTAACCCTGATAGTCGTTTGTGTTAACCCA
>CAYTGS010000249.1:0-2297 GCA_964437435.1 uncultured Roseburia sp.
CATTATCGGGATTGTCGAAGCCTGACACAAAAGCATGTCCTAGATTGTCAACGTCCGCCCTTAAAATTCCTATCCTGTTTATTCCCTGTGACTCTTGTGCAAAGGTTTTGGCGGCTTTGCCTGTCGTGTAATCGCCTATCCACAGCTTTGTGGATATATGTTTTCCTGTAAACATTTTATTTTTACTATATGCTCGGACAAAATAATCATCATTTTGCATTTTCTCCGTTAGTGACTTTTCAACATCCGCCACAAGATAATAGCCGTTTGGCAGTGGTAGTGCACCGTCTGTTTTCTCCAATGTAACTGTGAAGAATTTATCGTATAGAACGTTCTTTGAAAACTTTTCAATCGCACTGCATATATCACATTCACCATCATCACCCACTCTTGATATCCGCTTGCATACCTTACATTCCCTTGTGTAATCATCATTTTTTTCCGAGTTTAATTTGATGATATCCTTGTAGGAATATCTGTGGCTCTTATTGTTGGAAATCATTTGGCTGATATTTCTAAAAATCTGAGCATAACTTCCATTTGGCACGTTCTTTAACATATTTGTGCTGCACTCTGAATAGCCGTCGGCTACGTAAAGTGCTGTTTGGAATATATCTGTCAGCCATATGTTTAGATTGCTCATGTAATCTTTGATTATATGTTTGCATTTATCCGTATTAGGTGCAAGTATATAGCAGTGTCCGCCTCCGCAATATATGAGGTTTGCCCTTGACAGGTGCAGTTTTTGAAGGATACTGTCTATTATGTGCTCCATCATTATTTCAAGGTAAAATGACCTTGCCCTCAATGTTTTAAGGGCGTTTTCACTTGGTATCGTATATATAAAGTCCTGTATACCTGAAATATCCATTGAGTATAGGATAAATGCCTTTTCGTCATAAAAGCCTTGGGCATTTTTAAACAGCGCTGTCTCTAAATCCGTAATATTATTTTCCTGCAAATATTGATAAATACAGCTTGCAACCGCCGCCGTAAGCTTTACATGGTCATATAGTGAAATGTCCGCCATCTCGCTCTTAGATGTTGACGAGGGGACATAGGAAAGGTTAGCCTCCATCACCTCCAATAGGGAGTTGACATATTCCTCTGTAAATTCAAGCCCTTTAAGGTTGTCTGCTAAATTGCTTTTAATTTTGGTGTAGAAGTCCTCGTCAAATTTCATCTTTTTATCTGTCGGATAATTGATATTGTCGTCTATATCAAGTGTTTTGGGCTCGTAAGCCATGTCCTGAGAATTTCCGTTTAATATGTTG
This sequence comes from uncultured Roseburia sp., assembly GCA_964437435.1. GTDB lineage: Bacteria > Bacillota > Clostridia > Lachnospirales > Lachnospiraceae > COE1. The sequence continues at coordinate 1,275 of CAYTGS010000249.1, forward strand.
AATACGCTTTGAAGCGGCATTGATATTTCAAAGCCGATATCATCAGAGTCATTCTGCCTTCGGTCGGCTGCCGAGGCTATATTGTCTGCTATGTATACGATATAGGCAAGCGAATTTTTGTCTATTCTTGCACCTTTTAACATATCTACATGGTGATATCGGACGCAGTTTAATATTTCTTCATCCTCTATCCTTACTTCCTCTCTGAGGAAATCATATCCGCTTTGGCTGTGCTTTCGCCTATCATCGCCTTGTCTATAAATAACCTTGCCTACATCATGCAGTATTGCACCTATGACCAGTTTTACCTCATCATCAGTCATTTTCATTCCTCCGTTTCTCTATTAATCTATATGCACCCATGCCCATTGATGTTTTAATCCCTATTCCGCTATATTGCCCAAACTTAAACAGCAGTCTTGCATATCTTGCCATTGTGTCTGTGCCATGAAATCTTATTCCTAGCTCGCCATTAAATGAAGGGATTTTAATGCCTTCTATTGGGAAATACGTACTTTTAAGTCTATATCTTGATATTTCGCTATGCTCCACTAACTGTTCAAGCGTGTCTTCGTCAAACATTTCTAGCTCGTTATCTGATGAGGCACTGTACTTATTCATCAGGCTTTGGAATATAAGCCTTAAATCAGGCATTATTACGTATCTTCCGTTACTTTTAAAGGCTGTTGGCGTGATAAATCCTATGTTTATATTTTTATCAGATGGGGTGTTATAAAATTCTTCTAGTAGTTCTTTTTTGCTTTTTAAAGTCAGTTCTTTTGTCAGGATTTTTACATTGATATTCTTTTTTATTGTAAATTCATTGAAAGTATCATTTTTTAGCGGAATAATTATATTTTGATATGCGTTTTCATTGAGCGTTTTTATGCTCCATATTGTTTTCCCATTTTCCCAAAATACGCTTTGGCTATATGGGTTTAATGACTGCGTGTGTAGTAATAGAGCAAAATCGCTGTCGATTTGCTCCATTAACACACCTTGTAGATTTGATGATTGATAATA
>CAYTGS010000250.1:0-2293 GCA_964437435.1 uncultured Roseburia sp.
TATCGAGGATCCAGCCTTTTAGATTATCAAAAGAAGTATCAAAATCAATGTTTCAAAACTCCTTCCAATAAATAGGTAATGAGACATTATCACTTGTCTCCGTAATGTCCTTTCAATGAGACAACGGTAACAAATACCTTTTCATCCTCAATTGTGTAAATCAGCCTATCACCTTTCGTTATTCTCCGGCTCCATTTGCCAACCAATTACACCTTTGAGTTGCTCTACCTGTCCAGTACCTGTCTTTGGATGTTCCTTAAGCTCCGTAAACAAATCCGCTATCTTTTTAAGCGTTTTCTTCTGTCCGGACTTACTCCATTCAATCAAATGGATTTTCGCTTCGTTTGATAAGATAAGCTCGTAAATCATACTCCCAGCAATTCCCTTATTTCATCCATAGAATAAGCTCGACATCTTCCTGCCTTTATATCCTCGATGCCACGCCTAACTGATGCCATGTTTTCCGGGTCATCAAACCACGGATCTCCAGAAGGAGAGGGATTTTCACTAACTTCTACAGATACCGAGTTCGCCTTATTTATAAGAATCGTCTCGATGAAGTTCTTCAGACTCCTACCTTGTGCTACTGCCATAATGGATAACTTTTGCAGTGTATCGACAGGAAGATCGATGTTTTTGCGCTTGATATTTAATGCTGTTGCCATATTTTTTATTTTATCATGCAAAGATATATAATATGCATAATATACACAAATTAATAAAGTCGAATATTTAGTACAATCATGTCGACTTTTTTCCATAAGTGGATTTTTTCTTCACTTGTGGAAAAAAGTCGATTGTTTTTTATATCTTTGCATAAAATTAAAAACTATGGTCATAGGACGTAAAGAAGAAATAAATAAGCTCAATCGCGCATACGCTTCTGAATACTCCGAATTTGTAGCGGTGTATGGCAGACGTCGTATTGGCAAGACATTTCTTATAAGGGAAACATTCAAGAACCGGTTTACATTCCAGTATACCGGAGTTTTAAATGTATCGAACCAAGATCAGCTCGAAGAATTTTACAGAAGTCTCGTAGATCAAGGCTTACCGAATGATTCTCTGGTGCCAAAGACATGGTTTCAAGCATTCCATCTTCTTGAGTCTTTGATAGCGTCTTCTCAATGTAAGAGAAAGGTTATATTTTTAGATGAACTGCCGTGGATGGACTCTCCCAACTCTAAGTTTATCCCGGCATTTGAACATTTTTGGAATGGATGGGCTTCTGCCAGAAATGATGTGCTTCTCATCATTTGTGGTAGTGCGACATCTTGGATAATAAATAAGATATTCCGGAACATAGGAGGGCTTTACAACAGGGTAACTTATAAAGTCTTGCTACAGCAGTTTTCTCTTTCAGAATGTGAAGAACTGGTTCAGTATCTAAAATTGCCTCTGTCAAGAAATATGATTTTAGAGGGATATATGATTATGGGAGGTGTTCCGTATTATTGGTCCAAATTGGAGCCATCAAAAAGTATGGGACAAAATATAAACGATCTCTTTTTTAAAGAGGGAGGAGAGCTTCATAATGAATTCAACTTTATTTATGCGTCCATGTTCAAGAGTCCCGAAAAATATATTAAGGTTGTTGAGACCTTATCAGGCAAGAAATCTGGACTAACAAGAGATGAGATAATAAATAAGGGGAAGCTTGAAAGCAGTGGTCAATTAAGCAGTATTCTGGAAGACCTTATAGAATGTGGCTTCATCCGAAAATATTGTCATATAGATAAAAGACTCCGGGATGCGATATATCAGCTTGTCGATTGTTATACTTTATTCTACTATCAATTCGTGAGAAAGGCTCACGGTGTTGATGATGAATACTGGTACAAGTTGTTACGAACTCCTACGTACAATACGTGGTGCGGATTGGCGTTTGAACGAGTCTGCCTCCTCCACTCGAGACAAATTAAAGCAGCTCTTGGCATATCCGGGATAATGGCAAATATATTCTCATGGCATGTCAAAGGTACTGACGTTCATCCCGGTGTTCAGATCGACTTGCTCATCGATCGTTCAGATAATGTGATAAATGTATGTGAGATGAAATATGCTCCCAATGGGTATTCTATGGATTCGTCTGTCATTGAAAATATCAAGAAGAAAGTAGCAGTGTTGCAAATGTATGTCCCGGCACGCAAATATATATCTCCGGTATTGATCACTTCAAATGGAATCATACGAAACAAATATTCGGAAGAGATTAAGCAGTCTGTAACAGCAGACCAGTTATTTTTACCATGATCATAGGCTACGCAAGAGTATCAACCAGCGAGCAAAGTCT
>CAYTGS010000251.1:0-2243 GCA_964437435.1 uncultured Roseburia sp.
ACTGTTTATCCCGGCGAGGATGAGCTTCTTGCGCTTGCACAGGGAGCTTTGAGAGTTATAAATGGTGAGGAAAAGGCTATGGAGTATTAATAAAAGCAAGAAAGAGTGCAAAGATATGCAGAAAAGCAAAAGGGTAGGAATTATTGTATGTAATTACAATAAGGAAGATAAGGTTTTAGACTGTATTCAAAGTTTACTTGAACAAAAATATACTGATTATGACATATATGTTGTTGATAATGCTTCAACTGACAATTCGGTTAAAGCCATTAATGAAAAATATGGCGACCGGATTGAGCTTATTGTCAATAATGAAAATCTAGGCGGTTCAGGAGGCTTTAATACCGGGCTTAGACTGGCATATGCCAAAGGTTATCAGTACCTTATGTGCGTGGATAATGATGCAATGCTTGATGAAAAAGCTGTGGGAAACCTTGTTTCGTTTTTGGACGAACATGACGAGGTGGGCATGGCTGCATCCAAGATATATAATTTGGAGGAACCAGATTATATACAGCAATATGGTCAAACAATCGATTTTGAACATTTCTGTGCTGTGGTTCCTCAACTTAATATGTTTGAGGATGGAACTATGCCCGATTACATGTATGTGGATAGTGTGCCTGCCTGCTCTTTGATGGTCAGACGCACTACAATTGATAAAATTGGTTTCCTTCCAGAAGATAATTTCTTGTATTGGGATGATACGGAGTGGTGCTATCTATGTAATAGGGCTGGAATGAAAGTGGCTTCCGTTGGAACATCTAAGGCACTTCATGCAATGGGGGCACGCAGAGAGGATATCAATACTTTCCCTACATACTACGCATGGAGAAATTGGATAAGCTTTTTTGCAAAGTATACACCCATTGATAGACAAGACAAAATGGCTGAAACATTTTTGAATTCTATTTTTTTGATAATATATTCCGGAATACATAAGGGCGAGTATAATAAAATGAAAACAGTTATGCTTGCCTATGATGATGCTATTCATGGTGTTATGGGTACTGCCGGGGATAATCGCATATTTGATATAGATTTTAACCCTGCCCCATACAAAAAGCTTTTTTCTAGTGGCGAAAGCTTTTATATTGAGGAAGGAGAATTTCCAAATCTTGCAGGGTGGCTAAGAAATCTTCCATCACAGCTTGGAGTAAAGGAAAACTGGGTTACTAATCCATCTAAAGACGCAAAGACTATAACCTTGTGCTATAATATTTTCGAGATAGATGACCTAAGTCTTTCCAATATTTATATAGACGTGGAGCATTGCATTTTGCAGGATGAGGATGACGTTTTAGATGTTATCAATTACAACTACAGCAAACGTAGCTTTATCATGGCTCAGAAACCTGTGTTTTTACAGAAAATAAAGGAACTTGCAATACATTAAAACTATGTTTTCGAGTTTGCATAAATTAATACTCTCTATCAATATAAAAACCTCAAGGGAAAATCCTTTGAGGTTTTTATATTTTCACTAAATTTAATTTACTGTTTAGCCGCAACTGCTGCCTTAATCTGCTCTGTAAGTGCAGGTACAATCTTATTTAAGTCACCTACGATACCGTAATCAGCTACGTCAAAGATAGGAGCTGTCTCATCCTTGTTGATAGCGATAATTATATCGGACTCCTCCATACCTGCCAAATGCTGAATGGCTCCTGAGATACCGATTGCAAAGTATACATTAGGACGAACCGTTTTACCAGTCTGACCTACCTGTAATTCCTTTGATTTCCAACCCGCATCAACTACTGCACGTGAGCAGCTTACCGTTCCGCCGATAGCTGTCGCAAGGTCATCGAGAAGCTTGAAGTTCTCTGGGCTTCCTACCCCACGACCGCCTGATACGAGAATCTTAGCGTCCATGATGTCAACTGTATCTGTAAGGTTCTTAACAATATCTACTATCTCAACATACTTATTGTTAGGAGTAAAGCCTGGATTGAACTCCTCGATAACAGCCTTAGCTGACTCATTCTTAGGAAGCTTCTGCATAACACCCGGACGAACTGTTGCCATCTGTGGACGGAAATCAGGGCATGCGATTGTAGCGATTGTGTTTCCACCAAATGCAGGACGAGTCATGAGGAGCTGATTGTGCTTCTGCTCTTTTCCTGGAATTGGATTGATAGGGAAATCGCCAATTTCAAGTGATGTACAGTCAGCAGTCAGTCCTGTATGAACCCTTGCTGATACCCTAGGTCCTAAATCACGTCCGATAGCTGTAGCGCCTA
>CAYTGS010000252.1:0-2129 GCA_964437435.1 uncultured Roseburia sp.
TCATATGCACTCTCGCCTGTTATCACATACACGTACAAGTCGGCACGCTCACAGGTCACCTCTAAGATATCACGCTTTGTAAATCCCACGTCAAACTTAATCTTATCAGGATAATCAAAGAAAAATCCTGTATGTGTTTTGCCAGACACTATAATAAAATTGTGTGCTCCATACAAGGACACTGTGGACTCTGAATGATGAGGATCGTCCGAATTGTAGTTTATATATTCATAACCTCTCTTATTAATGCCCCTTACAGTCTCGCCAAGTCCGTATACAACATCATCCTTGTCCATTGTCAGGGTGAAATTAAAGCCTTCTTTTAATAATACATTACCTATTCCAAAACTATTATTATTCTCTAATGGTATATCCTCCACAACCGCCTCGGTTTCAAAAGGAATACCAAAAATATATTTTTTTACCATATAAAAAGTTCCTTTCCTTCTAACCTCAAAACTGCCTCAATAAAGAAATAGTCACCATAGATAATTGGCACTTCTGTATTTGTGCCATTAGGATCATGGTAAAAATATGTACCGCCATTTACAATTGAATCTTCCCCTGGATTCCAATTATTGAACTTCTCATCACAAGCACGAAGAATACGCCAAGCGGCATCTGTATACAATCTCTTTTCGTACTCGCCTACATGCTCGGCAATTTCCAATAAGCCACAGGCGGTAATCATTCCAGCAGTCGAGTCATATTTTACAGGCTCGGACGGTGCACGATAATCCACTAATGGCAACCATTCGTTTACAGCCAAGTTTGAAATACAATAATGTGCACATCTTTTAGCCGTATCCAAAAACTCAACATTCCCAGTGTGGCGGTAACTGAGTGCAAATCCATATACAGCCCAAGATTGCCCACGACTCCACGAAGAACCTTTTCCATACCCCTGACCGCCAGGATTATCCAATAGCTCACCTGTTTTTGAATCAAAAAATAGAATATGGTTACAACTTCCATCTGGACGCACTATGTACTTCTGTGCTGTTTTAGCATGACTTTCGGCAATCTGGGCATATCTAGGGTCATGTGTCTCCTCGCTAGCCCAATACAGTAGCGGAATATTCATAATACAATCTATTATCATACTACCACTCACATCCTCAAGCCCTGGGAAGAAGCCATTCATTGTATCATTCCAAGCACGCAAAAATCCACCTGCCATATTATACCTTGACGCCAATGCACCAGCCGCCTGAATACCTCTACGGCGTGCAGTCTTGTTTCCAGTCATGCGATAGTTTGCAACAGATGAAGGCAGGAACAAAAAACCAACATCATGGTCAAGCCCCTCATATCCAAACAAGGTCTCTTCCAAACGTTGCTCTACGCCTTCTGCGTTTTTTCTGTAGGCTTCATCTCCTGTCGCTTTGTACATCTGCCACAGCATACCTGCCCAAAAGCCATTAGTCCACGCATAAATGCCACCTGGCTGTCCCAAATCGTAATAATGACCATCCTTTGTTGTGTATGGAATCATTGTCCCTATACGCTCACATTCTGCCTGCATTTTAATCAGCAATTTTTCATAGGTTTTGTTAAGCCATTCCTGATTTGAAATATTTTGCATTAGTCTCCCTCCTTATAAGGTTAGGCATATATTACAAAATGCCATATTTAACTTTAATATTAAGTCATCAACTTTTATTTGTCAATGTAGTTTACAATTACTAATATTGTATACTCATTAATCAGAATTTATTGTAGATATTTTATAGCAAACGGTGTAAAATAGTTATATTATATAAAAAATATAATATTGTTTTATAAAAAAAGGGGTTACAAAATGGATACGAAAACAATACTAGAACAGGTTAAAAGCGGTGAAATATCTGTTGATGAGGCTGAAAAATATTTTAAACGCCAGCCCTTTGAGGATATGGGATATGCAAAGCTTGATTCCCACAGGCAGGTGCGTTCTGGTTTCCCAGAGGTGGTCTATTGCAGTGGAAAGCCTGATGAATATTTGGTGTCTATTTATCAAAAGCTTTATGACTTAAATGGTGAAGTCTTTGGCACTAGGGCAGATGTTCACCAATATGAAATAATACGAGAAGTGATGCCTGATATTAAATATGACAGTGTTTCGCATATATTGAAATTAGAAAAGCCAG
>CAYTGS010000253.1:0-2127 GCA_964437435.1 uncultured Roseburia sp.
CTTTTTATGCTTTTGCCGTTCTTTATATCGGATTTGCTTGGAAAATATATACGCAATGCAAGCGCCATAGCCATATTGGAGGGAATTTTGCGTATTCTAATATTTGTAGGGTATATTGTTGCAATTTCACTTATGAAGGACATTAGACGTCTGTATATGTATCACGGTGCAGAGCATAAATGTATAAATTGTATTGAAAAGGGTAGACCGCTTACTGTAAAGGATGTCATGAGAAGCTCAAGGCAGCATAAGCGTTGCGGAACAAGCTTCCTGCTTTTTGTTGTTTTGGTGAGTGTTATTGTGTTTTTCTTTATAAGAGTTGATAATTTGGCACTTAAACTTGTAATCAGGCTGCTACTTATTCCTGTTATAGCCGGAATTTCATATGAGATAATCAGGCTTGCAGGTAAGAACAATAACATTTTTGTGCGAATTATATCAGCACCGGGATTATGGCTGCAGAAGCTTACCACAAAGGAACCGGACGAGGATATGGTAAAGGTTGCCATAGCTTCAGTTGAAGCTGTATTTGACTGGAAAGCATATCTTAAGGAAACATTCGGATATGAAGTGGATGATTCGTGGTTTGAATAGCAGGGTGATTTTATGACATATAGGGATTTATATAAATATGGCATGGATTGTCTTGAAAAATCAGGTATAGATGAGGCGGCACTTGATGCAAGGATTTTGTTGGAATATATCTGCCATACTGACCGCAATGAGCTTCTCGTTCACGGAGACAGTGAGCGAAGCGATATGGAAGAACAGTTCTATAAGATGGTGATTGATAAGAGGTCAATGCGTATACCGCTTCAGCATATAACCGGAAAACAGGAATTTATGGGGCTTGAATTCAAGGTAAATGAGTATACGCTTATACCACGCCAGGATACGGAAATCCTTGTGGAGGAGGCAATGCGTCATTTGAGTGACGGGATGCGTATACTTGATATGTGTACCGGTTCGGGATGTATACTTTTAAGTCTTCTCAAGTACAGCAATGAGTGTGAGGGTATTGGAATAGACATATCTAGCAAAGCCCTTGATGTTGCGAGGGAAAATTCATTGCGTTTAGCGATTGAGGCGCAATTTTTATGTGGCGATTTATTTGAGCCGCTTGCTGATTTTGTATCTGATAAGACTAATGACAGGCTTTTTGACATGATAGTGTCTAATCCCCCATATATAGAGACTGCGGTTATAGAAGAACTTATGCCTGAGGTCAGGGAACATGAGCCTATCAGTGCACTTGACGGAATGGAGGACGGGCTTTATTTCTATAGGAAAATTGTGGATAAGGCAAAAGATTATATCAGAAAGGGTGGATATCTCTTTTTTGAAATCGGATATAATCAGGGTGAGGCTGTGTCAAGGCTTATGAATGATGCGGGGTTTAGCCATGTTAAAATTATAAAGGACTACGCAGGGCTTGACAGGGTAGTTTACGGGATGGTTACAGAAATTTAATTTAGGTATTAATTTAGGAGGATTTACGATGTTTGATAAATTAGAGGATTTGCTTCACCGCTTTGAGGAAATCTTAAATGAACTTAACGAGCCGTCTGTTACGGCTGACCAAAACCGTTTTAGGGCACTTATGAAGGAGCAGAGCGACCTTACGCCTCTTGTTGACGCATATAAAGAATATAAGAAATGTAATGAGACTGTTGCAGATTCACTTGCATTGCTTGAATCCGAGAGTGATGAGGATATGCGTGAAATGCTGAAAGAGGAATTAAGTGACGCAAAGAAGCGTATCGAGGAGCTTGAGACAGAGATGAAAATTCTCCTGCTTCCAAAAGATCCTAATGATGATAAGAATGTTATAGTTGAAATACGTGCAGGTGCAGGTGGAGACGAAGCGGCCCTTTTTGCGGCGGAAATCTACCGTATGTATGTACATTATGCAGAGGGAAGACGCTGGAAGGTTGAACTTGTCGAGTGTGAAGAAATTGGAATTGGCGGTATGAAAAGTGCTACGTTTATGATTACAGGACAGGGAGCATACTCTGTCATGAAATACGAGTCGGGAGTACACCGTGTACAGCGTGTTCCGGAAACGGAGTCAGGCGGACGTATTCATACGTCAACTATAAGCGTTGCGGTTATGCCGGAGGTTGATGA
>CAYTGS010000254.1:0-2082 GCA_964437435.1 uncultured Roseburia sp.
GACTATGACGCTGGTAATATAAAGAGCGTGGAAAAGGCAATTATTTCTCTTGGGGAGACGGCGGTTATTACAAGGGATAGAGATACAATTTTAAATGCTGACAAGGTAATTCTTCCGGGAGTAGGAGCATTTGGCGACGCAATGGAAAAGCTCAAAAGCTATGGACTTATTGAGGTTATAAATGAGGTGGTTAATAAAAAAACTCCCTTTTTAGGGATATGTTTGGGCTTGCAGCTTTTATTTGAGTCGAGCGAGGAGACACCTGGAGTTAGGGGACTTGGAATTTTAAAGGGAAAAATCGTAAAAATCCCTGATAATAAAGGCTTAAAGGTTCCACAGATTGGTTGGAATTCCCTCAAATTTCCAAATAAAGGACGATTATTCAAAGGAATAAATGAGGATGTATATGTTTATTTCGTCCATTCGTATTATTTAAGGGCAGAGGAACCCGAAATTGTAACAGCGACAACTGATTATGCAACCCTTATCCATGCATCAGTTGAAAAGGACAATGTTTTTGCCTGCCAGTTCCACCCTGAGAAAAGCTCTGATGTGGGATTGCAGATACTTAAAAACTTTATTGAATTATAATCGGAGGACAAGCCAATGCATACAAAAAGAATTATCCCCTGCCTTGACGTAAATAATGGACGTGTTGTTAAGGGTGTAAATTTTGTTAATCTTATAGATGCAGGAAATCCTGTTGAAATAGCGGCAGCTTATGACCGGGCTGGAGCTGATGAGGTAGTTTTTCTTGATATCACGGCTTCAAGCGATAACCGTGCCACGAAAATTGATATGGTTAGACGTGTTGCGGAGAAGGTATTTATTCCATTTACAGTTGGCGGTGGAATTAGGACTGTAGATGATTTTAAGGCGATATTAAGAGAAGGTGCGGACAAGGTTGCTGTTAACAGCGCCGCTATTATGAATCCAAACCTTATAAGCGAGGCGGCTGATAAATTCGGCAGCCAGTGCGTCGTTGTCGCAATTGACGCAAAGCGAAGGGCAGACGGAACAGGCTGGAACATATTTAAAAACGGCGGAAGAATTGATATGGGAATAGATGCTGTTGAATGGGCTGTTAAAGCTAATGAGCTTGGTGCGGGCGAAATATTACTCACAAGCATGGACTGTGACGGAACTAAGAATGGATATGATATAGAGCTTACACGTACCGTATCTGAAAACGTTTCTATTCCTGTTATAGCCTCTGGCGGTGCTGGAAAGCTTGAACATTTTTATGACGCACTCGATGCAGGAAAGGCAGACGCAGCACTTGCAGCCTCGCTTTTTCATTTTAAGGAGCTTGAAATCAAAGAGGTTAAGCAATATCTTAGAAGCAAGGGTGTTTCAGTCAGACTTTAAGATTTATTAATATACCAATGGGAGGATTTGGGTTTATGGCAATGATTAGCAATGACTGGCTTGACTCAATAAGCGGTGAGTTCAAAAAGCCATATTATAGGGAGCTGTTTACGTTTGTTAAGGATGAATACAGCAGGGCTGTAATTTATCCGCCTGCTGACGACATATTTAATGCTTTCCATTTCACACCGCTTAGCAAGGTAAAGGTATTAATACTCGGTCAGGACCCATATCATGAGGAAAATCAGGCTCACGGACTAAGCTTTTCAGTTCCTACAAGCCAGCATGAAATACCGCCATCACTTCAAAACATATATAAGGAATTAAATGATGATTTAGGCTGTTACATACCAAATAACGGATATTTGAAAAAATGGGCTGACCAGGGCGTATTGCTATTGAACACAGTTTTGACAGTACGTGCGCATCAGGCAAATTCACACCAGGGACACGGCTGGGAGCAATTTACTGACGCAGTAATTCAAGCCGTCAACGCCCAAGACAGACCAATAGTATACATGCTCTGGGGCAAACCCGCCCAAAGCAAAATTCCGATGCTCACCAACTCAAAGCACCTAGTCCTAAAAGCCCCCCACCCAAGCCCCTTATCGGCTTATCGAGGCTTTTTCGGTTGCAAACACTTCAGCCAAGCTAATGAATTTTTGAAGGAAAATGGTATAGAGCCGATAGACTGGCAAATTGAGGATTTATAAA
>CAYTGS010000255.1:0-2063 GCA_964437435.1 uncultured Roseburia sp.
AGATTAATAAATTTGTGGCGCTCGTCTCTCAAAAACAGCGATAATCCTAGAGATTTCATCAATACTTACCGTACTTTTATCCTTGGCATAGACAGCAAGTAATACTAAAAGCATATTTGTCTTGTCAACTCCAAAAGCTATATGCTTTGAAAAGCTGTAATCCTCGAAAATATCAAGAAATTCAGCAAAGAGAAAATATTCATAGTAGCGCTTAAGAAGATTTGGAAGATATTCTACCTTACCATACAAATCATTTATAAGTTTATTGAGTTTGTTATCCGCAACTGTAGGTTTTGAATTAGCGAGCGTTCCAAGCTCACGTATATATTTTCTACAAAGCTTATATAGAAATGGTGATATTGTTCTAAGATTTGAGTGATAGAACCCATTAAACATAAGCTTATTCATATCAACGCATGTAAAAGATTTATATGATGAAGGTGTGTCTTTATTCCAAAATTGATTAGGAGAAGGCAATGCTTTTATTCCAACTGCTGCATTATTACTAAGCACCGCATTTTGCGCTGAAATGGCATAGTCAGTTATTGCGTTGTCATTATATGTACAATCATTTTCCAATAGACCTATAAGCTCTGACCTTGCCTTTACAAGATAATCAAGAAACTCTCTGTCATCATTGGTGGTGTTTATGTCATAATCTACCTCACCCTCTGACAAAACAAAATTAAGCGGCGCATTGTCATTTATATGCATAAGAAAAAGCCTTGCCGCCTCCGGACACGCAAGATAGAGTATCTCCTCGCAGAAAAATCCAAGGTTATAAAGCTGTCGTGGAAATTGAATACAAACAAGGGGCATATATTCCTGTCCATACTTTTTCTGTAGATAACAAAGCCTGTCTATACCCCAAAAAGGGCAGCCCTTAAGTCCACTCCTAAAGGCTACCATATCGTCCTTTTTTTCAATGGAGCATCTAAGTGCAGTTCCAAGCATCCCTTTCAGTACTAAATATTTTATATACATTTTGGGGTCAACAGGAATTTTCCACCCTCTGCAACAGCTCACCTGACATTTCTCGGCAGAGCATTTAAATTCGTCTAATATGGAAATCTTTTTAATTATCATATGAGTTTATCCTTTTTGTTTTATCCTTTTTAATATAGTGGAATATCATAAAAAATACAATATGGCTTGGCAGGAAGTTTACACATAGCATATTTTTCAAGCGGTTTTACAGGTTAAAGGTATATTAAGTTTTAATAAAGCGCATACTAAAAAACGGGCATTACACTTAGTTTGGGTATGCCCCAAATTAATCCAATAGGAGGCACCCAACATGACAACACTGACGGGAAAAGATTACAAAAATATATTGCTATATATTGCAATATCTGCCACTGTGGTATTGTCTCTAAAATATATCCTACCATATTTTTTGCCGATTGTGGTTGCATTCATAATAGTAATTCCGCTACAGGGATTTTATAAAAAACACACCAAATCAGGTTCCAAGTTAACAGATTCTGGTAACAGGAGAAGTATTATGGCAGGTGCAATTTTATTTGCAATAGTGCTTGCAATAGCCTTGATTATAGTTGGTGTGGTAACATTCCTGATTGGAAAGGCTGTAAATATGACAGATACATTTATGGAATTTTTCACAGACATAAGCAGTACAATAGATGATTTTTTCGGACTTGAAAACGGAGCACTTGCAACATGGCTGTATAAAAGGCTTGAAAATATCGGAAGCGGAATACTTGCAGGCAGTGCAAAATACGTTTCACTAGCCGGACGCATAGGTACGTTTGTTGTTGTAAGCTTTATATGTGTAATCTTATTTGCAAGGGAAATTGAAGGTTGGCAGCAGGGACTTTTGCACCTTGCAGGGATAGAGCCTTCAATAGACCATATACTTTCAATAGCACTCCGCATAGGCAAAAAACTAGGCAGCATGATAAAAGCATATCTCAAAACACAGTCGGTAATACTCGTGTGTATTAGCATAGTGTCAGTAATAGGGCTATATATAGGCGGTACAAAGGAAGGCTGGTTTTATGGCATACTAGCTGGGATTATGGACTTCCTTCCATTTATAGGAA
>CAYTGS010000256.1:0-2062 GCA_964437435.1 uncultured Roseburia sp.
ATTGGAGATGTATTAGAAAAATTAAAATGTTAATTTTGAGTTTAGATTGCCATGAATTTAAAGCACCGATAGTCTCGGTGTAAGAATGGGATTACTACATTTCATATGAGAATTGCAAAGCAGCAGATGTTATTTGCTCCATTGCAGTAAAATAAAGAAAAACACAAGAAATATAAAAGAAATATAAAGTGTATTGACATATGAAAATATAAAAACTATAATGGTTTAAAATTAAATAATATAAATTTATTGTTTAATTTAATGCTAAAGATAAAATTAGTTTTACCTCAATATTTAAAATTCAAGACGGGTGGGAGCATGGGATGTCCAGCTCCCATTTGGCTTATATAATAATGGGATTATTGTTTGGGTGGCGACCATAAGAAAACATAGTGGAGGCAGGCGACGAATAGATGAGAGGAGTATGATTAAATGTTTGGGTATGTTGTTTGTAATAAAAAAGAGCTTGACAGGGAGGAAGTGAAACGTTACCAAAATATATATTGTGGATTGTGCAAAACATTGGAAAGAAAATATGGACAGTTATCGAGGATAGGTCTTAACTATGATATGACATTTCTAATATTGCTTCTGTCATCACTGTATGAGCCAAACGAGGAAGAAGATAATTTTCGGTGTGCACTGCATCCGTTTCATAAGAGAAAAGAGGTAACTAACAGGTATACGGATTATGCAGCAGATATTACGGTGGCACTCGCATATCATAAGTGTCTGGATGACTGGCAGGACGAGCATAAGAAGCTACAGCGTCAATATGCACAATTATTGGAGGATGATTACAAAAAAGTAAAAAGCTATTATCTAAGGCAATGTGTAGCCATTGAAAATGGAATAAGCGAACTAAACAAAATTGAAAAATTACCATATTCCCTGGCAGATGAAGCAATTAATTGCTTTGGAAGACTTATGTCTGAATTGTTTGTGGTTGAGGAGGACTTTTGGAGTAACAGCCTTAGAAGCTTTGGCTATAGTTTGGGACGTTTTATATATCTTATGGATGCCACAATGGATTACAGCAAGGATAAAAAGACGGGAAATTATAATCCCCTTAATTCAATGGGGAAAAAACCATGTGAAATGGAGGAATTATTGTCAATGATTATTGGTGAGGCAACGGCAGAGTTTGAAAAGCTTCCGTTAGTACAGGACGCCCATATGCTTAAAAATATATTATATGGCGGTGTATGGCAGAAATATTATGCAAAAATACGAGGCGGAAAGGAGAGAACTCATGATTGATGATCCTTATAAGGTACTTGGGGTTTCCAGGGATGCCACAAAAGACGAAATAAAGAGGGCATATAGGCGCAAAGCCAAGGAATATCATCCGGATTTGCATCCTGATGACCCGGATGCTGCTAAGAAAATGAACGAAGTAAATGAGGCATATGATATGCTGAATAATCCTGAAAAATATAAGAAACAGCAACAGAACACATATAGAAATCCATATGGAGATACATATGAAAGTACCAGACAAAATGGAAACGGATATAGTGGTCAGGGATACCAGGGGGGATACGGAAATTTTGGCGATTTTAATTTTGATGATATATTCGGCTTTTCGGGAAGAACAAATGAGCCGATACAGCCCAAGGCTCAGCCTGGCGACAGCAATGATATACGACAGGCGATTGATTTTATTAATATGAGACAGTACCAATATGCTAACAATACATTAAACAGCATAGTAAGCAGTGAGCGAAATGCAAGATGGTATTTTCTAAGCGCATTGGCAAATCAGGGACTTGGAAATACAGTGTTTGCCTCAGAGCAGATTGACAAGGCAATCCAAATGGAGCCGGGAAATGCTGAATATCAGAATACAAGGCAAAATTTACATAGAACCAGCTATACTTACAATGATGTAGGACAGGAATTTCAGAAATATGCACAAGGAATGAGTAAGCTATGCATGGGATATTGCGCTACACAGTTTTTTTGTATGTTTTGCTGTCATTAATATATATATTAAAAATGGAATACATGATATAATAGTTTAAAATTAATCCAATCATTCAGAACAGGCAGGTGTAAGAGG
>CAYTGS010000257.1:0-2034 GCA_964437435.1 uncultured Roseburia sp.
GTTACAGCAGTAGCTAAGCAGGCACTTAACACATCAGCAACAGATATTGACGCTTTCCTTGCAGAAGCTTGGAATGAGGATTCATCTAAGACAGTAAAGGATGCTTTGGTAGAGAAGATTGCCGTTATCGGAGAGAACCTTACAATCAGAAGATTTGAGAAGATTGTTGCCGAGAACGGATGTGTAGTAACATATACACATGGCGGTGGAAGAATAGGTGTTATCGTAGACGCTGAAACATCAGTAGTTAATGACGCTGTTAAGGAAGCGCTTACAAACCTTGCAATGCAGGTGGCAGCTCTTTATCCTAAGTATGTTTCAACTGATGAGGTTTCTGATGAGTACAAGAACCATGAGAAGGAAATCATCACAGAGCAGATTAAGAACGACCCTAAAATGGCAGGAAAGCCGGATAAGGTTATCGAGGGCGCTGTAGTTGGAAGACTTAACAAGGAGCTTAAGGAGGTATGCCTTCTTGAGCAGGTTTATGTAAAGGCTGATGACGGAAAGCAGACAGTTAAGCAGTACCTTGAGACTGTTTCTAAGGCTAACGGCACAGATATCAAGATTAAGAGATTTGTTCGTTTTGAGACAGGCGAGGGTATCGAGAAGAAGGTTGACGATTTCGCAGCAGAGGTAGCAGCTCAGGCTGGTTTATAAGATTAAATTATTTACTGAAATTAAGGGGAACGGCAGACAAGGTATGTCGTTTCCCTGTTTTTCAATTAGAGAGGTATCTATGAAAAGAAAATCACTTGATATTGAAAAAAAAGAAAATAAAGAAAAAAAATTTAAAAGGGCAGTGAGTACAAGCAGGGATATCAGGTGGGATAAGCTTGACAATACGGCTCATCTTTTTCCTGTTATCGCAGGGGAGAGTATGAGCAATGTTTACCGTATAAGCGTCTCACTGACAGAGCTTATACAGCCTGACGTATTGCAGCAGGCATTGGATATTGTACTGCCTAAATTTGATGGATTTAATTTAAGGCTAAGGCAGGGTGTGTTCTGGTATTATTTTGAGGAAAACAATAAATCTGCGCCCAAGGTGAGGGAGGAAAATACGTATCCTTGTAGATTTATATACCAGAATAGGAACAGTAGCTATTTGTTTAGGGTAACATATTATAAGTACCGTATCAATCTTGAGGTTTTCCACGTGCTTACGGACGGAATGGGCGGTATTAATTTCCTAAAGGAATTGACATATCAGTATTTAAGGCTTGTACATCCAGAGCTTAGGGGGGATAAGGGAGACTCTCTGGCTGTAAGCACCTCCCTTAACCGTGAGGACAGCTTTCTTAAAAACTATAGGCGAAGCTCACATAGGGGTTATAAAACTAAAAAGGCATACATGGTAAGGAGTGATAAGCTTAATCCCGGAGAGTTTGGAATTATGCACGGATATATGCAGGTGCCGGAGCTTAAGGAGGTCTGCCATAAATACGGTGTCAGCATTAATGAGTACCTTGTATCAGTTTTTGTGTGGAGTGTATACATGGAGTGTATGCATGGTATGCCCTCCAAGAAGCCTATAAGGGTTGCTGTTCCCGTCAATTTACGTCCTTATTTTAATTCAATTACGACTAAGAATTTCTTTGTCATGGTTTCCGCTGAATTTCATCCTGTAAATGAGGAATATACCTTTGAGGAGGTTTTGGGCATTGTAAGGGAAAGCCTTAGGGAACAGATTAATAAGGAAAACCTTGAAAGGCTTTTTTCATATAATGTGTCAAATGAAAAGATATTTATTGCAAGGGCAATGCCTTTGTTCATTAAAAATATTGCAATGAAGGTGATTTATTCACAGTCGGCACTTGCCAACACCACGACGATTACAAACATAGGAAATATTTCCGTGGATGACATATATAAGCCATATGTTGAAATGTTCCATGCGTGTTTGGCAATGTCTAAGGGGCAGCATATAAAGGGGACTATCTGTTCATATGGAAGTACGCTTGTATTTAATTTTAGCTTTGACCTCAAGGACGCCTCTGTACAGAGGGGATTTTTCAGGAAGATAGCCGAGGA
>CAYTGS010000258.1:0-2024 GCA_964437435.1 uncultured Roseburia sp.
TTGCAACGCCAACTTTTGCTTTCAACTGCTGTTCTCACTAGTATCAAAACTGCTTTAAAAATCTAATATCATTCTCATACAAGAGACGCAAATCATCAATTTCATATTTGAAAAGTGCAATTCTTTCTAGTCCAACACCAAATGCAAAGCCTGTATATTCTTCAGGGTCAATATTGCACATACGAAGCACCTTTGGATGAACCATTCCGCAACCTAAAAGTTCAATCCAACCCTCGCCCTTGCAAAAACGGCAGCCTTTACCGCCACACTTAAAGCATGACACGTCCATTTCCGCTGACGGCTCGGTGAATGGGAAGTGGTGAGGTCTGAACTTAACCTTCGTATCTTCACCAAAAAGCTCTTTTGCAAACTCGGCAAGTGTACCCTTTAAGTCGGCAAATGTAATATTCTTGTCAATTACAAGTCCCTCTATCTGGTGGAATGAGGGAGAATGTGTTGCGTCTAACTCGTCAGCCCTAAATACCCTGCCTGGTGCAATCATTCTGATAGGCAGCTTGCCCTTCTCCATTTCATGAACCTGTACACCTGATGTCTGTGTTCTAAGGAGAATATCTCCATTTACATAAAATGTATCCTGCTCGTCCTTTGCAGGGTGGTCTGCTGGTATGTTAAGAGCTTCGAAATTATAATAATCCTTTTCTACCTCAGGACCCTCAACAACCTCGTAACCCATACCGATAAAAATTCTCTCTACTTCTTCGAGGGCTATTGTATTAGGATGACGGTGTCCTACATTATTTTTCTGGGCAGGAAGTGTTACGTCAATAACCTCCGCTTTCATCTTAGCATCACGGAGCTTTTTCTCCATGTTTGTCTTGGCATCGTCAAAAACTTTTTCAATTTCCTCCCTTGCCTCATTTACAAGCTGACCAACTTTTGGTCTGTCCTCTGGAGCTACGTCCTTCATACTCTTTAAAACGGCTGTAAGCTCACCTTTTTTCCCAAGGAAATTTACACGCACTTCGTTTAGCTTGTCGAGAGCTTCACTTTCATTAATCTGGCGAATTGCCTCTGCCTTAATCTGATCTAATTTGTCTTTCATATTATCCTCCTGTTTTTTAATAAAAAAATCCCCTATAGACAAAAATATCTACAAGGGACGAATAAACCGCGGTACCACCCAAATTCCCAATCAAATCGCCAAAAAACGATTTAGTTTGGACTCTCTGACAGCGTAACGTGCCGATACGTCTTTTCCTACTGTCATTTCAGAAAAGCTGCTCTAGTGGGAAATTCGACATTATATCTGAACTTAAGAGGCTTCCAGCCGATGACCCCTATTCTCTGTAAGAAAATATAACACTACTTTGCACCTTCATCGCATTTCACATATAAGATATGATATGTCAAATATTTTCAAATGTCAAGAAATTTCTCTTACAAGTACATTGACTACAAGTACACTGACATAATTTACAGCAATTTTAACACTAAATCCTCAAGCCTGACTTTCGGCACATGATGAACCTGTTTTTCATCTCGGTAATATTTTATGTCATCGTTATCATTGATTTCCTCAATAACTACTTCCTCTTTCGGATAACCAAGGGCAATTACAAGCTTTATTGAGTATTCAGGAGGAATATTCAAAGCCTTTGCCAGATTTTCCCTGTCAATGTTTCCGATAAAGCATCCGCCCATGCCCTTTTCAACTGCCGAAAGGAGTATCGTCTGACCTGCAATTCCCTCGTCATTTGGAGCATTTACACCTGTAGGCTCAACCATTATTATGTAAGCAGTCGGTCTCTCGCCCTTGGCAGGTCCGTCCCAATCTGCCAAATACCCTGCCCATCTTAGATTAGGGAAGATTATACCGTTTGTCTTATCATCACATGATAAGATATATCTAATTGGTTGCTTATTGGCTCCTGAAGGAGTAAGCCTTGCGGCATCCACCATGTCAAGAAGCTCCTCCATGGAAATCCTCTTTTCCTCATAAAATCTTCTGTAAGACCTGTTTTTCTTGGCTAAATCCTTAATCATTTCAGTATACCTCCGTTTAA
>CAYTGS010000259.1:0-2013 GCA_964437435.1 uncultured Roseburia sp.
AAAAAATAAATTTTATATTGACAAACACCGCATAATGTATTATTGTATTAGTGTACTAATCAATTAATACAGAAAGGAGATGCGCCTATGGCATGGGAATTAGATTCTGACAGACCTATATATTCCCAAATTTATGACAGGATTAAAACTAGAATAATCTGCGGAATATATAAGCCGGGGGAAAGGCTTCCAAGCGTCAGGGAACTTGCGATAGAAGCGAGCGTTAATCCCAACACTATGCAGCGAGCCTTTACCGAGTTAGAGAAAAGCGGTCTTATAGTGACACTCAGAAACAGTGGACGTGTGGTGACGGAGGACAAGAACATGATTGATACGGCAAGAAACGAACTGGCACTTTCTCAAATAAAAAGCTTTTTTGAAAAAATGAAAGAACTTGGATATACAAGCGAAGAAATTTTAGAACTTATTAAAAATGTTATAAACTCATAATATTCGGGAGGAAAATATAATGGACGAACTATTACAGATAAACGACCTTTGTAAACGTTATCCCAACATGGGAAATTATATGTCGGTATATCACATGAATTTCACTATTCCAAGAGGACGAATTATCGGACTTCTTGGTCCTAACGGCTGTGGCAAAACCACGCTCATTAAAATGATAACAGGTATTCTCACCCCAACATCCGGAAGTATTCTCATAAACGGAATGGCACCCTGCGCCAATACCAAAAAGATAATTTCATACCTGCCTGAGCGCACATATTTTGACAATGGGCTTAAGGTATCTGAAATGATTAATTATTTTTCCGATTTCTATACGGATTTTTCGAGGGATAAGGCTGACGCAATGCTTTCCTCACTCGGCATTGATAAAAATGCAAGACTTAAAACCCTCTCCAAAGGCACAAAGGAAAAAGTTCAGCTTATTCTTGTGATGAGCAGGCAGGCAGACCTTTATCTTTTAGACGAGCCAATCGCCGGAGTTGACCCTGCTGCGAGGGATTATATTCTTAGGACAATAATAGGAAATTATAATCCCAACTCTACAATAATACTTTCGACACACCTTATATCCGACATCGAAAATGTATTGGATGACGTTATTTTTATGAAAAACGGTTCGCTTATGCTCTACACCTCTGTAGATTCAATAAGAGGAGAAACAGGAAAATCAGTCGATGCTTATTTCAGGGAGGTATACGCATGTTAGGAAAACTTATGAAATATGAGTGGAGAGGCTATCGTTTTCCACTTGTGGTAATATTAATTGTACTTTTATCCACAACGCTTCTTGTAGGCGGCATGGTATTTACTATCAATCCAAATTTTGAAAATGTGTTTTCAGGCTTTACGACTATGACAATGATTGTCCTATTCCTTGTTTATTACATTGGGTTAATTGGCTGCTCACTTGGTATTGTAATTATTATAGCTATTCGTTTTTATAAGACCTGCTATACCGACCAAGGATACCTTACCCACACGCTTCCCGTAGAGCCCGTCACACTTTTAAATGCCAAGATTTTTACAGCAATATTTGCGTGTTTGGCAACGCTTATTGCCATTTTGGCATCAATACTTGTACTTGCTCAGGTAATTTTATGGCATCTTGGGAATGTGTACCCTGATGACATGGAGTATTTTTGGTCAGCAATCGGTAATTTAAATATAGCCGGCAGCTTCAAGGAAGACATGGGTATCAGCTTGGGCGCTTTCATTCTGATTATAGCAGTAGGACTGTTGATATCAGTTATCTCCAACATTATTACAATATACGGTTGTCTATCATTGGGACAGCTTTATGCAAAGCATCGTATTGTTGGCGCTATTGCTGCATATTTTATAATTCAGGTTATAGAGCAGATTTTAGGAACATTTGCTGCAATTCCAATGTATTCAGCTATGTCAAATGCTACATATGATACAAAGGTATTTGAAATAATTTCCCCTACAATGATATCATCAATCATAATTGTGGTTATAATTGCGGTTGCCATGTATTTTGCAAATCTTTATATGATGACTAAAAAGCTCAATCTTGAATAA
>CAYTGS010000260.1:0-2009 GCA_964437435.1 uncultured Roseburia sp.
TTATATTACTTTTTAAAAACACTATTAAAAATATACCATAAAGAATTTTACACTTTTTATGGTATATTTTCAATACTAATCTTTAATCGCATCCGAAATTTCTAACTGTCCCCTTTGCCCAAGGACTGCCAACATCGCAGCGTCCATGATGATATTGGGTGGTTACAGTGCCCTCGTCCTGTGTCTCTGAAACATTAACCTTGATACGGCTCACACCGTTTTGGGTTTTAGAATCCAGCATATTGATGATATCCTCTATCTCTTTATCTTCGCTCGATTTCTTGGCTGCCGCCAAATCGTCCATATCTTCTAATCCACTATAAACTGCCATATGTAAACCTCCTTGATTTTTACTTCTATTTGCTTCTTTTTACGATTTTATCATTTTATGTGTACATTTTCAAGATAAGATGTGAATATAACTAAAAAACGCACACAATATTCAAAATCCATTTCAAATACCGTGTGCGTAATCTTTGTAAATATATAACTTAATAGCAACCATTTAATTTAATTTTATTTTATCATTGGAGTTTTGTCTTGCAATCATTTGTCTACTAATATGTTTTATCTTCTGTAAAATTATCGATTTCATCTTATGTATGTGTTAAAAATTTTATCTTCAGTAATCGTTAATTATTTTATCATATGTAATATTTATTAATTTTATCTGGTGTATGACTTAATTATTTATCATATGTAAGAATTTATCTTTCGTGATTGGGTGGTCATCTTTTGTAATCGTGTAATTTTATCTTCTGTATAAGTTATCTTTAGTATAAACTTTTCTTTAGTGAACCCTTATTTAATTATAACTCACTCTGGTTTTCTTACTCACCTCTTAAATTTGGAACTCTTTCGAGTACATTTATATTATAACAAATTTGGTTTTGTGAATACAATGGTAAATATAGACAAATATTCTGATATTTTTACACTTAAATATTAAATTTTTTCTTTACATAGTATGTTGTTTGGCGGTTATTCGGCATTTGTTGAATTTTACCAATAAAATCTCCGCCTCAACAATCCCCAATTACAGATTTCAAATATTTTGAGAGGTCTGGTGCAAACGGTGACATAATATTTATCAACTCGTTGCACAGTCTTATAATGCAAGAATTGTCATACTCCTGTTGTTGACAATAATATCCCCCATGAGGAACAGCCGTTTCTATCTCATGGTTTCGTATAGTAGCTATCACTTCTCCAATATTTAGCTCCTTTTGAAACGTGTTAAGTAGCTCCATCAATGCAGATATTATATTATGACGGTTGGGCATAGCGTTGCCACGTTTCAAATATTTATTGATTTTAGCATATGTATCAGCTATTGCAGTATTTAATGACTCTAGGCTCTCTGGCTGTGCCTTTATATCACATTCCTTCATCACCAATACCAGCCTTCTATACCTTGCAAGGAACTTGTACATTCCCTCTAATGCTCCCTCATTCCAGCTTTCATAAAAGGGTGCGTCATTTTCCTTTGGGGTGTTCTCAAACATTAGATACAGCCTCAAACAGTCCGTTCCATAATCCATCACTAGGTCATCATCGAACACCTTCCCGCCAGTCTCTTCGAGCCATTCAAGTACCTTTCCAAGCTCTAAAACATCAAAACTGTCGGGGCATTTAATCCCCGACAGACTTTTAGCTTTATATTCGATTTCCCTGTGATTCATGGGTGTTAGAATATCTTTTTCCATTTATTTTACAACTATGTTAAGGATTCTGCCCTTTACATAGATTTCCTTTACTACATTTTTGCCTTCCATAAGGCTAGCGATTGCTGGAATTGCGTGTGCCTTTTCCTTTACAGATGCCTCGTCCTCGTCAAGCTCTACCATAAGCTGAGCCTTAACCTTGCCGTTAATCTGTACAGCGATTTCCACTGTAGCCTCAACAGTCTTAGCCTCGTCAAACTCTGGCCACTTCTGCTGATAAGCCCTGCCTGTGCCTGCGTAATATGTCTCCCAAAGCTCCTCTGTCATATGAGGTGCTACAGGATT
>CAYTGS010000261.1:0-1942 GCA_964437435.1 uncultured Roseburia sp.
ATTACATTATGGAGATATTGCATTCCGATAATCCCAAGCACAAGAAATTGCTACAAGATTATTTTCAAATGTTTAAACGCATTAAAGATATGTAATCCCCTACCTTTTGTGGTAGGGGATATTGTATAGTTACAAAAACAAATCCTGCCCTCCAACCGCAACTTCGGGGGAAAGCTTCACTGCTACACCATTGTCCATATCCCATGCACACTCTAACAACAGCAATGTCGTACCATCCTGCTTGAACAACAATGTTTTTGGTGTTACTACCGCTGGCAGCTCTGTTTCATTTTTTATTTTTCTTGCACCCTGCCAATTACAAGCCAATTCATCAAAATTTGAATTTATATACTCTATCAATTGTTCTGCAGCAATCTTTAAGTATTCATCACGCTTCTTTATGTACTGACAATAAGCATCTCTTTGTTCATCCGTTATAGGCTTTCCTGAATATGCTTTTGCCGCAATCTTGATAGTATATTCCTTTCCAAAAATAATTTCCTTCTGCTCCCTATACCACTTATGCTTATATATCATTTTCCCGAAAACAGAATCCATACATATATTGTCCATACAATTACCGCCTTTCCATACTATTCATTCTGTGCTTTATACTTTGAAATTCCACCTGAATGGGAAATATTACCATGTACCTCTGTGGGTACTTTCTGCATGGTCTTGCAATCCCTACATTCATGCCATGTATATTTGTTATCCCCACGCCATTTCTCTACTTCCTCTGGTGTGCATCCACGCAGCTTGGCTAATTTTTCGTCTGCCTGGCTAAAATTAGAATCCCTTTCATCAGTAAAATCATCTATTTCAACCTTGCCCTTTTCCACCTCTGAAAAATCAGGCTCGCCATCCTTAAATGGGATTGAATCAAAATCATATTCATCCTTGATTTCCTTCCATGTCTTATGTTCAGGGTTCGTTCCGTTTCTATCCCCTGGCTCTACCTCATCATCAGGTGTCCAATCCGAATTGCCTTCCTCGTCACTCCACTCACCGCCGTTTTTCGGAATCAGTTCATGCCGTTCAATCTTGCAATCCCCCATAAGTTCATCATACCTATCCATTGCTTCCTTGCTGATAATATTTTCTCCCGAATCTTTGATTTCTTTAACTTCGGTAATTTCCGCAAATCCACCCATAAAATGACTCCTCCTCTATATCCGTTTCATAACTCTTTCAAAAAGTTCATTTGTTTCCTTACTGCCGTCAATCCTTGTTCTCTCTAGGACAAGACTGGATATAACTTTGTTCTGCTCCACTTCCTCCATGTAATCAATAGACGGTTCAAGGTTGTCACGGATACATTCAAGCCACAAATCAATATTCCCTTCCTTGCCCTTTGCCAACCTAAACACGTTTTCAGAATTATAAATCTGATAAATAATCCTGCTCCTAATACGTTGGATTTCATCCTTTTCATTTGACTGCGTATATCTAATAAACCCAACCTTCAACTCCGTGGCTATAGGAAGCTTGAATATATCACGAATCAATTTATCCTTCACATCATCAAACTCATTTCGCCTGTCAAAAGGGATAAGAAGATACTCAACAATCCCCCTCTTGTCAATTTTCACAGCCTTTCCACAGTCATATTTATATGGTGCAATAGTCTTAAAATTTGTATCGATATTGCATAATACAGGCTCTAACCAATTATTCTGATAAACCGCAGCGACAAAGTTTTCAAGCCTTGAAACCTCTCCAATCTGCTCATCATTTAAGTTTGACGCACGCCCCACTAGCTCCCTGTCCTCGTAGTCGGGTAGTCTTAGAATAATCTTAGTATTCGTATTTCTGATAACCGACATATCCATAAGCCCAGGTGCTTGGTCTGCTATTATAAAGCCCTCTCCGTATGTCCTCATCTCCGCAATTGAGTTTCCTATCATCTCAACCGACTTTCCCATGAGGTTTGCCGTTTCGC
>CAYTGS010000262.1:0-1909 GCA_964437435.1 uncultured Roseburia sp.
TCAAAAATATCAGCTAATCTCTTGCCCTTTTCAATGTCTGGAAAAGCCTCTCCTGTTTCCCATTTTGAAAGTGTCTGCCTTGTGATATTTAGTTTTGCAGCCAAATTCTCCTGACTCATTCCTTTCATCTTTCGCAAAAACACCAGATTATCATTAAACATCCTTCTTCTCCTTCTTTATTCCAAGAACGCACCACCTTAGTATCGGAATACGGCTGATGATTTCATAAAGCAGGACTCCACCTGCAAAACCAGCCATCAAAGTCAGAAAGTAATGAAAAAACGCAGGCAGCCCGGATACATAAACATGAAGATACCAAGCAGTCATTGAAAGCGGCAGATAGTGAAAAATATACAATCCCCAACTTCTCTTATGCATCCACCTTGTAAAAGCATTCTCTATGTCTCCATGTACCTTCATAAAAGCAATTACTCCAAGAGTCATCAGCCACCCATAAGTACAGGCAAGCACATTATTGACAAATGGCTCTACCGCATAATTCTCACCAAAATAAATAAATGTATAAGCAATTCCTGTGGCAAGAGCAATCATCCCTACAGGCAGCCAAAATTTGGAGAGTCTGTCTATCACTTCATCATGGGATAACACAAAATATCCGATGAAGTAGGCTGCCCCATAAATTCCAAAACGATATACTGTGATAATCGGTGTGTTCAGCACCTGCGCCGCCAAAAAAACAAACACTCCAAGTAAAAGCAAAACTACGATTCCACATTTCTTACAAAGATTATAAAGCCTGTCCTTTTCTATTTTACGCACAAACATCAGCAGAAGGGAAAAGAGCCATAAAATTTGGACAAACCACAACACTCCAATACCGGATAATGTCAATATCAAAAAGACCACCGGTTTTGGTATTACGGTGATATCAAGAGTCGCAAAAGCATTGCTAATCAGCATATTGTAATACCCCTGAATCCATCCGAATATAATTATGCCAATCGTACCAGGCACCAAGAGTTTCCTTGTTCTGCTCCTGATAAATTCCTTTTCTGTATGCTTCTCCAGATAGTATCTGGATGACATTCCGGAAATCACAAACAGAAGAACCATAAACCACGGATACAGAAGATATTGCAGGCTATCCTGATACTGAACATTCCTAAACGGACCAATTACCCCGTAAGGCTGCACTCCGTTAAACATATAAATCACATGATAAATAACAACAAGCACAATGGTAATCCAACGAATGTTGTCCAAGTAATATTTTCTCATACATCTACCACCTTTGCAATTATTTTTAACATTATTATAAGGTATAATTCTTATCAAATCAAGTGACATTTTTTAAATGTAAAGTTTAGTATTTTTCGCCTATTTATATAACACAAAACCAGTTAAACATCTCCCGACAAATTCTCCTCCCTGTATCTGTTTTGAAAATATTATTATATGCCTCTATAATGCCGTTTTCTTTAACATTATCCTCAAAGAAATTTACAAGGAAATCTGCTTCAACTAAAATCTGATAATCTATCCCTTTAATATTTGAATAGGTATGGTGATGACCTATCAAATATTGGACTCTTTCTGATACCTTTTCATCAAATCCCAAGTCACTCAATAGCTGTTTTGCAAGTGCTGGACCTTCTTCCTCTTGGTGCTTTCCATTACAATTGCCATATTTTTCCTCACTTATATGAATACCTATATCATGTGTAAGTGCGGCAGCCTCCAAAATAAATAGCGTGTCTTTATCGACATTTTCTTGCTCTGCTATTAGCTTTGCGTAACTATGGACTTTGCAAAAGTGCTGTATTCTTTTGGCATCGCCTGCGTATAGGCTTATCATCGCCATATGTAACTTGTTAATCATTCCGCTTCCCCCTAATTTTCATATTCTGTCGAGAATTTCCCCATCAGTAGCTATAGTCACAACATTCCA
>CAYTGS010000263.1:0-1877 GCA_964437435.1 uncultured Roseburia sp.
AGCTTAGGCTTATGCGCAATCGCAAACGCAAGCTGGAATTTAATATACTCGCCCCTTGACATTTTCCCCGTCGTTTTATCAATAGAAAGTCCTGCATCTTTCATTGTGCTTTTAAACAGCTCCATATCAAATTGGGAATAAAATCTTCCCAACAGTTCGGCATTTTGCCGTCCCGTCCTTTGCAGGAAAAATTCATTATCGTCCGAGACAAACCCCACATTATCCATTGTCAGCGTATGGTCTAGGGATATATCATTGCCATCCAATAAAAAATGCCCTTTATAGCGTTTCTTCTCATCCAATATGTATTTGAAAAATGTAGTTTTTCCAGCACCGTTTTTACCGATAATACCCATGATATATCCGCTTGGAAGTTCAAAATCCACATTGGATAATTTAAAAGATTTATCTGTTCCATTTACCTGTTTTGCAGCAAAGATTATTTTTTCCATTTTATAATAACCCCTCCACCATTTCACGTATATCATCATTGCTAAGCTTTGCCTGTTTTGCCTGTTCAATGATTTCCTGAAACCTTTTTTCAAGTTCCATAAGCTGTTTTTCGTGTAGAAAATCCGTGTTGTAACGGCAGACATAGAAGCCCTTGCCCGCAACGGAACGGATAAGCCCCTCTTTTTCTAATTCCTCATAGGCACGTTTCGTAGTAATAACGCTGACTCCAATTTCAGCCGCAAGCGACCGGATTGAAGGTAAAGCCTCATCCGCACTAAGCGTTCCCGAAACAATCTGGTTTTTAATTTGGTTGACTATCTGCTCGTATATGGCATAAGTGCCATGCGGTTCAATTGTAATCGTCATAGCATTATTTAACCTCCATTTCCGTTACCATTTCGTAGTTTGCCAGATTTGACCTTATTATACTCCAACGCTTGTGGACATTCAGGAAAATCGTGCCAAATATGATTAGTATTACAGCTAATATAATCCAAAACTCCACATTGCTTATTTGCGACAAACAGACATAATACATTATATAGCTTAGCAGATAACATAACATTAATATTGCGCCATTATATTCTCTTAATACGCCAAATGCCGGTTTATATACATTCAAAATCTGTTCATAATTTAGTGTACCAAATAGATAAGAAATAAAAAATACGGTCACAAGCTGTAAAATAATCGTCCTTAATAAAGTCCTATCACAAATAAGTACAATAATATCCACGCAGGCAGAAACCGTCAGTGGAATACCCACCTTTATATTTAACAGCTTTTGGATATAATCCTCCCGCATTTTTTTAGTATACGGAACAATGTACATCATCATAGGAAGTGATACAACATGAAATGAACCACTTATAAGAGCTAAAAATATCAAAAGTCCAACAATGCCGTTAAAAAGCGTGAAGCTAGCTTTTTTAATAAATATTGTGCCGATGCTAATAAATATTACATAAAACACCATTATGAACCTTTGCAATCCAAAGTTTCTTTTAAATTCAGCAATATAAACTTTAAATAAATTCATTTTACATCCCCCTTTACCATGTAATACATCAACTCGTCAATGCTTGGTTCCCAAACGGTCAGCTCTTTATTATAAATATGCGGGCTGTTTATGGCTAGGGCTTTAGCGCCAAACTGTCCTTCCTCCATATAAATTACCCTGTCCTTTATGAGCTTTATTTTATATGCCTCACCCGATACCATGCGGTAGTTCTCCCTTATCTGTTCTATATCTCCGAAAATAAGCTGTCTGCCATTTTTTAGAAAGAGGATATAGTCTGCATAGCTTTCTATATCGGATGTAATGTGAGTTGATAGTATAACACTTCTTGTACCGTCACTTGTAAACTCTCTTAAAATATGATGAAATTCCTCCCTAAAATCAATATCAAAGCTTGCGCTTGGCT
>CAYTGS010000264.1:0-1787 GCA_964437435.1 uncultured Roseburia sp.
TATAAGGAGGCAGCCATATGGATTATGGAGAAATTCTCAAACAGCTTCGCAAAGAAGCGGATATGACACAGAAAGATTTTTCTGAGTATTTTCAAATTCCCAAGCGGACAGTGGAGGACTGGGAACGGGATGTGAGGAAGATGCCGGAGTACCTGCTCCGCCTGATTACTTACAAGATGAAAGCGGAGGGGCTGGTATCTACGGATTATGCGGAGAAACTGGATGAGGATAATGCGAAAGCGGAGTAACTGAGATTGCGTGCAGAAAGGATGGTGACGGATATGAAGAAATTTCAGACAGTGTTGATACATTTTATATTTGTGGGTGTATTGTTTCTCTGTGCGTCTGCTGGTTTGCCGGATTTGGCACAGGCAAAGAGCAGAGTGCATTTATCCCGGAAAGAAATGTCTGTGACGGTTGGAAAGCCGAGAACGATGAAACTGTATGCAGCAAAGAAAGTGAAATGGAAGGCAAATAGCAAACTGCTTTCCGTCAAAAAGATTACAGGCAATAAAGTCTCAATCCGGGGCAAGAAAGCAGGCAAGACCATATTGAAGGCGAAGTACAAAGGGAAAACTTATTCCTGCAAAATTACTATAAAAGCGGCAAAAAAGGAGAAATCGACTGTAACGCAAAATGTTTCTGCGGATAATAAGACGGATACATCTTCTGCACAGACTAATACAGCGGATGATGTTACGCAGCCGGAAAAAGAAAATCAAGCAGTGATTTGTCTGAATCAGGACAGCATAGATTTGTATGCCATGAGTGATACATATAGCCAACAGTACGATATGAGGCAGGGACATAGTAGCCGATACACATTTTCGGTAAACGGGACATCAAAGCAGATTAAATGGTCTATTCGCAGTGCTACATCGCAGAGCATTTCTTCCTATCTGTCCATAGACGATGATGGCACAGTCACCGCCCTGAAACCACCGGGAGTATATTGTGAAGTAAAAGCCATTGTGACAGCAAAGATTGGTCAGCAGGAACTTCAGGCAACGGTCACTCTGCATGATGAGGTGGATTACTGTATTGAGGATAAGTTTGAAGATTTCCGCAATACCTATCTAAACGATGACATGACGGAATATGAAAAGATGGACAAAGTGGCGTGGTATCTCAGCAGTTTCTTTGAGTATGATGCGGACTGTTATAGCTGGGTACCCTATTTACTGCTTGGCAGGGGAGACTGTCTGGCGAGCAGGACGACTGTGATGTGGATGTGCCGATATTTTGGAATCAAAGCCTGTGCCTGCAACAATTTGAACTATCATGGGGAAACACTGGTTCAGGCAGATGGCAAATTATACATCGTTACGACGGGGTACGATGAGCCGCTTCCGAGAACGTATAACATTCGGGAAGTGACAACAAAAGCCTCATTTGACACGATTTGTGCAGCGAATAATATTGATGCAAGCTATTTCGATGTAGTGTTGGAGTGAAAGAGTTCGCAAGCAGAAGCAGGAGAGATTTCATTTTCTTATGTTTTATTTATCGGTATCGTGTTACAATGGAATGGGCATATGCTTAAACGGATTTCGGAAGAAAATACACTAATATTTTGAAGGAGAAGGGAAAATGACGGAAAATATAGAGGTTTTTACACAGAGCAGTATTCGAATCAAGGATAAGGACAGGACGATATATATAGATCCGTTCCAGATGAGGGAGAAACCGAAAGATGCAGATTACATTTTGATTACGCATGACCACTATGACCATTTTTCGCCGGAGGATATCGAAAAAGTTGCAAACAGCAACACGATTCTGATTGT
>CAYTGS010000265.1:0-1703 GCA_964437435.1 uncultured Roseburia sp.
ACTTCCATTTACAAGCAACACTTTCATATGACTTTCACCCTTTCATTCTGTGTCAACTAATATTCATCATAAATGATACTTCACTACAAATACCTTCTCTCATCATCTAGCCATCTATACATATCGTTTACCTCGTATGGCTCAATTGGTCTGCCAAAGTTGCGAATCATAAAATCCCTGTCATCAGGAGCTAATGGGCGACAATTTTCAATATCGAATAATATTCTCCGCATCCTGTCATAAAATGACAAACTAAACATACTGTTGAATAACAATCCATGTGGCGGGCGTTGATGACAACGATGTTCACGGGGTGGCTCATGGGGTGGCTCATGAAATGGCTCATGTTGTGGGGCTGGATGCCCACCTCCTAAACGTGGTCCACCGTTTGGCTGACCTTTCGGTCCTCTAAAACCACCACCCGACCTATTTTCTTCCATTCCATGCCCCATTGGGCGACCGCCTCCAAATCCACCTTGTCCTGCTCTATTCATACTTTTAATCTCCTTTCTTACAATATTTTCCATATTCTTCAAGGTATGGCACATACCCACATTAGTTCTTTTGACATATATTCTGAACCAACCTAATACACGAAGGCAACAACTTTTCATCATTTATTGTATCCTTCATAATTTCAACAATGTATGAGAAATCCAAATAGTCAATTTCTGTTTCGCTATCCTTCCACATTTGTAAAAACACCTCTTTCTTTTATGCTTCTTCCTCTTCAATCCATTCCTTCAATTTCTGTTGAAGCAACTTCTTATCTGGCAAATATAATTTATACTCTGATGCATAAATATTAGCATCTTTGGGCAAAGTAATTTCAACTAATGCATCATTCTTTTCTTTACATAAAAGAATACCTATGGTTGGATTTTCATCTTCCAATTTTTCATATCTATCATAATAATTAACATACATCTGCATCTGTCCAATATCCTGATGCGTCAGCTTATCAACTTTCAAGTCTATCAATACATAACAACGTAACAGACGATTATAGAAAACTAAATCTACATAAAAATCGTCTTCATCATATGTAAACCGTTTCTGTCTCGCCTCGAAGAGATAACCTTTCCCTAACTCCAATAAAAATTTCTGTAATTTATTGATAAGGGCTGTCTCCAAATCTGTTTCAGAATATTTTGCCTTTTCTTCCATCCCTAAAAATTCCAAGACTGTAGGCTGTTTTATAATATCCTCTGGCTTTGCAATAACATTCCCCTCTGTTGCAAGGCGTAAAACACCTTCTTTATCTCTACTCAACGCCAAACGCTCGTACAGACTAGAATTATATTGTCGCTGCAGAGTACGAACTCCCCATCCAGTTTTTGCCGTTTCAATCTCGTAAAAGCTACGTTCAGCTTCATTTTCTATGCGCATTAACTGCAAATAATGTGACCACGAAACGATAAAAGGTGGCTCTTTTTCAAAAAAGCTAAACACTGTTTCACTTTTTTCAATTGCAAAAAGGCTAAACACTGTTTCGCTTATTCGCTCTTTATAAGTCAAATAAAATTTTCTGGCATTCTTTAAAGTATCTTCTGAAAAACCTTTACCAAACTCTTCCTGAAGTTTATCTGATAATGTTTTAATAACCTTACTTCCGTACTTTGCTCTCTTTGCTCCCATTTGTTGCGTTTCTACAATCCATCTGCCTAATGAATAGTAAGTCATTATTTGTACTATATTTACAT
>CAYTGS010000266.1:0-1698 GCA_964437435.1 uncultured Roseburia sp.
ACCCTTGGAAGTGGCGGTGTCGCCATCTTTAGGAAATTCTGTAAGAATATTTCCACGCCAAAATTGGTAAGTGCCGAGCCAAAGAACACAGGTGTAAGCTTGCCCCTTCTAACTTCGTCTAGGTCAAACTCTGCACTCGCTCCGTCAAGAAGCTCTATCTCATCACGAAGAATGCCAAGTGCCTCCTCGCCGATATTCTCTAGCAGTCCTGCCTCGTCATCCATAGAAATAACCGTTGTCTCACCTTCCTTTGTTCCCTTTTGGGTATCTGAATAGGTGAGAACATGGTTTTCATGTCTATCATATACGCCCTTAAAGCGTTTACCAGAACCAATAGGCCAATTGATAGGGCATGTAGCTATGCCAAGCTCCTTCTCTATTTCATCCAACAACTCGAAAGTGTCGTTTGCATCTCTGTCAAGCTTATTTATAAAGGTGAAAATGGGAATACCTCTCATACCACAGACTTTAAAGAGCTTCCTAGTCTGTGCCTCTACACCCTTTGAGGCATCTATAACCATAACCGCACTGTCGGCAGCCATAAGTGTTCTATAGGTATCCTCTGAGAAATCCTGATGTCCTGGTGTATCTAGTATATTAACGCAATAGCCGTCATAATTAAACTGAAGAACAGACGAAGTAACAGAGATACCTCTCTCCTTCTCTATCTCCATCCAGTCAGACACAGCATGCCTAGCTGTTGCCTTACCTTTAACACTTCCTGCAAGGTTGATTGCCCCTCCGTATAATAAGAACTTCTCCGTCAGGGTAGTCTTACCAGCATCCGGGTGGGATATGATGGCAAAAGTACGCCTCTTGTTAATCTCATCTGCTATATTACTCAATTTATAATCCTCCATCTAACTCACTTATATTGTATACGTTACTAAAAAACGATTATAACACAAAAACTCACTCTAGGTATAGTCCTAAAGTGAGTTTATTTTTTATTGAATGTCATTCTGGTATGCATTTTAGTCCTAGTATTCCTCTCTTCCTAGCACTTCCATGGCCTTATCCTCGTCAAAATCATCCTCTAATGACCACAAAGCAACCTTTACTTTCTCGAATACGCCTTCCTTAAGCGGATTCTCTATCCATTCTTTAATAATATTCACCGCATTATCTGCGTCAAGTTTTTCTATTAAACCACCCATAATCAAAAAACCTCCTTTGAATTATTAAAATGTTATAAAAACTATGTATTTATTTTAATACAATCTTAACATTTTTACAATGCTTTTTCAGGTTTTTTTGATTTCTGTATATATTTTCACTAAATTCGCCATAATGCCCAAGGTATGAAAATATCAAAGTGCATTTTTGTGCACAATAATTAGTTGCTAAACACATATTTGTCCAGACGTTCAAAGGCTTCCTTAACTCTTGAGAGTGGAAGTGCCAGATTCATACGCAAATGACATGGTCCGTTGAACGAAACGCCGTCCTGCCATATTACGCCAACCTCGATTCCAGCCGCCTGTAGCTCTGTTATTGTCTTATTATGTTTTTCGCACCACTTAGTACAATCGAGAAACAGCATATACGTTCCCTCTGGTTTGGAGAACTTAACGCCCTCGAAATGAGTAGTGATAAAATCACAGGCATAATTGATGTTTCCACTTAAAACTTCCCTAAGTTCGTCCACCCACTCGTAACCCTCTGGCTTATAAGCACCTATCAAGGCGTGCATTGACA
>CAYTGS010000267.1:0-1685 GCA_964437435.1 uncultured Roseburia sp.
CCTAGATTTGATGCCAATCCCTTCAGAGTATGGGCATATTTGAAACATTCCTCACAATTATTTTCGTGGTATGCCCTCTTAATCCCCTCATAACTTTTGTCATCCGGGAACTTTTTGAGGCATTTAATATATAATGGCTCATTGTTAATAAAACGTTTCAGTGCCCCGTCAACATCGAATCCATTTTTAGTCATAAGCTCCCTTTGGCAGTCATCCATATTGTGCCCTCCCTGTAACATATAATATAATTTTATATCTATTTTGTGAGATAGTCAATATTTTCTGAAAACTTAATATAGAAACTTATTACTTAAAAATTGAGATATGGCTTTATTCTTATATTTTCGGCTCTCAAAAATAAATATATTATTAAAATGTTACAAAAATGTTAAATAGCTATTGCGAATATTGTTTTCTTGTGTTAAGGTATGGGCTAGGAGGATTTTGACATGAAGAAATTTTTAACAATTGCAGTTTCCGTAGCCCTATTAACCTTGTTATTTGTTCCGTCAACCGTTCTGGCAGACGGTGAATCAACAAGCTACCTAGTAGTTCAGACTGTAACTGGTGCAGCATTGAGCAATGATTACCTTACAGAAAATCTCACCTCACGCTTAAACAATTACCTTGTCGACAGCTATATCGACGGCAGCATAGATGTACAGAAATATGACGAAATAATTAACAGCGGACTTATCTCCGAAAATGCATTCTTTGAAAATTCAGTATTTGTGGGTGACTCACTTACAGTTGGATTTGAGAGTTATTGTAAATCCAGAAGCTCTATAGCTACTGACTCTACTTATTTTCTTGCAAGGGTGAGTGGCTCGGCAAAGGCCTGCATCTCGTCTAATGCCTTGACCAAATATGCCAATATAATGCCTAAATATAATGGACAAGTTCAATATGTGGAAGATTCTATTTCGCAGATGCCAAACGTAGATAAGATGTTTATCTGCTATGGAATGAATGACCTGACAGGCAGCAAGCCCGAAGAATTTGTTGCCGATTTGCAGACACTTATAAATCGTATCCTTGCAAAGAATCCACAGCTTTCAGTATACGTAATTTCAATACCATGCGTTATGTCAAACGTTAATACTGGATATCTTAATAACAAGAACATCCAAATTTCCAACACACTACTGCAAGAAATGTGTTTAACCAACGGATACGGATTTATAAACATTTTTGAGCACCTTATGGGTTCTGATAATTCAATCAAAACAGAATACAGCTCTGATAAATATGTGCACGAAACAACTGCCGCATACGCTGTATGGAATAAGGTTTTGAAGGATTACGCCTTTGAGGAAATTACAAGATAAGATATATTAAAGGCAAGTGGATTCACTTGCCTTTTTAATTTACTAAATTATTTACATTTTTGAAAAATTCATAAAACTGTCCTCGCCTGTAAACAACGAGCCTATAACTTTTACAGCTACAAACTTATCTCCCTTTGAGATAGCATTGTCCAATATGTTTTTACCAGAGGATAATACAAAAATACCACTATTTTCATTAACCTTTATTATGTCTCCGTCATCTTTAGCCTCGGTAACATTTATAGATGAAGGATTTAGCTCCATAAGCTTTGTAAATTTATTGTGTTCATAATCATCAAGTCTGTCTAGAATTTCCTGTGCTATCTCGTTTGGCGAAGCGTTTGTGCTCTCAATTAC
>CAYTGS010000268.1:0-1647 GCA_964437435.1 uncultured Roseburia sp.
ATATCCACAATTCCGCCACGTATGGAGAACTGTCCCGGCGCTTCAACCTGATAATTTTTCTCATAGCCCATTGCAACAAGCTTAGCCGCAAGCGCCCTTTCCTCCACAATGCTCTCACGGTTAATGAAAATGACATTCTCCTCCAAAACAGACAGCGGAAGTTGGTGTGCCATAAGTGACGCAAAGGTTGTAACAATCGTAACGCTGTCTCCCTCAAGTATTCGGCGCTGTACCTCTATTCGTTCCTTTGTAATCTGGTTGCTGTGTATGTCAGCCTGATAAAATATCAAATCCTTTGCAGGATAATAATAGGAATTTTTTGAATATAACCGGCAGTCCTCTAAAAGCTCTCTTGCCTTTATGTCACTGTATGTCACGATTAATTTCACATCATAATTATTATCCGTTCCGAATACCATATGAAGCTTTTGCGAATCAACACAGCCGCTAATGCTTGCTTTGCCATCTTCTTTCGCAAGTGCCTTCATTATATCCTCATATCCGCCAAGCTCCTTTAGCGGTGCAAGCATTGTGTTCACGCTTTACTCCTCCACTTTTCACACTTTCTTTTTTGCATTAAAATCATTCATAGCCTTATCGACTTCGCCCTCTAACATTAGGTTAACTGCCGAGTCTACGTCTTTAAAGCTCTCGTTCATTATCTTTAACTCATCGGTTGTAAAATGTCCAAGAACATAATCAACCAAATCATATCCTTTCGGCTTTTCACCAACGCCAATCTTAATCCTCATAAATATGTCATGTCCCAAATGCGCAATAATATTTTTAATTCCGTTGTGACCGCCTGCGCTACCCTTTTTCCTTATTCTAAGCTGTCCCACGTCAAGGCTTATGTCATCATAAATCACTATAAGTTCTTCCTTTTCATCCACCTTATAATAATCTATGACGCTTCTAACTGCCTCACCACTTAAATTCATATAAGTAAGGGGTTTCACCAAAACCACCTTGTTTCCGTTTATAATCCCCTTTCCAATAAGTGCCTTGTGCCTGCTTTCCATTAAGCTTATTCCGTACTTATCCGCCAGATAGTCTATTGACATAAATCCAATATTATGTCTTGTATTTTCATATTCCCTTGTGGGATTTCCCAAGCCTGCAATAATATACATATAAATCTCCTCATCTAATAATAACCCAAAACAACATTATTTCATTATAGCATTTTAATATCCTTTTAGCTACTGCCATATTAAAAAAAGGGGGACGCAAAAGCGTCCCCTCACCCACATTTATTTTAAAACTGTCATTTATCTCTATATTATTTTATTTCCTAAGACTCCTCATCTGGCTCTAAAAGAGCTTTCTCATAATTTTCAAGTATTGTCTTCTGAATTGTATCTCTTGTGTTAGAATTGATGGGATGAGCTATATCCCTATACTCCCCATCTGCAGATTTCTTACTAGGCATTGCGATGAATAGTCCTTTTTCACCTTCAATGACTTTTATGTCATGAACTACAAATTCATCATCAATTGTAATAGAAACTACCGCTTTCATTTTTCCCTCTTTTGCAATTTTGCGAACGCGAACATCTGTTATTCTCATTCTCTTGTCCCCCTTTTGCAAGTATTTCATTAACTACAACATTTATAAAACATACCTCTCATTTTTTTCAACAACCA
>CAYTGS010000269.1:0-1627 GCA_964437435.1 uncultured Roseburia sp.
CATTTGGCGCTACCACATTCGATTTAAGAGAAATTGTAAAGTGGCTTAAGGAGAATCCAATATTCAAGGGCTTCCTTGCTTGCAAACTCCTTGTCATTGTCAGGGTCAATATATCTTAAGAAATACCAAGATGAACCTGCCCACTGTGGCATTGTATCCGTCTCACGCTCTGCCTTTCCTCCGCACTTAGGGCAGGTTGTCTCTACCCAGTCACGCATAGCTGCAAGCGGTGATTCACCCGTATCTGTAGGCATATAGCTTTCTACCTCCGGTAATTTAAGCGGAAGCTCGCTCTCGTCGAGTGGCACATATCCGCACTTCGGACACTTAACAATCGGAATAGGCTCGCCCCAATAACGCTGGCGTGAGAATACCCAATCTCTAAGCTTATAGTTAACCTTCTTGTGTCCTATGCCCTTCTCCTCTAACCAATCTATGATTTTAGCCTTTGCTTCCTTTACCTCAAGTCCATCTAAGAAGCCTGAATTGCAAAGCTTTCCTGTGGCGACATCAGTAAATGCCTCGTTCTGAAC
The DNA here is from genome assembly GCA_964437435.1 of uncultured Roseburia sp. GTDB lineage: Bacteria > Bacillota > Clostridia > Lachnospirales > Lachnospiraceae > COE1. The sequence continues at coordinate 534 of CAYTGS010000269.1, forward strand.
GTCTCCACCTGCGACTACCTCTATAATAGGAAGGTCAAATTTCTTTGCAAAATCCCAGTCTCTTGTATCATGAGCCGGTACTGCCATGATTGCACCTGTTCCGTATGTCATAAGTACATAGTCAGATACCCATACAGGAATTTCCTTGTTATTTACGGGATTTATTGCCAATATGCCTTTTACGCATACACCGGTCTTGTCCTTTGCAAGCTCCGTTCTCTCGAAGTCAGACTTTCTCGCAGCCTGCTCCTTGTAAGCTACAACCTCATCATAATTTTCAATTTCAGCCTTGTACTTTTCAATTAATGGGTGCTCTGGTGATATTACCATGTACGTTGCACCAAATAACGTGTCCGGTCTTGTTGTATATATTGTAAGGGTTTCGTCAATATTCTTAAGCTTAAAGTTAACCTCTGCGCCCTCCGAACGCCCTATCCAATTTTTCTGTGAAACTTTTACCTTTTCAATATAGTCAACTTCATCAAGTCCCTTGATAAGCTTGTCGGCATAATCAGTAATCTTGAGCATCCACTGTGATTGCATTTTCCTTATAACTTCTGAACCGCAACGCTCACACACGCCGTTTACAACCTCTTCATTTGCAAGTCCTACCTTACATGATGTACAGAAATTTATCGGCATTTCACTCTTATAGGCAAGCCCTTTCTTAAAAAGCTGTAAGAAAATCCACTGAGTCCACTTATAATATTTCTCATCAGTTGTATTGATTTCCTTTGACCAGTCAAAGGAATATCCGAGTGATTTAAGCTGTTCCTTAAAACGTGCCACATTGTTCTTTGTGACAATCTTTGGGTGAATTTTATTCTTAATAGCATAGTTTTCTGTGGGAAGTCCAAATGCGTCCCATCCCATTGGGAAAAGCACGTTATATCCCTGCATCCTGCGCTTTCTTGATACAATATCCATTGCCGTATATGGTCTTGGATGACCTACATGAAGCCCCTGACCTGAAGGATAAGGGAACTCCACAAGTGCGTAATATTTGGGCTTTGACTTGTCAACGCCTACCTTAAAAGCTTCCTCCTTGTCCCATATGTCCTGCCATTTTTTCTCTATGTCCTTTGGAGAATATT
>CAYTGS010000270.1:0-1605 GCA_964437435.1 uncultured Roseburia sp.
AATAAAAATATAGCTCATTTTTATTTCAGCCATAAGCTTTTTCTCCTTTTCATTTAGCCACCATATCAATATAGTGGTTTTTTCTATGCATACAGAAGTGTATCCCCCTCCTCACAGCTCCAAGCTATTCTCCTTCAGCAAAAAGTCATAAATGCTCATCGTCGTAATTCCGTCTTCATCCCTTGTAACATTGATAACATCCTTAACAATGATGATTTTCTTAAAAGAATCGTTTACGTTTACAAGCGAAGCCTTTTCCTGCATTCGTTTTTCTTCCGTTGGCATACTGAATGCAGATTGAATATAATAGCGCTTGCTTCCAAGGTTTGCAATAAAATCAATTTCAAGATAGTTTCTCTTTTGTTTACCTTCCTTATCAATGCCTCTCTTTTCGACAACGCCTACATCCACAGAATATCCCCTGCTGCGCAGTTCGTTATACACAACATTTTCCATAATGTGTGTCTCCTCCATCTGCCTAAAACCTAATTTAGCATTTCTAAGACCAACATCCTCAAAATAGTATTTCAATGGTGTACCAATATACTTTCTTCCCTTCACATCATAGCGATTTGCTTTGTTAATTATGAAAGCATCTTCCAAATATTCAATATACTGCCTAATTGTATTTGCACTAATATTTGACTGTACTACACTTTTAAAGGTTGCTTCAATCTTAGACACATTTGTAAGAGAACCGATGCCCGATGCCAAAACATTAACCAAATCTTCCAGCTCCTGCGGCTTTTCTATGTGGTGTCTCTCAATAATATCCTTTAAATACGTTTCTTCAAAAAGTCTAGTCAAATAATTAATCTTCTGTTCCTCAGTTTTCATTGTTACGGTAAGCGGCAACCCGCCATACATGACATACTCTGCCCATCCGTGGTACATGTCGCCATCATATACCTGCATAAATTCTTTAAATGTCAACGGGTAGATGTGAATTTCATCGCCTCTCCCCCGAAATTCTGTGATAACATCCTTTGAAAGAAATTTAGAATTACTTCCAGTTACATACACGTCCACATTTTTTTCATGAAGTAATGAGTTCAATACCTCTTCAAATTCTTCCAATAACTGAACCTCATCCAGCAGAACATAATACTGCTTCTCGTCTACAATGCAGAACTCAATATAATCCAAAATAATATCTGGATCTCGATATTGCTTATTCTTCCTTTTATCCAGTTCAAGCTCAATAATGTGTTGTTCATCAACGCCTTGCTCTAATAAATAATTTTTAAAAATCGTAAAAATTAAATATGACTTTCCACATCGCCTGATTCCAGTAACAACCTTAACCATACCGTTATGCATTCTGTCCGTCAGGTCATTCAAATACTTATCTCTATCAATATTCATCGCGAAGCTCCTCATTGATTTTTTTTGACATTAATGTCACTTTTATTCAAAATTATTATATACCTTTGTTGTCTGAGTTGCAATGAAGTATTGAATATTTTTGACATATTTGCCAGTTTTACTCAATCAGCCAAAGAACTTTATCCTCGCAATTGTTTTCATATAGAATTCACTTTCATAAGTCGAAATTTTTTCATTTTTTGAAAGCCGTATTAGTCATACATAATTTCAATACGGAAT
>CAYTGS010000271.1:0-1573 GCA_964437435.1 uncultured Roseburia sp.
ACAGACCATTATATGACTGGGTTGTCAGGGAATGTGAGTTTCCACACCCACCCAAGCAGATTGAGCAGGCGAAGATGTACCTCACTAATGTTGTGACAGGTAAGAGATATATTAAAAAGCTTGTTACTGACGGTATAGTAGACGGTTGGGATGATCCAAGGCTTGTATCCATTGCCGCTTTGAGACGGCGTGGCTTTACACCTGAATCAATCAGAAAATTCGTTGAGCTTTGTGGTGTAAGTAAGGCTAATTCGTCTACTGATTATGCAATGCTTGAGTATTGTATCAGGGAGGATTTGAAGCTCAAAAAGCCTAGGATGATGGCAGCCCTTGAGCCTGTAAAATTAGTTATCGACAATTATCCTGAAGGACAGGTTGAGTACTTGGAAATTCCAAATAACCTTGAAAATGAGTCACTCGGAAGCAGACAGGTTCCTTTCTGTCGTGAGCTATATATTGACAGGGAAGACTTTATGGAAGACCCACCAAAGAAGTATTTCAGGCTTTTCCCTGGAAACGAAGTACGCCTTATGAGCGCATATTTTGTTAAATGCGTAAGCTTTGAGAAAGATGAAAACGGAAGGGTGACAGTGGTACACTGTACATATGATCCTGAGACAAAACAGGGAAGCGGCTTTACGGGAAGAAAGGTAAAGGGGACAATCCACTGGGTACCGGCTCCTTTTGCAATAAAAGCAGAGGTAAGGCTTTATGAGAACCTTATAGACGAGGAGAAGGGGGTATATAACGAGGACGGCTCGCTCAACTTAAATCCTAATTCACTTACAGTCTTAAAGGATTGTTATGTAGAGCCTGCCCTTAAGGATGCTATGCCCTATGACCAGTTCCAGTTTGTAAGGCAGGGATTTTTTAACGTTGACTGCAAGGATTCTAAGCCTGGTGCACTTGTGTTTAACAGAATAGTATCATTAAAGAGCTCTTTTGTGCTCCCGAAATAAGGTAGTAGTATGAAATATAAATGCTTAATATTAGACCATGACGATACTGTGGTAAACAGTACGGCAACCATACATTATCCCGCATTCTTGGAAGCCTTAAAGCTTCTAAGACCGGGGGTGACAATATCTCTTGACGATTATTTCAGGGAAAACTTTGAACCGGGATTTGTACCTTATTGTGTTAATAAGCTTGGAATGACTGACGAGGAGCTAGAGATTGAAGTACAGTGCTGGAAAGATTATGTGTCCGGGCATACGGCAAAAGCCTATGCAGGGATTAAGGAAGTTATAGAACGCCAGAAAAATGAGGGCGGAATAGTTTGTGTTATTTCACATTCCTATGATTTTAATATCAGGAGGGACTATGAGGCAAACAATCTCCCCATGCCTGATATGATATTCGGGTGGGAATGTCCGCCTGAACAGAGAAAACCAAATACCTATGCAATGCAGATTATAGCCGATAAGTACGGCTTAAAGCCGGATGATATGGTAATGGTGGATGATTTGAAGCCGGGTTTTGATATGGCAAGGGAATTTGGGGCGGCCTTTGTCGGTGCAGGCTGGTCAAACGACATACCTGAAATAAGGGAGTTTATGAAGAAAAACAGTGA
>CAYTGS010000272.1:0-1566 GCA_964437435.1 uncultured Roseburia sp.
TGCAAGATTCTATCGCACCAGAACTGCTGAAATTCAGCAACTGCGATTTAGCAAGCTCCCTACAAATGCGAATTTGCATTATAATTTATATTGCATAAAATTACCATTCTTTACAAATCCAAAATCGGTATACAGTAAAACTCCCATATCAGATGCTGTTATTTGAATTGTTCCACAGCCATATTGCCTTGCTTCATCAACAACCCTAGACAACAACTCTTTCGCAATTCCTTTTCGCCTATAATCCTGTGCTGTAAACATACTTGACAACAATCCCATTTTACCACTTGGACATCCAAAATAAGGCGGTTTCTCAACAAATGACATTCCGCTTGTCCCAATAATCCTGTTCCCATCCAATGCAAGCCATGACACAAATGTACCATCCTTCAAATGACGATTGTAATAATCTTTCAAAGCAGGTCTTAAATCAATGTCCTCTGTTGCTCCCTCTTCTTTTAATTGATTTATTCTCATTTCAATAAATATATCGAGTTCTTTTTCTGTTAATCTCCTGTACTCTATTGCCATATCAAATACCCCCATAACTTCCGATTTGAGGCACCATTCATCAGTCCATACATATACCCCAATTATAACAAAAACAAACTGGTGAAACAACCCTTAGATGACATTCATCTACACCTGATCAGCATGATCTGCCATATTTAGTCTTTCTTTTAAGTACAAGAAAGACAACCATTTCTGATTGCCTTTTGCGTATGCTGCTATTTTATTTTGCCACTATACCATCTTTTTCTGATTCTGACCATTATAGAGAAATCTCCGAACTTCCATAATCAAATCCTCCGGGTCATCGTCTATTATCACATAATAAATTGTGTAATGATTCACATAAATACGGTAATAAGTGTATCTGCGTTCCCGAATGGAATGATATGGCTCAAAGGACTCTGCCACCGGAAGACGCTCCAATATGGCTGTTTCCACTTTATCCAATAAATCATTTGCCGCTTTAGGATTTTTCAACTTCTCTGCAATATAAGTAACTTTTTCGTCAAGATCTTCGTAAAAGAGCGGCAGATAACTCAATCTGTATTTTTTATTGAGCATTGATCTTCCTCCGCAGATTTTCGAAAACTTCCTCATGGCTCATTCTTCTGCCATCGTCCGCGGCAAGCCTGTCTGCCTCATCTAACGCAGTTTCCACACCGTCAGTCAGTTTAGAATATGCATCAAGGCTGAGGACCACCATTGCACCATATCCGTTCTTTGTCAGATACACAGGTTCTCCAGTATTTACAATTTTCTCAATGTCCGGAAATTTATTTCTCAGGTCTGAAACTGGTCTTATCTGTAGCATATGGCGTTCCTCCTTATCAATATTTTATCATAACTTTATCATCTTCTTTATTGTACTTGTTTTTTTATCAAAAATCAACACAAAATGATATATTTATGTAGAAACTTGCGTCTGAGATAACAAGGGCAGCACCTTATTTTAAAATCAGCTCTGGCTTGAAATTCAAATAATCTCCAGATACCAGCTTATCCAAATGAAAGTCACCGATTGCATATAATGACATCTAAAATTACCTCCTAATT
>CAYTGS010000273.1:0-1546 GCA_964437435.1 uncultured Roseburia sp.
TCACCGTTATTATATTTAAAATCTATAGAAAGTGGGGTTCTACAATGTCAACTTACAAAACCATAGCAAACATAAACGAATCCCATAAAGTCTATCTGGTTCAGGACGAAGAAACAGGTAAAATATATGTCCGCAAGATTCTTGATATATATAATTACAATGTCTACTACCAATTATACCAAAATCCGGTTGTCGGAACACCTCGAATTTTTGACATCACGAAATCAGGAAATCAGCTCATACTTATCGAGGAATATATAACCGGCTCATCTTTGCAAGAACAGCTGGACACTTCAACCCTTAAAGCTGAATATGCATATTCATATATACTTGAGCTTTGTGATATCGTCCAAAGACTCCACAGTCAAAATCCGCCTATTGTACACCGCGACATCAAACCATCAAACATAATCATAACACCGGATAACCATGTTGTTTTAATAGATTTTAATGCCGCAAAATATTATTCGGACGCTGATACTGTTGATACCGTCCTTCTTGGCACTAAGGGCTATGCCGCACCTGAGCAATACGGTTTCGGCGCATCTTCTCCCGAAACAGATATTTATGCGATTGGCATCCTTATAAATGAAATGCTCGTTTCAAAATCCGATACGGCAAATGCAAATGTCCTTAAAACCATAACGAAAAAATGTACGGAATTAAATCCCCGCGACAGATATTCCGATGTCGAAGCTTTAAAAAGAGCATTAATCACCTGTAAAAATAATACACCGGTTTCCGTTCATTCAGATACCGTACATAATTCATTTCCCGAAAAGGTTACCGGTTACTTTAATTACCTTCCGCCCGGATTTAGAACGGGTAAGCTTTGGCATATGCTCCTTGCATCCATTTCTTACATATTCATATTCTGGCTGTGTCTTACGCTTGAGGTTAAGGATGCCGACACTTCCGTCTTATGGCTTGAACGCTGCTTTTGCCTTATTATGATGTTATCAATAATTTTGTTTTCGTTTAACTATCTGAATATACAACAATATTTTCCGTTGTGTAACAGCAATAAAAAGCCTTCAAAAATACTCGGCATAATACTCTGGAACACTGTAATTATATTTGGACTGTTTACAATTATGCTAATCATAGAGCAGACTATTTTTAAGGCTTAAAAGAGCAGGGCAACTGACACATTGTTCAACAGCCCTGCTCTCTAACACTATTTATTCTTTACAATGCCAATTATTGCAATCAATGCATTTATAAGACACCAAATTGACCATATTATTAAATCGCTATAATTTCCATGACCCGCAAATCCTGTAAGCGCTGCTATTCCAAATAAAATTATTAATGCTATATTGCCGCCCTTACCTTCTGACTTTCTGGTTGCTATTGAGACAATTCCACCCGCAAGCAGCAAAATCGCAACTAATATCCCGACTGACCCGGAGCTCCCACCATTTTCCTCCATGGTGTTGACAACTCCTGCTGCACAGGATTGAAACGCAACAAGAAAAAATAATATAATTGATAAAATACCAGCAACTAATTTCCATGTTTTCATAATTCTTAACCCTCCAATTTT
>CAYTGS010000274.1:0-1523 GCA_964437435.1 uncultured Roseburia sp.
TGTTGATATGCTCAATAAGGCGGTCAGCATATTTGCTCATTTTAAAGAAATATGCTTCTTCCTTTGCAGGCTTTACCTCACGTCCACAGTCAGGACACTTGCCATCCTTTAGCTGTGACTCGGTCCAAAATGACTCACAGGGTGTACAGTAAAGCCCCTCATAGGCTCCCTTGTAGATGTCTCCCTGGTTATAAAGGCGCTTGAAGATTTTCTGAACCTGCTTTTCATGATAATCGTCGGTTGTACGGATAAACTTGTCATATGAAATGTTTAACATGTCGCATAGTCCCTGAATAATACCTGCCACGTTGTCAACAAATTCCTTTGGAGTAACGCCTGCCTCTGCTGCCTTTAACTCGATTTTCTGCCCATGCTCATCAGTTCCTGTTTGGAAGAATACGTCATATCCGTCATGTCTCTTATAACGGGCTATACTGTCAGCAAGCACGATTTCATAATTATTCCCAATATGCGGCTTTCCTGATGTGTATGCAATCGCTGTAGTAATGTAATACTTTCCTCTGTTTTCCATTTTCATAAACTCCTCTCCATACGCATTTTGCACATGATATATTCTTAATATACACGATTATTTAACCGGTATTTGCTTATCCATTTTTAAAATATGATTTACCAGCCAGCAAAGTAAAAAGTTAATCAAACTCCTAAGATATTCATTTTGGTTGTCATCAATTTCATTCAAATCAATATCCTCAATCTTATCTATAAATGCCTGATGAGCTATCTGCTGTGCCTCTAATCCATCATATCCAACCTGTTTCATATATTCTTCCTCGTCATGGAAATGAGTAATGGTATAGTCTTTTAGCTCCGCCAAAATATTCGTAATCGCATCATATTTGTCGTGCATTATATCTGAATAGATTATTTTGTTTGTTTGATTTATTATTGCAAACAGTTTTTCATGTTCTCTGTCTACAATTTCTATTCCTGTTATGAATTTTTCCGAAAAGCTATAAGAATTATTCAATTTGTTCTTGTTCTGCACCTTTCCAATCATAATATCACTGCCCAAAATATGATGGTACAGCCAACGAACCAAATATGCAAGAAGTTCGCTTGTAATACGTCGCCCTTCCTCATCAGTAATATCTATATTGTCATAGCTGTTCATTTTCTCCACAAACTGAGCATGCTCACGCTTTTGTCTCTCAAGCTCAGGATCATTAATTTCCTGCATATAGCTTTCCTCATGAGTAAAATGGGTTAATGCATACTGCTTTAATTTGACAAGGAGATTTTTAGCCAATACGTTATCATCAATTTCTACACATTCCTGGTTTTTATCTACCAAATTTTGAATTTCATTGACTAGTTCAAACAGTCCACGATGTTCATCATCAATTTCTGTAATGCCAGTCAGACAATCGTTTGTAAATTTGTACACAAGTGCTCCTTTCTTTTGAGATATGTGACTCAAATATAAATCTATTGGAAAAATTTTACTAATAAATATTATACCTTAAACGGTTTATGTTCTCAATAATTATTTATTTTTAATT
>CAYTGS010000275.1:0-1519 GCA_964437435.1 uncultured Roseburia sp.
TAAGTCTGTTTCCAAGTGGACAAAACAGTATTATAAGGACAAATAAGAATGTGAACTATCTTTTCCCCATCCAACTAACACCAAGCAACAAAAAACTGAAATATACTTATATTTTCCAGATAAATAATGAAAGAAATTCCAAAATAGTTGTATTAAAATGTTATTAAAAGTAAAGTTGCACGCGGAAATACTTGGATGGGGGCAACATTTACAAACTTAGGATACGGGGTGAGGTATGATGATAAAGGTTGATAACTTATATAAAATTTACACTTATAAGAAAAAAGATTTAGGATTAAGAGGTTCTCTAAAAAACTTTGTCCATAATAAACATCAAGAAAAGATTGCAGTCAATAAGATTTCGTTTCAAATTGATGATGGTGAAATCGTAGGATTTTTAGGTCCTAATGGAGCAGGAAAGACAACGACATTAAAAATGTTATCGGGAATCATGTTCCCCACCGATGGATATGCCGAAGTATCAGGATATGTGCCTTGGGAGGGTAAAAATGAATTTAAACGCAATATTTCGATTGTGCTTGGACAAAAGAACCAATTATGGTGGGATTTGCCCGCCAATGAGTCATTATATCTCAATAAATGTATTTATAATATTAGCGATAATGATTATCATAAGACCTTGGACGAACTTAGCGAATTACTAGATGTAAAAGAATTATTGGACGTGCAGGTTAGAAATCTTTCTTTAGGCGAGAGAATGAAGATGGAGTTATTAGCGGCTTTGATACATAAGCCGAAGGTAATTTTCTTAGATGAACCAACTATCGGACTTGATATGATAGCTCAAAAGAATATACGTGATTTTTTGAAATATTATAATATGCAAGAAAAAATTACGATTATGCTGACGAGTCATTATCTGGAAGATATTGAGGCATTATGCCAAAGAACTATCGTCATTAACAACGGTTCATTGGTTTATGATGGGAAAGATATACCTTTGGAAGAAAGCTTGGAAAAATTATATAAGTCGAGGTAACTGTGATGAAAGTATATAGACAAGTCTTTAAGCTTGGTTTAAATAAATCTTTGCAGTATAGGGCTAATTACTATCTAGGGTTGGTAAGCATTATTTTTCCTCTAATCATGCAGATATTCTTATGGAAGGGATTGTTTACTGCCGCAAATGGAAAATATGTTTTTGGTTATACTTTTCCTGAAATGTTGATGTATACGTTTTTTGCATGTTTATTGGCTAAAATAATATCTGTAAATTATGTTTATGAAATAAACGAGGATATCAAAAATGGAGGTTTGGCAAAATATATCGTCCGTCCAATAAATTATCGCTTATACACTTTCTTTGGATATTTAGGGGAAAAGGTGAGCATGTTTCTATGTTCGTTTGCCTTTATTTTATTAGTATATGTAATCGGTAATTTTTATTCAAATGGGTTTATTAGTGTCGTCAGATTTGCCGTATTTTTTGTAATACTCTGTTTGTCAATTATACTTAATTTTTTAATTTATTATGCGGTAAGCGGATTGGGATTTTGGA